>DASXFW010000232.1:0-15240 GCA_036489395.1 Acetobacteraceae bacterium | reverse complement strand
TGGCCGAAGCAATCTCCCGCGGGAGATTGCTTCGGCCAAGCGGCCTCGCAATGACAAAGGGCGCGGGCCTCGCCATGACAGCGGACGCCGGCCTCGCCATGACAAGCCCAGCGCACTTTACTCCGGTGCGAGGAACACCGTGGCCAACGGCGGCAGGGTGAGTTCCAGCGACTGCGCTTCCCCGTGGCGCTGCACCGGGACGGTCGCGATCGCGCCGCCATTTCCCATGTTCGATCCGCCATAGATCTCGGCATCCGAATTCAGCAGTTCCCGCCACATGCCCGGCCGCGGCACGCCGATGCCGTAGCCGGAGCGCGGCACGGGCGTGAAGTTGCTGACCACCAGCACCGGACGTGCATCATCGTTGCCGTAACGCAGGAATGCAAACACCGAATTCGCGGTATCGTCGCCAACCACCCAACGGAATCCGGTATAGGCCGTGTCGCGCTGATGCAGCGCGCCTTGCGCGACGTGCAGCGCGTTCAGGTCCGTCACCAGGCGCTGGACGCCGCGATGGCGGGGGAACCGCACCAGGTCCCAGGCGATCTCGCCGTCATGGCTCCATTCGTCCCATTGCGCGATCTCGCCGCCCATGAACAGCAGCTTCTTGCCGGGATGGCCCCACATGAAGCCGAAATACGCGCGCAAGTTGGCGAATTTCTGCCAGTCGTCGCCTGGCATCTTGCGGATCAGCGAGCCTTTTCCATATACCACCTCGTCGTGCGACAGCGGCAGCACGAAGTTCTCGGCAAACGCGTACAGCAGGCCGAAGGTCATGTCGTTGTGGTGGAACTGCCGGTACACCGGCTCGTGCTCCATGTAGCCGAGCGTGTCGTGCATCCAGCCCATGTTCCACTTGTAGGAGAAGCCCAGGCCGCCGTCGCTGATGGGGCGTGATACGCCGGGCCAGGCGGTGGATTCCTCGGCGACGGTCATCGCGCCGGGACAGCGTTCGCGGGCGACGGCGTTGAAGTGGCGCAGGAAGCCGATCGATTCCAGGTTCTCACGCCCGCCATAGGCGTTGGGAATCCACTCGCCCTGCTTGCGGCTGTAGTCGCGGTACAGCATTGAGGCGACCGCATCGACGCGCAGGCCGTCCACATGGAAATGCTCCAGCCAGTGGATGCCGCTGGCGATCAGGAAGCCCTGCACCTCCCGCCGGCCGGCGTTGTAGATCAGCGTGTTCCAGTCCTGGTGATAACCCTCGCGCGGATCCTGATGTTCATAAAGCGCGGTGCCGTCGAACTGCGCGAGGCCGTGCGCGTCGGTGGGGAAATGCGCCGGCACCCAATCGATGATCACGCCGATCCCGGCGCGATGGCAGGCATCGACGAAGCGCTGGAAACCCTCGACGGGACCGAAACGGCCGGACGGCGCAAACAAGCCCAGCGGCTGGTAGCCCCACGAACCGCCGAACGGGTGTTCCGCGACGGGCATCAACTCGATATGGGTGAAGCCGAGTTCGACGACATAGGGCACCAGGCGTGCGGCCAGTTCATCCCATGTCGGCGTCTGGCCCGGGGCGGGCCGGAACCATGATGCGGCGTGGACTTCGTAAATCGACAGCGGCGCATCGACGGTGTGACGGCGCGGGCGATCGGCCATCCACGCTTCGTCGTGCCAGACGAACGGGCGCGTGTCGGCGACGATCGATGCGGTGGCCGGCGGCGCTTCCGTCGCACGGGCCAGCGGATCGGCTTTCAACGGCTGGTGGTTTCCGTCGGGGCCGACGATCGCGTACTTGTAGCGCGCGCCGGCTTCCAGCCGCGGCACGAACAATTCCCACACGCCGGACGGAAAGCGCAGCCGCATCGGATGGCGGCGCGGGTCCCACGTGTCGAAATCGCCGACCACGGACACGGCCTGGGCGTTCGGCGCCCAGACGGCAAAGCGCACGCCGCGTACGCCGTCGATGGTCGTCGGCACGGCGCCGAGGGTGAAGGCCATTTCGAACAAGCGGCCTTCATTGAACAGGAAAAGATCGTTGTCGGAAAGGAGAAGTTGCGTGAAGGCGTAGGGGTCTTCGGTCTCCTGCACCGCACCCGGCCAGGTGATGCGCAGGCGATAATCCTCACGCGATTCGACGCGCCCGACAAACAAACCAGCCGGCTGGCTGGGCAGCAGCGTGCCGATGCGATGGCCGTCGTCGCGTGCCAGTACCTCCACGTCCTGCGCGCCGGGCAGGAATGCGCGCACGATGCGGCCGGAGCCGGTGTCATGCGGACCCAGCGTCGAGAACGGATCGCGCAGCCGGCCATCGGCAAGCTGCGCCGCGATGTCGGGCGACAGGCCGGGCACTTCGATCACGACGTCATTCACGATGCAGCCTCCGCGTGAAGCAGCGATTCGGCGACACGGGCGAGGCCGCGCAGCGGCACGTCGATCCAGGTCGGGCGGTTCGCCGCTTCATAAACGATTTCATAAGCGGCCTTTTCCAGCAGGAACAAATCGAGCAAAGCCTGATCCACCGGTCCCGCCGCCTCACGATAACCGGCGAGAAAGGATTCGGTTGCCCGCGCGACGAAGCTTTCCAGGAACGCAGCGCGCCGCGGCTCCGGCAAATGCGCGTGGCTTTCCCGGCTTTTCCGATCCACCACCGCCGCCGCATAATCGAACGACCTTATCATCCCCGCAACATCCCGCGCCGCGCTGTTCTTTGCCCGCCGCTGTTCCAGCGGCTTTGCCGGCTCGCCTTCAAAGTCGATGATGTACACATCGCCGTTCGCCACCAGCACCTGCCCGAGATGCAGGTCGCCGTGAATCCGCGTCACCGGGCTGCCGACGCCCTGCGATGCGAGATGCTTCACCGTGCCGGCCAGCCGGTCACGCAGTGCCAGCACGTTTTCCAGGTCCTGCGCCGTGTCGTCCGGCCAATCCTGCCGCGCGTTCAACGCGGCGAACGCGGCGTCGATCTGGTGTGCTGCCTGCGTCGCCCAGGCGCGCGTGATGGGCGCTTCCGCGACTTCCGGTGCGAAATCCGGATTGTCCGACGGGCGCGCCAGCACGGCGTGCATTTCGCCAAGCCGGCGGCCGAGCAATGTGGCGATCACGTCGTAATCCTCGTGGCTTTCGGCGTCCGCCGCGGCGGCGTCGTCACCGCCGGACATGTCGGACAGGCCGCGCATCAACAGATCGAGCGTCCAGCTCCACGCATCCCCCTGGTTACGAATGAAACCTTGGACGATCGCCAGGGTGTGGCGCGTGCCGTCAGTGTCCACGCGCACGACTTCGCCGAGCAGGGGCGGGGCGCTGGCGAAGCCTTGTTCCGTAAGATAGCGGCCCATTTCGGCCTCCGGATGCTGGCCGCTGGAGACGCGGCGGAACAATTTCAGCATCGCGATGTCGCCGACGATCAGCGAGGAGTTGGATTGCTCCGCCGACAGCCAGTTGAGATCGACATCGGGCGGAATGGCGATCTCGCGCATGCGGGATGTCGGTTCGAAACACACGTCGCCGGCTTCGGTCTTCGCCGTGCGGGCCTGCGCGAGGCCGTTCATGACGCCGCGCGCGAGCTCGGGCAGCGCGAACGCATCGGTCAGCAGACCGACCCGTGCGCCGCGGCGCACACGCGCCAACGCAAGCTGTGCCGCCAGCGCGTTGGGCGGGCCATCCTCCCAGGCGATGCCGAGCGGCAGCAGCCAGCGCGCGGTGCCGGATGGCGTTTCGGTCTCGATCTCGACCAGCGCCATTTCGCCTTGCGCCTGGCTGATGGCGAGCGCGATGCGCACCGCGGTCAGCGTCTGGTCCTTCTGCGCGAACCAGCGGCGTTTCGCGAGATACGGCGGCAGCACTTCATGTTCCATGACATGGCGCATCGCGAGCAAGCCTTCGGCAAAGTTCTTGCGCCAGACAACGGTCTGATATTCGGGCATGGGTTCCGGTGCCGGCGTGTGCAGTGAAGGCCACGCCGTCTCCTCTGCAAGATTGAACCAGTAGAAACCATACGGGGCGAGAGTCAGCAGATAGGTCAGCTTGCCGATCGGTGGAAAAACCGAGCCGCCGTCGAGCTCGATCGGAATGCGATTCTCAAATTCCGAAAGATCGAGCTCCACCGCCTGCGGCGTGCGCGCCAGGTTGGCGACGCAGAGGATGACGGTGCTTTCATGTTCGCGCAGATAGGCGAGGATCTTGCGGTTCTTCGGGTACAGCGGCCGGAACGTGCCGCGGCCGAACGCCTGGTATTGCCGGCGCACGGCGATGGTGCGGCGCATCCACATCAGCAGCGAATGCGGATCGGCGGCCTGCGCTTCCACGTTCACCGCCTCGTAGCCGTACAGCGGGTCCATGATCGGCGGCGACACCAGCCGCTTCGGATCGGCGCGAGAGAATCCGCCGTTGCGATCGGGCGACCACTGCATCGGCGTGCGCACGCCGTTGCGGTCGCCGAGATACACGTTGTCGCCCATGCCGATCTCGTCGCCGTAGTAGATCACCGGCGTGCCGGGCATCGACAGCAGCAGGTTGTTCATCAGCTCGATGCGGCGGCGGTCATGTTCCAGCAACGGCGCGAGGCGGCGGCGGATGCCCAGGTTCAGCCGCGCGCGGCGGTCGGCGGCGTACGTCTCCCACAGGAAATCGCGCTCGGACTGGGTGACCATTTCCAGCGTGAGTTCGTCGTGGTTGCGCAGGAAGATCGCCCATTGCGCGGTGGACGGAATGTCCGGCGTCTGCCGCATGATGTCGGTGATCGGGAAGCGGTCCTCGCGCGCGATCGCCATGTACATGCGCGGCATCAGCGGGAAGTGGAAAGCCATGTGGCATTCGTCGCCGTCGCCCTCGCCGAAATATTCCTTGGTATCCTCCGGCCATTGGTTGGCTTCGGCGAGCAGCATGCGGTCGGGGTAGTGGGTCTCGAGCTCGGCGCGGATCTGTTTGAGGACGGCGTGGGTCTCGGCGAGGTTTTCGTTGTTGGTGCCTTCGCGTTCCACCAGGTACGGCACGGCATCGAGGCGCAGCCCGTCCACGCCGAGGTCGGCCCAGAAGCGCAGGACCGCCAGGACTTCCTTCAGCACACGCGGATTGTCGAAGTTCAGGTCTGGCTGGTGGCTGTAGAAGCGATGCCAGTAATAGGCGTTGGCGATCGGGTCCCAGGTCCAGTTGGAGCGCTCGGTATCGACGAAGATGACGCGCGTGCCGGCGTATTTCTGGTCGGTATCGGACCAGACGTAGAAATTGCGGTAGGTGGAATCCGACTTGGCATGGCGCGCGCGCTGGAACCAGGGGTGCTGGATGGAGGTGTGGTTCACCACGAGCTCGGTGATGACACGCATGCCGCGCCTGTGCGCTTCGTGGATGAAGCGCTTCACGTCGGCGAGGTTGCCGTAGTCGGGGTGGACGCCGCGGTAATCGGCGATGTCGTAGCCGTCATCGAGCAAGGGCGACGGGTAGAAAGGCAGCAGCCAGATGGCGTTGACGCCGAGCTCGGCGATGTAGTCGAGCTTCGCCAGCAGGCCGGGGAAGTCGCCGACGCCGTCGTTGTTGGAATCGAAGAACGACTTGACGTGGAGCTGGTAGATGACCGCGTCCTTGTACCACAGCTTGTCTTCGGTCATCTGCGCCGGCGCGGGGCGCGGTCGGGCGAGGGCGATGTTCATGGGCCGGGCTCCGTCCAACGGGCGGTGCAGGGCACCCCCCCACTGTCATTGCGAGGCCGCTTGGCCGAAGCAATCTTCCGGGGGAGATTGCTTCGGCCAAGCGGCCTCGCAATGACAGAAGTCCGCTTCTCGCAATGACAGGCGGAGAAAGTCACGACACACCTCCCGGTAGCGAAAGTTGCCAGATCGCGAACGGCATATCCGCGGGGTCCAGCCGGACATGCTGCTGCTTGCCCTGCCAGGTAAAGCGGTTGCCGCGCATCAGGTCCGTCGCGTCGAACGCGCCCCGGTCGGGCAGGCCGAATTCCCACAACGGCAGCTCGAAATCCGTCTCCTGCACCGCATGCGGATCGAGATTCACCGCGACCAGGATCATCTCGCCGCTGCCCGCCACGCGCTTGCCGTACAGCAGCACCGCATCGTTCGCGACCTGATAGAACGTCACCCCAAAATGCGTTTGCAATGCGGCGTGTTCGCGTCGCAATCTGTTCAGTGTCGTGATCTCGCCCACGATATTCCCCGGCGCGGCGAAGTCGCGCACGCGGATTTCGTATTTTTCCGCGTCGAGGTACTCCTCCCGTCCCGGCAATGGCGCCGACTCGCAAATCTCGAACCCCGAGTACATCCCCCACAAACCGGAAAGCGTCGTCGCCAGCACGGCGCGAATCAGGAACGCGGCGCGGCCGCCGGTTTGCACGAACGGGGGATTGATGTCCGGCGTGTTCACAAAGAAATTCGGCCGGAAGAATTCGGATACCGGCGGTTCATTCAGCTCGGTCAGGTACTCGACCAGCTCCGCCTTGGAATTGCGCCACGTAAAGTACGTGTACGACTGGGTGAAGCCCTCCTTCGCCAGCCGGTACATCACCTTCGGCCGGGTGAACGCCTCCGCCAGGAACAATACGTCGGGATGGCGGCTGCGGATGTCGGCAATCATCCAGCGCCAGAACGGCATCGGCTTGGTGTGCGGATTATCGACGCGCAAGATGCGCACGCCCTGGTCCACCCAGAACTCCACCGCATCGCGCAGCGCATGCCACAGACCGGGCAGCGCGGCTTCGGTGTAGAAATCCGGATTGACGATGTCCTCATATTTCTTCGGCGGATTTTCCGCATAACGCAGCGAGCCGTCCGGCCGCCACAGGAACCAATTCGGATGCTGCTTCAGCCACGGATGATCGGGCGAGCACTGGATCGCGAAATCGAGCGCGATCTCCAGCCCATTCTCCTTCGCCGCCGCCAATAACCGGCGGAAATCCTCCAGCGTGCCAAGCTGCGGATGGATCGCGTCGTGGCCGCCTTCCTCGCTGCCGATCGCGTACGGGCTGCCGACGTCATCCGGCCCGGCCCGCAGCGCATTGTTGCGGCCCTTGCGGTTGGTGTGGCCGATCGGATGGATCGGCGGGAAATACAGCACGTCGAAGCCCATCGCGGCGATCGCCGGCAGCCAGCCGATCACGTCGTTGAATGTGCCATGACGATGCGGATCGTCGGTGACGGAACGCGGGAACAATTCGTACCAGCTTGCGAACATGGCGGCTGGCCGATCGGCATCCAACCGCAACGGCGGTGCGTGACGCACGCCGAACGCATGCTCGTCGGTTGCCTGCATCGCGGCCAACGCTTCGTCCGACAACAGCATTGCAATCGCCGCGTCATGTTCTGCCCGCGCCAGCGAGTCCAGCAGGCGGCGCAGCGTCGCGCGATCCCGCTTGTCCGCACGGTCGGCCGCGGCCGCGAGCATGCGGCGGCCTTCCTCGATCTCAAGCGTCAGAGTCTGGCCGGCTTCGTGCTTTGCGTGCAAATCGTGGCGGAAGGTGCCCCACACATCCCACCACGCTTCCACGGTGTAACGATACGGACCGACGCGCGACGGCGTGAAGCTCGCTTCCCAACGGTCGTTGCCGACCAATTGCATCGGCACGCGCTGCCAGGAAGTGGCGTCGGCCGGTCGCCACAACAACGCCGCGGCAAGCATCGAGTGCCCGTCGGCAACGATATCCGCCGACACGGTCACCGTTTCGCCAACCACCCGCTTCACTGCGAAGTCGCCATCCGGCACTGCGGGCGAGATCGCCTCGATGCCAATCCGCGACGCGCTCATTTCCGCGCGGGTCACCGCGGGAACATCCAGGCCATCGATGATATCGGCGGCGCGGGTGTATGACAGGATGCGGACTTCACCCGACGCCAGCGGAGCTGCCGGATCGTCCATTGCATCCAGCGGTTTCGGCGCGCTCAGCGCGACACCCGCCTGCGGCGGCAACGGGTCCGTGGGAAACGCCAGCGGCATCGGGCGCGCGAGGTCCGGATTGATCAGCACCAGCGCCGCGCGGGACGCGTCGCGCGGATGCGCCGAATCGCAGCGCAGCAGCGCCGTTATCGGATCGGCGGCAGCGGACAACGCACGCAGCGCGCCGTCAACATCGAGCGCCGCCACATACGTTACCAGTTCATTGGCCGCGGCAATGTCCGCTGTCATATCGAATGGCGCCTCGGCGCGTGCCGCGTCGAAATCGGCGGGCGAGGCGCGCGCGGCATCGAACACGCGATGCGTCGCATATTCGAAGCCCATCGGCACGAACATGCCGCTGCCCACCGCGGCTGCAACGCGCAACGCGTGAGCGTACGCAACGCGCACGTTGATGCCCGCCGGCAGCCGCGACGCCAGCCGATCGGCGAAAGACGGCTCCGGCGAGGCAACACACGGCGCGACGCGGCGCAGCAGGTCCATCTCCTCCAGCAGCCAGGGGGAGCGCCCGTCCCACCACGCGACGGAGGCGCAGACGCGATCGAACCCCACGTCCTGCATGCGCGCCACGGCGTCGCGGCCGGCGCCGGGAGTCCAGGCCAGCATCAGGCAGTCAGGCGCAATCTCGCGCAGCGCGGCAACCAACCGGCGCCACACCGCCGGCGGTATCCGGTCGGGTTCCAGGAAGCGGAAGCCGCGCACGCCCGCTTTCACAAGGCGGCCGAGCCTGTCGAACCACCAGGCAAACAATCCCTCGGCGCTCTCGGTGTCTTGAAAGCGCGCATAGGCCGCGTCCGGCCGATGCGGAGTGCCGCGCGGGTCTGGCGCGCCGCCGCGGAACCCGGTGCTGAACCAGTGCGCCTCACGCGCGCGGATTGCCGCGCCGGCCGCGACATGGCCCAGCGTTACGTCCAGCATCAGGCGCAGGCGATGCGGCTGCGCGATCTCCACTATACGGGCGACGCCGCTGTCCGCGTCGCCGGTCCATTGCAGGGCGGGATGCAAGCTTTCGTGATCCGCGGTGACGAAGATGTCGCCGCCGGGTTCCGGCGCGAACACCGGTGCGACGCAGGCGTGATCGAACGCCATCGCGGCGATGTGCGCGAAGTGCGCGTCCCAGCGCGCCAGCGGTCCGGCGGCGAGGGGGTGCAGATGGTAGATCCTCGGGGCCATGCTGCGTCCGGGTTCCTTGGAATCTGCTGTCATTGCGAGGCACAAAGCGGCGAAGCAATCCCGTTCACGATGAGCCGCCGCCTGTCACGAACGACATTGCTTCGTCGCCCTGCTCCTAACAAGAAAATGGCCCGAGTCATTCTGTCATTGCGAGGCCGCTTGGCCGAAGCAATCTCGTTGGTGATGAGCCGCTGCTTGCCACGAAGGAGATTGCTTCGGCCAAGCGGCCTCGCAATGACAGAATGGCGCCGTTTCATCCAGGGCGGGGCGATCGCCGGCCGGTGGCAACTCGCAATGACAACGGGGGGCAATGACAACGGTGGACAGTCCATCGAGGGGGCAATGACATACTGAAGACGATGACAGACAGGTGCGCTCGCGATCTCGTGTGCGTACTCACGTGCCCATTATGGTCGTTGGCTGGGTGATCATCGCCACACAACGCCCGTGGCGCAACGGCGTTGCCTCACGACGAAACGAATGGCAGCGCGGCGTCACGCGGTGACAGGATCGGCTCGGCGACCGGCCAGGGGATGGCCAGCGTCGGGTCGTTCCAGCGGAGGCCGCGCGCGGTTTCCGGGCGGAACGGTTCCGTCATCTGATAAAATATTTCCGTGGCATCGCACAGCGTGACGAAACCGTGTGCGAAGCCGGGCGGAATCCACAGCGCGCGCCCGCTGTCCGCGCTGAGTTCGTGCGCGATCCAGCGCCATTGGGTCGCGCCGGGACGCAGATCGACCGCCACATCGAACACCGCCCCGCGCGTGCAGCGGACCAGCTTGCCGTCGGCGTACGGGGCATCCTGGTAATGCAGCCCTCGCAGCGTGAAGCGGCGCTGGTTGAACGACGTGCTGCATTGGACGAAGCAGGCCGGCAGGCCGGCACGGGCAAATTCCTCGGCGCAGAAGGTTCGGGCGAACCAGCCGCGGTCGTCGGCATGACGCTCCGGCTCGATCAGCATCGGCCCGTCCAGCGCGGTCGGCCGGAAATGCATCACAGCACGGCGAGGCGCGGGATCGGCACGACGAAGCGGCCGCCCCAGCCGTTGATGCGCTGCATCTGCTGCATGATCTCGTCGCGTAGGTTCCACGGCAGGATCAACACATAGTCCGGCTTGGCTTTGAGGATCTCCTCGGGCGCGCGGATCGGGATGCGCGTGCCGGGCAGCAGCATGCCCTGCTTGTGCGGGCTGCGATCGACCGTGAACGGCAGGAACTCCCGCCCGATGCCGCAATAGTTGAGCAGCGTGTTGCCCTTGGCCGGTGCGCCGTAGCCGACCATGCGCTTGCCCGCGCGCTGCGTGCGGATGCAGAAATCCACCAGGTCGCACTTGATGCGCACGAGCTGCGCGCCGAAGCGGCGATAGGCGTCGAGCGCGTTGAGGCCGGCCTTGGTCTCGTCCGCCAGTACCGCATCGACCGCGGGCTGGCGCTGATGCCGGGCGCTGCCCTGCTGGCTGACAAACACGCGCAGCGACCCGCCATGCGTCGGCAGCTCCGCTACGTCGAACACGCGCAGGCCGTGCCGCGCGAAGACGCGTTGCACCACGAGCAACGAGAAATAGGAGAAGTGCTCGTGATAGATCGTGTCGAACTGATTCTGTCGGATCAGCCGCAGCAAATGCGGGAACTCAACGGTCAGCACGCTGTCCGGCGGCAGCAGCACGGCTAACCCGCGCACGAAGTCGTTCAGGTCCGGGACGTGGGCCATCACGTTGTTGGCGACGATCACATCGGGCGTCACGCCACGGGCTCGCAGCGCGCGTGCGGTGGCTTCGCCGAAGAAGGCGACCTCGGTGGGGATGCCCTTGCCGACCGCGACAGCGGCAACATTCGCGGCCGGCTCGATGCCCAGCACCGACAGGCCGCGTCCCAGGGCGTATTGCAGCAAATAGCCGTCGTTGCTGGCGATCTCCAGCATGTGCGATCCGGCGCCAAGGGCGAAACGATCCGCCATCTCGGCCACGTAGGCCTCGGCGTGCTGCAGCCAGCTTTCGGAATACGACGAGAAATAGCTGTAATCGCCGAAGATCGCCTGAGGAGATTCGTATTGCTGAAGCTGCACCAGGAAGCACGTGCCGCAGACATAGGCGTGCAGCGGATAGAACGGTTCCATTCGTGCGGCGCCATCCGGCGCGATGAACGCGTTCGACAGCGGCGACATGCCGAGGTCGGCGAACGTTTCGGACAGAGCGCTGCCGCAGAACCGGCATTGCGGGTCGCTCATGCCGCGCGTGCCTCGTAGGCGTCGATGTCGCGTGCCACCAATCGCTGCGCGGGCGCCCCGGCCGCGTGCTGCTTGTACCAGCGCACGGTCCACTCCAGCGCCTCCGCCAGACCAAGCCGCGGCTGCCAGCCGAGGCGGGCGCGCGCCTTCGCGGCATCGACCGTCAGCGACCAGGCCTCGTGCGGATGCTGCGTGCCGGTCTGCAACCAGCGCGCGCCCTGGCCCCAATGCCGGCAGACGAGGTCGGCCACGTCGCGCACTGGCCTGGCGTCCTCGGCGGCGGGGCCGAAATTCCAGGCCTCGGCGGCGCCGAGCGGGTCTCGCCACAGGTGCTCCGCGAGCAGCAGGTAGCCGCACAGCGGCTCCAGGACGTGCTGCCAGGGGCGAACGGCGTCGGGATGGCGGATCGGCACCGGCGCGTCCGCACCCAATGCGCGCACACAGTCCGGGACGAGGCGGCCTTCCGCCCAGTCGCCACCGCCGATGACATTGCCGGCGCGCACCGTGGCGATCGCCGGGCCGGGGTAGGAACGGCGCCATGCGGCCGCGACGAGTTCTGCACAGGCCTTGCTGGCGCTGTACGGATCGTGGCCTCCCAGCGTGTCGGTCTCGCGATACGGCCACGGCCATTCGCGGTTCTCGTAGCATTTGTCCGAGGTGACCACGACGATCGCGCGCACGCTCGGCGCTGCTGTGGCTGCGTCCAGCAGATGCACGGTGCCCATGACGTTGGTGGCGAACGTCGCCGCCGGCTGGTCATAGCCGCGGCGGACCAGAGCCTGCGCCGCCAGGTGCAACACGATGTCGGGGGCGAATTGCACCAGCGCATCGCGTAGCCCGGCGGAGTTGCGGATGTCGCCGCGAACGCTGTCGCAGGCGTGCTCCACGTTGGCGGCGTCGCACAGACTGGGGGCCGTGTCGGGCGGCAGGGCGAAGCCGCGCACCGTGGCGCCGAGGCGCTGCAGCCACAGCGCCAGCCATGCGCCCTTGAAGCCGGTATGGCCGGTCAGCAAGACGCGCTTGCTCTGCCAGAACGCTACATCAGGATTGCCCACGGACCCCAGCCCTCATCGGGAAAGAACATCGATGTTACCGGACAGCGGGTAAGCAAACCTTTAACGCTCCCCCTCCCCTTGAGGGAGGGGGCTGGGGGGAGGGGTGCTTACTTTCGAGGTCCCGCGGCCGTAGGCACCCCTCCCCCAACCCCTCCTGCAAGGTGGGGGGAGAAGCGTGGGAACTACGCGGATACCGACGCCAGTCGCGCGCGGGATGCCCAGTGCCAGCCGATCAGCACCACAGCCACCAAGACCGCCGGCACCACGGTCAGGTTCAGCGTGGCCCAGCCACTGTCGGCCTCCACCGCGCCGGACGTGAACGCCGTGATCGCCACCGTGCCGAATACGATGAAATCGTTGGTGGCCTGGACGCGCATGCGCTCGGCGGCCGAGTGCGCCGTGGTCAGCAGCGTGGTGCCGCCGACGAACATGAAGTTCCAGCCGACGCCCAGTAGCACCAGTGCGACCATGAACTCGGCGTAGCCCGGTGCGAACGCCAGGTTCAGCGCGACGCACAGCAGGGTCAGCGCGCCGCCGGCGAAGATGATGCCATGCACGCCGTAGCGCTGGATCAGCCGGCCTGTGATGAAGCCGGGCAGGAACATGGCGATGGAATGGGCGCGGATCACGTCGGCGCTGGCGCCGATGCCCAGGCCGCAGAACATCATCTGCAGCGGCGTGGACGCCATCACCAGGTTCATCGTGCCGTAGCCGACCATGCTGCACACGACGGCGGTGACGAAGTTCGGCCGCACCAGGATGGCGCGGATCGGCACCGGCGTGCCCGTAGCGCGCACCAGCGGGGGCACGCGGATGAATGCCAGCAGGATCGCGGCGATCACCGGTAGCGCGGTCAGGCACAGGTAGGTGCCGAAGAACTCCAGCGGCGGGATCAGCATGTTGGTGCGCTTCACCAGCTCCGGCCCGATGATGGCGGCCAGCACGCCGCCGGCCATCACCAGTGCGATGGCGCGCGGGCGGGCGTCAGGCGCGGCGACCTCGGCGGCGGCGAAGCGCAGATGCTGGGCGACGCCCCAGCCGAGGCCGGCCGGCACCGCGCCCAGGCAATACAGCGGGAAGCTGCCGTACCAGACGCCGAGCGCGTAGATGATGCTGCCGACGAAGGAACCCAGGCACCCGAGCCAGAACCCCGGCTTCCGGCCAAGCCGCTGGAACACGATGCTGGCGGGGATGGAGGCGCACATCATCGCCGTCATCTGGATGGCCATCGGCAGCGTGTTGAGCGTCTTGTCCACGGCGAGCGAATGGCCGATCAGCGCGGCCATGACTGCCTGGCCGGACATGACGGCGTTCATCATCGCCTGACAGCAGAATAGCAGCCAGACGTTGCGGTTCATCTATGGGTGCGCCTTCTTGAGGTCAGAAATGGCTCCAGCCGCCGCGGGCGAGAGCAAGCGGTTGCCCGTTTGGGCCGCGCACCATGACGCGGGGCGGCCCGGCGCGGAAGGTGCCGATGCGCGTGACTGGTATACCGGCGGTCTGGGCGACGGCGTGCAGGGCGGGCTCGCGGTCGCGCGGCACGGCCAGCAGCAGTTCGTAGTCGTCGCCGCCGGTCAGGATGGTGGGCAGCCAGTCTGGGCCGGCCTGGCGGGCCGGATCGGACAACGGCACCAGGGCCGCGTCGATCTCCGCGCCCAGGCCGCCGGCGCGGCAGAGATGGCCGAGGTCCTGCACCAGCCCGTCCGACACATCCATGCCGGCGGAGGCGACGCCGGCGATGGCCAGCCCGAACCGCGGCTGCGGCAGTCGGTAGCGTTGCAGCAGATGGCCGGAGGAATCAGCCAGCCGGCCCTGGGCGACCGCCAGGCCGAGCGCGCCGTCGCCGATCGTGCCGGTGACCCAGATGCCGTCGCCGGGTTGCGCGCCGGCGCGGCGGACCATCGCCCCCGGCGCGACATGTCCGAGCGCGGTCAGCGACAGCGCGATCGGGCCGGGCGTGGAGCTGGTGTCGCCGCCGAGCAACGTGGCGCCGAACTCCGCCTGGTCCTGTGCAAGGCCGGCGGCGAAGCCTGCGAACCACCTATCCGGGGTGTCGCGCGGGGCGGCGACGGTCATCAGGTAGCCGATCGGCTCGGCACCTTTCGCGGCGAGGTCCGACAGGTTCACCCGCAGCAGCTTGCGGCCGACCAGGTCGGGCGGATCGTCGGGCAGGAAATGCACGCCGCCGATCATCGCATCGACGGTCAGCACGAGCTCGCGTCCCGACGGTGGCACGAGCAATGCCGCGTCGTCGCCGAGGCCGAGTGCGCCGGGGCCGGCGAGCGGGCGAAAATGCCGCGCGATCAGCGCGAATTCGGCGGGCAGGTCGGTATCGGACATGGCGCGACGCACCCTGTCATCGCCGACGCAGGAGGGCAATCGGGTGAACGCATGGGAAGGTCAGTGGCTTTGCCCTGACCTTCGCCTTGGTTCACCCGCAGCCACCGGAAGGGGTCTCAGCCTGCGTCAATCACGGACGGGTGACGACCGTGGTGCCGGAGTCCGGCGTCGAGTACACGGTTGGCGGTGTCGGTGCGGGCGTCACCACCGTTTCGCGCGGCGCCGGATGCTCGTGCACATCGACGCAGCCGGCGAGCCCCAGGAATACCAAAGGCAGCAAAAGCAAAGAAGCGCGCATGGATCAATTTCCCTGTCGTTGACTGGCGCGGCTTCATGTCGGGGTAGTTCGTGGCGGCCGGCGGTCCTGAACGTGGCGAGTTCGCGGCGCCGCATCACGCTTGAGTGCCAGGGCCGCTTGTGCCCAGGGCAATCGGGCGAATCAAAGGAAGCTCAGGGCTCCGCCCTGAAACCCGCCAAGGGGCTTTGCCCCCTGGACCCTCAGCAAAGGCGTGGCCTTTGCAATCCATCTGTTTAGCTGGATGGAGGGGAGGGGGCACAGCGCCGCCGGATCGGCGTCGCCTGTTCGGGCGACGCCGATCCG
>DASXFW010000226.1:0-6012 GCA_036489395.1 Acetobacteraceae bacterium | reverse complement strand
ATTGCGAGGCCGCTTGGCCGAAGCAATCTCCCTCGGGAGATTGCTTCGGCCAAGCGGCCTCGCAATGACAGAACGTCTTTTGTTGCTTCGTCCCTTGCAATGACAGTTGGAATCAGTGCGTGTCTCGCTGTCCCAGCCGAGCCCACCGTCACGCCGCACGGCACGGCCGCTGCTTGATCCAGCGGCGGCGCGCGTCGTTCTCGGTTGCGCGCCGTCAGGTGCGCTGGCCGCACCTATCGTGCCGTCCGCGGCGACCCTGTTTGCTCCCCGCGGTGTCTGCCTGTGCGGCGATGCGGGGCCGCTGCTGGTCAGCGACACCGGCCATCATCGCCTGTTGATCTGGACGAGGCTTCCGCGGCACGACGACACGCCGGCCGATCTTGTGATCGGGCAACCGGACTTCGTTAGCGAAGGACGCAATGCCCGAGGCCCGACGGGCCCCGCGACGTTGAATGTGCCGACCGGTGTTGCATTCGGTGCCGGCGTCCTTGCCGTTGCCGACGCGTGGAATCATCGCGTGCTGTTATGGCGAGGCGTACCGCGGCATTCGAACCAACCGGCGGACATCGTGCTGGGGCAGGCGGATTTCGTATCCGGCGACGCCAATCGGGGCCTCGCCGCACCGCGCGCCGATACGCTCAATTGGTGCTACGGCGTGACGATCTTCGACGGCGCCGTGTTCGTGGCCGATACCGGCAATCGGCGCGTGCTGATCTGGAACCGGATGCCGGCTGCCAATGGCGCGGCGGCCGATCTCGTGCTGGGTCAACGCGACTTTCACACGCGCGACGAGAGCAGCGGCGGAGACCTGCGGGCCGGCATGCGCTGGCCGCATGCGTTCGCGGTTGCGGCGGACACGTGCTTCGTTGCCGACGCCGGCAGCAGCCGCATCATGGCCTGGCGGCAACGGCCGCAGCGTCATGGAGCGCCCTGTGACTTCGTGCTTGGCCAGAAAGGTTTTGGCAGCACCGGGCACAATCGCGGTGCCGCGGAACCCACCGCCGCGACATTGAACATGCCGTACGGGCTGGCATGGCACGACGGCCGCCTGATCGTGGCGGACACGGCGAATTCACGACTTCTGGGCTTCGATCCCACCGCGATCGCGACCGGCGCGGCGACCGCCCTCGCCGGTCAGGAAAACTTTGGCGATAAAGGCGAGAACCGTTGGCAGTCCCCGGTCCGCGACAGCCTGTGCTGGCCATATTCCATTGCGGCCAGCGGCGACACGGTCGCTGTCGCCGACACCGGCAACAACCGCGTCCTGCTGTGGTGGCGCGATGATGAACGAGGGCAGGGGCCTCCGCAGCCCTCAGTGTAGCCGCATTGCCTCAAGCTCCGCCTGCTGAGTTGCCACGTGGGCGATCGGCACGGGCGGCAAATTCGTCAGCACGGCGAGCGTCTGGTCCGGTGGCATGGTGAACAGCGGCGGCGCGATAACCGCCCGGGCATCCATCATGTTGCCGACCTGCAAATCGTGCAGCAGCCGCAGCAGCGTGTTCACCACCAAAGGCGGCGGTGCGTTCGGTGCAATGCCAACGACGCGGCGAAGTGCGTCGCGCGCTTCGGGGAGCTGCATCTGGGTCAGCGGCGGTACCGACGTCCAGCGTGGGCTGTTGGTCTGGGCTGCCAGGTACTCGACGCAAATCGTCGCACGCAACGTCGCGGCGGGATTGCCGTGCAGGATATTGGGACTACCGAACGAATAGGAGGATTCGTTGACGCAGCCCAGATCGGGATCGATCAAGTTGTTGAAGAACCCCTGCGGGATTTCGGCGACCGACTGTGACGGCCCGTGGGGCGGCGCCGTGCAGCCCGCCAGGACCAGGGCGGCAGCGAAGGCGATGAGGCGGCAACGCATGACGTAATTCCCTCCGACGCTTCCAGAAGGGACAATTGGTGCGTTGTGGCCGGTTGCCTAGGTGGATGAACGCAGCCCTGCCCGGAACCGCCGCGCGAGCTCGCGGTACACTTCGGCGTTGCGGGCGAATTTTGCTTGTTCCTCGGCGTCCATCACCCGGCGCAGCCTGGCCGGGGAGCCGGTCCAAAGCTCGTTCGGGCCGATCACCTTGCCGGGAGTAAGCAAGCCGCCGGCGGCGAGCATGCCGCCTTCCTCGATGACGCAGCCGTCCAGCACGGTGGCGGCGATGCCGACGAAGCCGCGGTTTTTGATGGTGCAGGCGTGGATGACGGCGTTATGGCCGACGGTGACGTCGTCGCCGATGGTGGCGGGCGCGTCGAAATCCACGTGGATGATCGTGCCGTCCTGGATGTTGGTGCGGGCGCCGATGCGGATGGCGGCGAGGTCGCCGCGCACCAGACAGTGGAACCAGATGCCGGTTTCGTCGCCGACGGTCACGTCGCCGATCACCGCGGCGGTGGGGGCGATGAAGGCGTCCGGGTGAATGTCCGGCGTGACGCCGCCAAGCGAGAACACCGGGCCGAAGCCGGCCGCCGGCACCGCCTGGCCGAGCGTCAGGTCAGGCATCCGCCATCTCGCGTGCGCCGACGCCGGTGTGCAGGCCGAGCATCAGGCCGATGTTCTGTACCGCCGCGCCGGATGCGCCTTTGCCCAAATTGTCCAGCCGCGCGACCAGCACGGCCTGGCGGTGCTTGTCGTTGGCCTGGACGTAGAGTTCCAGTCGGTCGGTGTCGTTCAACGCCTCGGCGTCCAGCTTGCCGTCGGGCGGCGGGGCGGTGACGCGGACCAGTTCGCAGCCGGCGTAGCGCGCTTGCAGGACCGCGCGCAGGTCGGCGCCGGTCGGCTTGCCCGGGAGTGTGTCCAGGTGCAGCGGGACAGATACCAGCATGCCCTGGCGGCAATGCGCGACGGAGGGGACGAAGATCGGCCGCCGCGTCAGGCCGGCGTAGAGGTGGATCTCCGGCAAATGCTTGTGCTCCAGGCCGAGCGCGTAAAGCTCGAACGCCGGACCGCCGGCGGTCTCGTGTGCCTGGATCATCGCCTTGCCGCCGCCGGAATAGCTGCTGACGGCGTTGATGGAGATCGGGTAGTCGGGCGGAATGATGCCGGCGTCGAGCAGCGGCCGGAGGAGGCCGATCGCACCGGTGGGATAGCAGCCGGGGTTGGCGACGTTGCGGGCGGCGGCGATGCGCTCGGCCTGGCCGGGGAGCATTTCGGGGAAGCCGTAGGCCCAGTCGGGGTGCACGCGGTGCGCGGTGCTGGCGTCCAGAACCTTCGGTGCGTCGCTGCCCAGGCTGGCGGCGAGGGCGGCGGATTCCTTCGCCGCGTCGTCCGGCAGGCAGAGCACGACCAGATCGACCTGCGCCATCATGTCGCGGCGCGCGGCGGGATCGCGGCGGCGCTCGGCGGGCAGGCTTTTCAGCGTGACATCGGACAGGGCCGCCAGGCGGTCACGGATGCCCAGGCCGGTGGTGCCGGATTCGCCGTCGATGAAGACGCTGGGTTTGGGCATGGCGGTTCTCGCGGACGGGAAGGTTGCAGCACTCCCCCCCTTAAAGGGGAGGGGGAGACTCGCGTTGGACTTATCGCTTGCTGAACTGGAAGCTGCGGCGAGCCTTCATCTTGCCGTACTTCTTGCGCTCCACCACGCGGGAATCGCGCGTCAGGAAGCCGGCGACCTTCAGGATGCCGCGCAGGTCCGGTTCGTAATAGGTGAGTGCGCGGCTGATGCCGTGCCGCACCGCGCCGGCCTGGCCGGACAGTCCGCCGCCTTTGACCGTGCAGTACACGTCGAACTGGTTATAGCGGTCGGCCACCAGGAATGGCTGGGTGATCAGCATGCGCAGCACGGGACGCGCGAAATATTGCGCAGCCTTCTTGCCGTTGATGTTGATCTCACCCTTGCCGGGCTTGATCCACACGCGGGCGGCAGATTCCTTGCGCCGTCCGGTCGCATAGGAACGGCCCAGCGCGTCGCGTTTCGGCTCACGCTTCGGCTGGTCGAGCAGCGCCGGCGCGCCGGTGACGGCAGCCGGGGTCTGTACCTGCTGTGCGGCCAGCATGTCTTTGAGATCGGCGAGGCTGCGCCCCTGGTTTCCAGACATCGGCATCAGCCTCGCTTGTTTTTCGGATTGAGTGCGGCGACGTCCAGCTTCGTCGGCTGCTGGCCGTCATGTGGGTGCTCGGCGCCGGGATAGACGTGCAGGTGCTTCATCTGCCGGCGCTGCAGCGGGCCGCGGGTGATCATGCGCTCCACTGCCTTTTCCAGCACCGATTCAGGATGCTTGCTGTCGAGGCGCTGGCGGATCGAGCGGCCCTTGATGCCGCCAGGATAACCAGTGTGGTAGTAGAAGATCGACTGGTCCATCTTGTTGCCGGTGATGCGCACCTTGGCGGCGTTCACCACCACGATGTTGTCGCCGCAATCGACGTGCGGAGTGAATTGCGGCTTGTGCTTGCCGCGCAGGCGGTTGGCGATGATGACGGCGAGGCGGCCGAGCACGACGCCTTCTGCGTCGATCAGCACCCAGTCCTTCTTCACCTCCGCTGGCTTCAGCGAGGCTGTGGTTTTCAGCATGGGGGTGGGGTCCGTTTGGTTCGGGGCCGGGGTATGGGGGGAAATGCCGGTGGGGTCAAGGGTTTGGGGATGTGGTATGGATTTACCACAACATTGCGCCGCCCCGGCCACGAACACCGGCGGCCGTCCCTGGCAGCTCGAGGCGGAGAGCGGTCTCGTACGCTTCGAGGTACGTGGCCTCGATCGTGACAAGCCGCTCGTGCGACGCCTGGCCGAGCGGCTGTTGCACGATGATCCGGAAGCGCAAGCCCTGCGTTCCGACCTTGCGAACAAGCTCGGTACCTCCGTCGCGGAGCGCGGCGGGATCTATGCGGCGCTGCGTCGGTCGCCGCTGGTTGGCGCCGAGTTCGACCTCACACGCGACGTCGCAACGGATCGGGACGTATCGCTCTGACGCGATATCTGCTCGACACCAACAGACTGAGCGAGGCGACGCGGCCAGTCCCCTCGTCCGCCATCGCGAACTGGCGGAGCGCGCAGGCCGCCGCCGATTTGTTCATTGCGACGTCACGTTTCATCCCGGGCGGGTCGGTGACAACTCGATCGCCCGGCGCAACGCCGCCCGCGCCAGCAGCCGTGTCGAATCCAGCGTGGGCAACGGCGAATTCGCGTCGTCGATGATCAGCGGGATTTCAGTGCAGCCGAGCACCACGGCGTCGCAGCCCGCGTCCTTCATCCGACTGATGACGCCCTGGAACCACGCGATTTGTTCCGGCTTGAAGACGCTGCAGACCAACTCATCCATGATGATCCGGTTCATTTCCTCGCGCGCGGCGGCGTCGGGACGCAGGTATTCAAGTCCGCGGGCCGACAGCGCATCGGGATAGACCGCGCTTTCCACCAGCCACCGCGTTCCCAGCAGCCCAAGACGACGGAAGCCGCGCGCCACGGCTGCATCGGCGACCACCTCGGCGATATGCAGCCACGGTAGCGGAGAGCGTGGCAGCACGACCGGCAGTGCCTGGTGCAGCGTGTTGTCCGGGCAGATCAGGAAATCCGCGCCGATTGCTGCAAGCTTGTTGGCCGAAGCGAGCATGATGTCGGCGACGCCCGGCCAGTCCTCGCGGTAGATGCATTGCATGGTCGCGGCGAGCGACGGCGTGTGCATCGACACCTCGGGGTGCGCGTGCGGGCCGAGGAATTCGGCGCCTTCCGTGCAGATCGTGCGATAGCACAATGCTGCGCCTTCGGCAGAGCATGCGACGATGCCGATGTGCTGGGGCATGTGGTGCACGGTACCGGAGGGTGGGGCTGCTGTCGATGGCGGGATTGCGCGCGGGGCTCGTGCGGTGGGCGGCATCGCAAGGGTTCAGGAAGCCAGAGGTCCGCAGCGATCGCAGAGAACAATTCAATCGACCCCGTGGAATATGGTTGCTATACAGCAACGAACGACTGAGTCGGCCCACCCTGAATGAAACGCCGTCTTTCCTGTCATTGCGAGGCCGCCTGGCCGAAGCAATCTCGTTCGTGACGAGCCGCTGGAAGCTCGTCACGCACGAGATTGCTTCGGCCA
>DASXFW010000218.1:0-9657 GCA_036489395.1 Acetobacteraceae bacterium | reverse complement strand
CCACGGTGGGCGATGCGTGGACCCCGGGCCCGGGGCCCCCTCCCCGCCATCCAGCGAAGTAAAGGGTCCCAAGGGCAATGCCCTTGGCGGGAATCCAAGGGGCAGCGCCCCTTGGTCGGGGTCCGGGGCAAAGCCCCGGCCTTTCCCCCGTTCACCCGATTGCCCTGCCTCAACCCACATCAGCGGTTGACGCGCTCTTAACCCTTCCGGCAGGAAGATCGCACGTCCTGCGCGCGAGGGAATCGGCCATGCGCCACCCGGCCACCGCATCGCTTCCTCCCACCGCGCATGGAGCGCCCTGACGGTGCTGCAATCGCTGCTTCCCGAAGATCCGCACGCGGTGCTTCGCCGCGTCTTCGGCTTTCCTGATTTCCGCGGCGACCAGGAGCCCGTCATCCGCCACGTGCTGGATGGCGGCGACGCGCTGGTGCTGATGCCGACCGGCGGCGGCAAGAGCCTGTGCTACCAGGTTCCCGCGTTGTGCCGCACCGGCACCGCGGTGATCGTGTCGCCGCTGATCGCGCTGATGGACGACCAGGTCGCTGCGCTGCGCCAGGTTGGCGTCAACGCCGGCGCGCTGCATTCCGAACTTAATCCCGCCGAGGCGCGCAGCGTCACGCGCGACCTGATCGAGCACGAGCTGGATCTGTTGTACGTGTCGCCGGAACGATTGCTCGGGAACGGCACGCTGGATCGGCTGTCGCGCGTGCAGCTCGCGCTGATCGCCATCGACGAAGCGCATTGCGTGTCGCAATGGGGCCACGAGTTCCGCCCGGAGTATCGCGAACTCGCCTGTCTGCCGCAGCACTTTCCGGGCGTTCCGCGCATTGCGCTGACCGCGACGGCCGATCCGCGCACGCGGCGCGACATTCTCGCCGCGCTGCGCATGGACGAGGCCGCGGTGTTCGTTTCGAGTTTTCATCGGCCGAATTTGCATCTGGCGGCGACGCCGAAGATCAGCGAGTCGGCGCAGCTTCTGGAATTCCTCGCACGGCATCGCAACGCATGCGGCATCGTCTATTGCGGCTCGCGCGCGAAGACCGAGCGCACCGCCGCACGGCTGGTGGAAAAGGGCTATCCGGCGATCGCGTTCCATGCCGGACTCGATCCCGAGGACAAGCGCGCCTCGCTGATGCGGTT
This sequence comes from Acetobacteraceae bacterium, assembly GCA_036489395.1. Taxonomy (GTDB): domain Bacteria; phylum Pseudomonadota; class Alphaproteobacteria; order Acetobacterales; family Acetobacteraceae; genus JASHVB01. The sequence continues at coordinate 8,517 of DASXFW010000218.1, read as the reverse complement.
CCGTTCCGGCGAGCCTGTCATTGTGGTGGCGACGATCGCGTTCGGCATGGGCATCGACCGGCCCGATGTGCGCTTCGTCGTGCATCTCGATATGCCGGAAACACCGGAATCCTGGTACCAGCAGATCGGCCGTGCCGGGCGCGACGGCGATCCCGCCTATACGATGCTGTTGTTCGGCGGCCAGGACGTGGCGCAGGCGCGGCATTGGCTGGCGCAATCCGCGGCGCCCGATGCGCAGAAGCGGGTGATGCGCACCAAGCTGGAGGAGATCATCGGTCTGACCGAGGCGGTTAGCTGCCGCACCCGCACGCTGCTATCCTGTTTCGGCGAAGAAATGGCTGCCGATTGCGGCCATTGCGACAATTGCGACGAACCGCCGGTCACCTCGGATGCGACGGTGGATGCGCAGAAGGTGCTGTCGGCGGTGTACCGCACCGACCAGATCTTCGGCGCGCTGCATATCATTTCGGTGCTGCGCGGCGAGAAGACCGAGGCGGTGCTGCGGCATCGGCACGATTCGCTGCCGACCTTTGGCCTCGGGGCAGAGCATGGTGCGCCGTACTGGCGTGGACTGATCCGCCAGTTGATCGCGCTGGGCGCGCTGGACGTGGACACCGCCGGGCACGGCGGTTTGTTCCTGGCGCAGGACAAGGCGCGGCCGATCCTGCGCGGCGAAACGCGCGTCATGCTGCGGCAGGAGGCGGCGCGCCGGCCACGCGAGGTGGTACGGCCGGAGCGGCGGCGCGACGCCGCGCCCGCGCCGATCGCGGCTGATCCTGCGGCGGACACGTTGTTCGAAGCGTTGCGGGCGTGGCGCTCGGCCGAGGCGAAGGCGCAGTCGGTGCCGCCCTACGTCATCTTCCACGACACGGTGCTGCGCGAGGTCTCCGCGGTGCAGCCGGCCAGTTTGGACGAGCTGGCTCAGATCAAGGGCGTCGGCGCGTCGAAGCTGCAACGCTACGGCGCGGCGGTGCTGGAGGTGGCGGGCAGGTTCGGATAGCGCGCCCGGCATTCCCCCCTCCCCTTGCGGGAGGGGTTGGGGGAGGGGTGGGTGCTTCCGCGGTTCGGCGCCTGGAGGCACCCGAGGGGCGCAGTGGGGCCGCATCAATTCAGGTGCGCACTTCCCCTCGGTTCGGCGGCTGGAGGCACCCGCAACCGCCGCAGGGGCCACGCAAGCCGGGGTGCGCACTTCCTCGGTTCGGCGGCTGGAGGCACCCCTCCCCCAACCCCTCCCTCAAGGGGAGGGGAGATTGCTGCCATGCCTGCCCATGCTGCCCATGCTGCCCATGCTGCCATGCCTGCCCATGCTGCCATGCTGCCCAGGCTGCACATGCCTGCCCAGGCTGCACATGCCGCCCACCCTCACGCCGTGCGGTTCATTTGCAGCGCCGCCTCTATCAGCACATTCCGCTGGATCTTTCCGTTCGCGTTCCTCGGCAGCGCTTCCACCTGCAGGATCATCATCGGCGCCTGGCGCGGCCCCAGCTTTTTGCAGAACGCATCGAGCACCGCGTCCTCAACCGGGACGCTGGCAACGATCGCAGCCCAGATTTGTTCCACACCGGAATTGTCCGGAACACCGAAGGCCGCGGCGTCGGTGACAGAGGGCAGTTTCAGCAGGTGCTCCTCGATCGCCGCCGGGCTGACCTTTTCCCCGCCGGCGTTGATCAGCTCGGCCACCCGGCCGGTGAGGCTCAGCATGCCGTCGGGCCAAACCGTGCCGACATCGCCCGGATAGAACCAGCTGTCGCGCAGGCCGCCCGAGGTCGCGGCATCCTCTTCGAGGTACCGCTCCGCCATCGTGTCCGCCTGCATGCGCAGGATGCCCTCGGTACCGGGCGGCAGCGCCTGACCCGAGGCCTCCACCGCCTCGATCCGGATGCCTGAGAACATGTAGCCGACCGCGCCGGGGCGGTCGTCCAGCGCGGCCACCGGGGCGGACGCGACGCCGCCCATTTCGGTCGAACCGAGGTAAACCACCACGTTCGCACACAGCCGCGCCGCTGCGCGCTGCCGCAACGGCACCGGCACCATGCTGCCGCCGACCTCGATCGCCTCCAGTGCCGGCAACGGCGCGGCGTCCGGCGGCAACGCGTCCAGCATGGACCGCAACGCGACCGTGGAGGCGGCAATCGACGTGACTCCGTGCCGGCGAATCGCGGCGATGGGATCCCCGGGATCGAACAACACGATCGTGCCGCCTTCCCACAGCGTCCGCAGCACCGACAGGAAGCCCCACGCGCCACCGAGCCCGATCGCGATCATGCGCACGGCGTGTCCGCCCGACAGCCCCAGCCACCGCGCGAAGACACGGCGGACCATCACGTCGTGGCTGACCGGCACGTGCTTCGGCCGGCCGGTGGTGCCGGAGGACGCAAACACGCGGCACAGCGCCGCCCCGCCGGGTTGGATCGGCACGACATGCTCTGGTGCGCCGGCGCGCGGCGTCATCCAGGAGGCGTCGAAGGCGACGCAGCCTGGCTCGATCGGCTGGCCGGCACGCAGTGCCTGGAAGCGCAGGCGCAGGCGGGCCGCCGGCACGGAGGGCTCCGCGCTGGCAATGCCCATGCGCGCCAGGGCGAGGGCGAGCACAAGCGCCGGCGTCTCGTCGGGCGGCGTGATGGCGAGGCCGGCGATGTCGCCAGGCCGCAGCCCGAGCCCGGCGGCGTAGGTCGCCATCCGGTCGATCGCGTGTTCCAGCGCGCGGTAGGTGAGCGCGGTGTTGTCGGCGCGGATGATGGCGACGGCGTCGGGCGTCAACCGCGCGGCGCGGCGGATCGGTTCGGTGATGTTCATCGCGGCACGGCCTCCGACGGTGCCGCGGCATGATCGTCCCGGGCAATCCGCATCGCCAGCGCGACCAGGGCGTCGCGCAGCAGCTTGCCGTTCTCGTTCCGCGGCAGGGCTTTCACCTGTACGATGATTTTCGGCGACATGCCCGGCAGTGCGCGCCGGCAGAAGGCGTTCAGCACCGTGTCGTCGATGCGGGTGCGCGCGACGATCGCCGCCCAGATTTGCTCGATGCCCGTGCCGTCGGGCACGCCGAACGCCGCCGCGTCGGTGACCAGCGGCAGCGCCAGCAGGGCATCCTCGATGACCCGGGGGCTGACCTTGAAGCCGCCCGCGTCGATCAGGTCCGATGCCCGGCCGGTCAGCGTCACCATGCCATCCGGCCAGACCGCGCCCAGGTCGCCCGACCAGAACCATCCGTCGCGGAAATGCGCCGCCGAGGCCGCGGGATCGCCGAGATAGCCCTCGGCCGCCCCGTCGCCACGGACGCGCAGCAGACCGGTCTCGCCGGGCGGCAGCGCGTTGCCGAAGCCGTCCACCGCCTGGATTTCGACCCCTGGCCAGGCGTAACCGACCGCGCCAGGGCGGGATGCAAGCCGCGGCACGGGCGCCGACGCGATGCCGCCGGCTTCGCTCGATCCGAAATACGACACGATGTTCGGACACAGCCGCCCGGCAGCCAGCCGTTGCAGCTTCGTGGGAAGCGCGCTGCCGGCAACCTCGATCGCGCCGAGCATGGGAAACGGTGCGGCATCCGCCGGCAGCGCGTCGAGCATTTCGCGCAGCGTTGCCGGCGAGGCCACGATGGAGCTGACGCCATGCCGGCGGATCGCCGCCGGCGCGGCGCGCGGATTGGTCAGCACCAGCGTTCCGCCGGTCCACAGCGTGCGCAGGATGCAGGCGAAGCCCAGCGCGCCGCCGAGGCCGACGGCGATGATCCTCGTGGCGCGGACCTGTGCCAGCCCGCGCATGCCGCCATAGGTCCGCCGTGTCAGCACTGCGTGGCTCAGCGGCACGTATTTCGGCTCGCCCGTGGTACCGGAGGTCGCCACGACAGTGCACACCGCCGCCGGGTCGGGGTGCATCGCGACGGCCCGATCGTCGGATCCGGGCGATCCGCGCGGCAGCCAGGTGGCATCGAACCTGACGCGGCCAGGCTCGACCGGCTGGCCGGGCGCCGCCGCCTGGAAGCAGAGCCGCAGGTATTCCCGGGGCAGGGACGGGGGGGCGCTGGCGACGCCGATCCGGGCGAGGCCGAGGGCCAGGATCAGGCCGAGCGACTCATCCGGCCCGGCGATGGTCAGCCCGGCGATGTCGCCGGCGCGCAGACCGAGGGCGGACGCATGGATTGCCATCCGGTCGATGGCGCGATCCAGCTCCGCGTAGCTGATCGCGCTGCCGTCGGCGCGGATGACCGCGACGGCATCCGGCCGCGCGCGCGTGATGCCGCGGATCGGCCCGGTGATGTTGCACACGGCGGGCTGCTGCTCGGGGCACGGAGCAGGTTCCTCCGCGCCGGGTGCTTCGAGCGTAGGCAAGGAGGCTGGCAGGTTCAGCGAGGCCGGCGCCGCTGGAACATCCGGGTGACGACCAATCCGCCGAGCAGCAGCGCGGCGCCGGAAGCGGGCTCGGGGACAGTACTGGGGAAGTTGGCGGCGGTGATCGCGCCGCTGATCGCGTAGAGCGCGTAGTTCTCGTCGTTACCGCTGAGCGTGCTGTAATTGAACTGATCCGCCGCATCGTCGGTGTAGCCGACAACCGGCACGCCGGATCCCAGTTCGTTTCCCGTGGCGGCGGTCAGGTCGGCGTTGGAACCAGTCCACACCAGCTTGTCGTTGACCAGGTTGCCGTTCTCGTCGGCGTTGATGACGGCGGTGCCGCTGATCAGATTGGCGACCGAGCCGGCCAGGAAGGTTCCGTTGACCAGGTAGATCGGCAGCGAATTGCAGCCCGCGCCGCAATCGATGTTGCTCAGCGCGCTGGTGTCCGCTGTGCTGGCGATGGCGGTCCAGGTGTACGACGTAAGCGCCGGGTTGGTGTTCGCCGCGATCGTCACGTCGGTGTTGTAGTCGGCGATGCTCGTGGACGTGGCGTCGAAGACGTTCGGGATGTTGGTGACGAACGCCAGCCGGTAGGTGACATCGGCATGCGCGATCGCGGGGGCACCCAGCAGCACGGCGGTTGCGGCGGACAGGCAGAACGCGGTCGCCGCCCGGCTGCTTTCGATGGGCTGCCATACGGCGGCGCCTGACGCCGGCGGCAGCATCGGGGGAATTTCGGAGATCCTGGCAGATATTGACATTGAGCACTCCACTTCCTTGGCCATCACATATGCAAATCCCGAGCCGGCTTGAAAGATCAATTTCTTCAAGGGATGATTCAGTTACGATCGCAAATCCATCGGTAGGATGTAAACTTTTCCGACAAGCCTTTGGCGGCTCAGGCCAGGAGCCTGAAACTTCCGTGAATCGTACGTTATCAGCCGGCCCTGACCGACCATCCAGCCAGGTAAAGGGTTCCAAGGGCAATGCCCTTGGCGGGGTCCAGGGGCGGAGCCCCGGCCTTTCCTTCGCTTCACCCGATTGCCCTGGCAGGGTCACGCTCCGGCATTGACCACAAGGACGCGGCGGTTGCGCGGCTCGGCGGTCTGGTCGGGTGTCGAGACCAGCAGGCCTTGCTCGCCCATGCCCACCGGCTGCAGGCGGCTCGGGCTGATGCCGTATTTCGAGGACAGGTAGCTCACCACCGCCTCGGCCCGGCGCTCGGACAGCGCCTGGTTCAGCGCAGGGCTGCCGACCGTGTCGGTGTGGCCCTCGATGCGGAAGTGGTAGGCCGCGAGGCCCGGATTGGCCAGGGCGCGGCCCAGCGCGTCCAAAGATTGGATCGCCTTCGGCGTCAGCGTGGCCGATCCGTTGGCAAAGTCGATATTCAGGTTCACCGACGGCGCCGCGGCAGATGGCTGCCCCCGCTGTGCGGCCCCGCCGCCCTGCGGTGCGATTCGGATGCCGCGTGTGGTGGAGTCCATTCCGGGCGAGGGCGTCAGCGATTTCAGGATCTGCTGCGAACTCGGGTTCTGCTGTGCCATGGCCGGGCAGAGCGGCGCCCCACCCAGAAGCGCGCCTCCGGCCAGAAGCGCAGTCGCGGCCAGTAGCATGCGTACGCGCATTGACGTTTCCTCCCACTGCGATCAAGTCGTGCCGTCTATAGCATGAGTCTCGCCCCGTGACACGCCGCGTGCATCACGCGCGCGTGAGGCATGCAGTCAATCCGCGGCGGCGGGAACCACATCGGTCAGCGCCAGCTCTCCAGGCTTGCCCTCCTGCCGGCGGATTGTCAGCCGGCGCTCATGGAACGCCGACACGCTTGGCTGATGCGCGATCGACACCAACGTCGCATGCGGCAGGCGCTGGCGCAGCAGTTCGTAGAGTTCCGCCTCGGCTTCAGGGTCGAGGCTGGCGGTGGCTTCGTCCAGGAAGACCCAGTCCGGGTTAGCCAGGAGCGCGCGCGCCATGGCCAGCCGCTGTTGCTCGCCGCCGGACAGGCGCATCGGCCAGTTCTCCTCGCTGTCGAGATGATCCGCGAGGTGGCCGAGCCCGACCTCCGCCAGCACCGCCGCCAGTGTGGCGCGGTCATAGTGGTCTGCCGGATGCGGGTAGGCGATGATGTGGCGCAGCGTGCCCAGCGGGATATACGGCCGCTGCGGCAGGAAGAACGCGTTGCGCGGCACCTCCACGCGGCCGTGGCCGAACGGCCAGATGCCGGCGAAGGCGCGGAACAAGGTGGATTTGCCGGTGCCGGAGCGGCCGCTGACCACCACCGAATGGCCGGGTAACAGCGTAAGGTTGGCATGCTGCAGTAGCGGCGTGCCGTTGGGCAGGGTGATCGTCACGTCGTTCAGGCGCACCGTGTCGTCCGTGGCATCGACGCGTTCGAAGCTCTGCGCGGCGGCGGCGCGTGCGGCGACGATGGCGCGATTGAACGTGGTGAGACGTTCGACGATGGCGCGCCAGTTCGCCAACTGCGTATAGGCCCCGACGAACCACGAGAGGGAGCCTTGCACCTGGCCGAACGCGTCCGCCGTCTGCATCAGGCCGCCGAGTTCTATGGTGCCGGCGAAATAGCGCGGTGCGGACGCCACCAGCGGAAAGATCACGGCCACCTGGTTGTAGCCGACGACCAGCGTGTTCAGCAGCTTCATCCGCCGCATGATGGCAAACCAGTTGCCGACGACCGCGGTGAACCGGTGGTGCAGCAGCGCATTTTCCTCATGCTCGCCGCGCTGCAGGGCAATGCCTTCCATGTTCTCGCGTATGCGCACCAGGGCGTAACGGAAATCTGCTTCCACCCGTTGCTGGCGGAAGTTCAGCGCCGACAGCGGGCGGCCCACGAGATGGGTGCACCAGCTTCCGAAGATCGCGTAGATCAGCGCGACCCAGACCATGTAGCCGGGGATGGTGAGGCCCAGCAGCGTGATCGAGCCGCCCAGCACCCACAGCAGGCTGAGGAAGCTGAGCAAGCTGACGATGTTGGAAAGCAGGCCGAGACCGAGCGAGAGTGTGTTGTCGGTGAAGGTCCGGAGGTCCTCGGCGATGCGCTGGTCGGGGTTGTCGGTGCCGACCGCGGCGCGGTCGGTGGTGAGGCTGATGCGGTAATAGGCGCGGTCCGTCAGCCATTCATCGAGGAAGCGCGTGGTCATCCAGCGCCGCCAACGGATCTGGAGCCACTGGTTCAGATAGACCGCATAGACCGCGATGGCGATGAACACAGCAACGATCTCGCAGAACCCGGGCATGATGCCGGACGGAGTCTGCCGATAGATGAAGATCAGCTCGACGAACGCCTGCCAGTTCTTCTGTTGCAGCGCGTTGTAGAAGTCGCGGTTCCAGTAGTTCAGCACGACCGTCAGCCCGACCTGCGCCAGGTTGAGGATGATGATGGCGATCAGCAGCGCCCAGGCGGTGCCTCGTTCGTCGGAGCTTGTGTAGTACGGCCTGGCGAGCCGGTAGGCATCCTTGAGGAACGAGCCGAGTGCACGCATGCGGACATCATCTTTCTTTGGCTGGGTTGAGCATCCGGTGCAGGGCTGCAAGCCACGCTTCCAGCCGGTCCCGGTTAACGCCAAGGTCCGAATACCCGTACATGCTGCGGGAATACAGTACAAGCGTGGCCGCATCCGGTCCGGCGGGCGCGATCTGGGCGGTGACGAGGTCGGGGAAGTTGAGCGCGGCGCTGCGCACCACCCAGTGCGCCTGGAGGCGATCGGGATAGGCGGCGGCCGGGTATGTGCGGGGCTGCGCGGCGGCGACCGCCTCGATGTCCGCATAGAGCCGGGCGGCGGGTGCCGCATAGACCGGTGTGACGATATCCGGCGGCGGCGCGAAGCCTGCCGGCGCGGCCAGGGCGGTGTTCGGGCTGGCCGGGCGGACGATATGCGCCGTGTCCATCGGCGGCGGTACCGGCAGGCCGTGCGCGCCCGACGCCCCGCAGGCGGGTAGCAGCAGGCCAAGCATCCAGGCGAGGGGCGTCATGCCGGCAGCTTAGGCGCCTTGCGTGTTTGTGCGAGGGGGCGGGCGTCAGGGCAATCGGGTGAACCGAAGGAAAGGCCGGGACTTCGCCCCGGACCCCACCAAGGGGCGCTGCCCCTTGGATCCCCGCCAAGGGCATTGCCCTTGGGACCCTTTACTTCGCTGGATGGCGGGGAGGGGGCACAGGGCCGGAGGACCACGC
>DASXFW010000212.1:0-3169 GCA_036489395.1 Acetobacteraceae bacterium | reverse complement strand
TTTGGCGTCGCCTTCCCAAGGCGACGCCAAACTCGCGTCGGCAGCGCCCCCTCCCGCTCATCCAACGAAACAGACGGATTGCAAAGGCTACGCCTTTGCTGGGAGGTCCAGGAGGGCAACGCCCTCCTGGTGGGTTTCAGGGCAAAGCCCTGACCTTACTCGGCCGCGACGGCCACCGTGCGCTTCTGCCCGCGTCCGATCGTCACCACGCAGATCATGCCGATGGCGGACACCACGGCGATCGGCATGATCGCCAGCGGATAGCTGCCGGTTTCCGCCTGGATCCAGCCGATCAGGTAGTTGAACGCAAAGCTCGCCAGATTGCCCAGCGCGTTGATCTGCGCCAGCCCCGCCGCGGCGGTGGTGGCACCGAGCCACTCCGACGACAGCGCCCAGAACGGCCCCTTGCACGCGTAAGTGCCGGCGGCGATCAGCGTCAGCAGCGGGATCATCGCCCACAGGCTGTGGATCGCGAAGAACGTCGCGACCATGGCCAGCACCATCCAGCCCAGCGGCAACGCGTTATGCCACACGCGCTCGCCGGTCTTGTCGGAGTGCCGGCCCCACAGGATCATCAACACCGCGGCAATGCCGAACGGCACGGCGTTCAACAAACCGGTCTGCCAGTTGGTCAGGCCGAACGACTTCACAAGCTGCGGCATCCACAGCGCCAGCGAGGTCGAGGCACCCGCCGCGCCGGAATACACCAGCGCCATGATCAGCACGTATTTGTTGGTCATGACGCGCCACACCGAGGCATGGCCCACGCGCGGTGCGCGCCGCCGTTCGTTCGCCAGTTTGCCGATCAGCCAGTCCTTCTCCGGCTGCGTCAGCCATGTGGCATGTTCTGGGCGGTCGGTCAGCCAGACGAACGACAGCACGCCGAGCAACACCGCGGGCACGGCTTCCAGCAGGAAGATCCACTGCCAGCCGCCGAGGCCCAGCACGCCGTTCATGTAAAGAATGGCGCCGGAGATCGGCGAACCGATCAGGCCGGCGACCGGGATCGCCACCATGAAGATGCCGACGATGATCGCGCGGTACTGCGCCGGGTACCAATACGTGATGTAGAGGATCACGCCGGGGAAGAAGCCCGCCTCCGCGGCGCCCAGCAGGAAGCGCAGCACCAGAAACGAAGTCGGGCCGCCGATCAGCGCGCAGCCGGCGGATACCATGCCCCAGGTGATCATGATGCGCGCGATCCAGGTGCGCGCACCGAAGCGTTCCAGCGCCAGGTTGCTTGGCACCTCCAGGATGAAATAGCCGACAAAGAAGATGCCGGCGCCCAGGCCGTAGATTTTCGGATCGATGCCGACGGCCTTGTTCATCTGCAGCGCGGCGAAGCCGACGTTCACCCGGTCGATGTAGCAGACCAGGTAGGCACCGAGCAGAAATGGCATGAGGCGCCAGGAGACGCGGCGCATGATTGCGGCCTCCAGCGTCTGGTCGGATGTGGCGGTGGCGGCTGGCATGGTTTCCCCCTGGCGGATTTCCCGCGGGCTTTTGCAGGGAATTACCTTACGTCACTACTGGTGGGTTGACCTAGATACCGATCAGTCAAAATCGCGGACCGGAGCGCATGGCTGGCATGTTCGGGCTTCGTCATCCGCCGCACCCAAGACGTGGCCGCGAGCCGGCACCATATACGCTTGGCCCCACACGGCGGGGTGACGGGACCGCGGGGCGCCACGGCTGGCGGAACCGCTGCATCGCTGTACAGTTCCAGCCGCCAGCCCATCCGGGACCCAGCCCATGACCTCACCGATCGAGCTTCTCTCCGACCTGATCGCCCGCGCCCGTGCCGCCGGAGCCGATGCGGCCGACGCCGTGCTGGTGTCCGGCACATCGCTGTCGGTGTCGCGCCGGCTGGGCGAGACAGAGCATGTGGAGCGGTCGGAGGGCCGCGACCTGGGGCTGCGTGTGTTCCTGGGGAAGCAGGCGGCGGTGGTGTCCTCCACCACGGTCGATCCGTCGCGCTTTGCCGAGCTGGCGGAACGGGCGGTCGCCATGGCGCGCGTGGTGCCGGAGGATCCGTACACCGGCCTGGCCGACACGGCCGTGCCGCCGCGTGACGTGGCGCTGGACCTGGTCGATCCGACCGAACCCAGCGCCGAGGCGCTGATCGCCCGCGCCTCGGCCGCGGAGGACGCCGCGCGGGCGGTGCCGGGCGTTACCAACTCGGAAGGTGGCGACGCCGGATTTGGCCGCACGGATGCCGTGCTGGTTACGTCCGCGGGATTCGCCGGGCAGTGGTCGCGGACCAGCCACTCGATTTCCGCGTCCGTGCTGGCCGGTACCGGCACGGAGATGCAGCGCGATTACGACCACCACAGCACGGTGCACCTGGCGGATCTGGACGACCCCGTCGCGATCGGCCGCAGCGCCGGCGAGCGCGCGGTGAAGCGGCTGCATCCGATCCGGCCGAAGACCGCGCGGCTTCCTGTTGTGTACGATCCGCGCGTCGCCGGCGGGCTGCTCGGGCACCTCGCGGGCGCGATCAATGGCGCCGGCGTGGCGCGCGGCACGTCGTTCCTGAAGGACAAGCTGGGAGAGCGGCTGTTTGCCGCGGGCATCACGGTGCGCGACGATCCACTGCGGGTGCGCGGGCTGCGCTCGCGCATGTTCGACGGCGAGGGCACGCCGACCGAGCCGCGCGACCTGATCGCCGACGGCGTGCTGACGACGTGGCTGCTGGACAGCCGCTCGGCGCGGCAGTTGGGCATGCGCTCCACCGGGCACGCGGCGCGCGGCACCGGCGGGCCGCCGTCGCCGTCTCCCACCAATCTGTACCTGGCGGCGGGCGGAATGACGCCGGCGGAACTGATGGCCGACATCAAGCTGGGGCTGTACGTGAACGAGCTGATCGGCATGGGGGTGAACGGCGTCACCGGCGACTACAGCCGCGGTGCCGCCGGGTTCCTGATCCGCGACGGCGTGCTGGCCGAGCCGGTGGCGGAGATCACCATCGCCGGGCATTTGCTGGAGATGTTCCTGCACATGACGCCGGCGAACGATCTGACCTTCCGGCGCGGCACGGATGCGCCGACGGTGCGGGTGGAGGGGATGACGCTGGCGGGCGCGTAAGGGGGCGCATCACTCGCGGCGTTTCGCGGCCGGAGCGGCCCCCCCCTGTCATTGCGAGGCCGCTTGGCCGAAGCAATCTCGTTCG
>DASXFW010000180.1:0-7554 GCA_036489395.1 Acetobacteraceae bacterium | reverse complement strand
TGAGCTGCTCACGCTCTTCGGCGCTGAGCCTCACGACGTACCTTTTCACGGCAGGTTGTTTCGCGGTCACGATGCATCTCCCCGGTTACCGGAGCATCGATTCGGAGATTCACCACAAAATCAAGGACGCGAGGCACTAGCCGGCAAATTCGGTATGTACCAGATCAAGATCAGCGAATCGCGTGAATTCCGGCTCAAAGAACAGCGACACTCCGCCGGTCGGTCCGTGGCGCTGCTTGGCGATGATCAGATCCGCCTTGTTGTGCGCCCGTTCCATGTCCTGCTTCCACTTGTCCACCGCACCGTGGAACTTCTCATCATTATCGAACCGCGCCTGCTGCGGTTCCCGCTGTTCCAGATAGTACTCCTCCCGATACAGGAACATCACCGAATCCGCATCCTGCTCGATCGTTCCCGATTCGCGAAGATCGGAAAGCTGCGGCCGCTTGTCCTCACGATTTTCCACCTGACGCGAAAGCTGCGACAGCGCTATGATCGGCACCTCCAGCTCCTTGGCGATCGCTTTCAGCCCTTGCGTGATCTGGCTGATTTCCAGCACGCGGTTCTCTGGCTTGGTGCCTGCCGCCGGCCGCATCAATTGCAGATAGTCGATCACGATCAGCGCCAGTCCCTTGGTCCGCTTCAACCGCCGCGCGCGTGTGCGCATCGCCGACAGGGTCAGCGCCGGAGTGTCGTCGATCTCGATCGGCAACCCCTGCAACGTGCGGCTGACCTGCACGAAGCGGTCGAAATCGCGCTGATGGATGTCGCCCTTGCGGATGCGGTCGCTGGAGACCTGCGCTTCCTCGCTCAACAGACGTGTGGCAAGTTGTTCCGAGCTCATTTCCAGCGAGAAGATCGCGACCCATCGGCGAGCCATCGCGTTCGGATCCTCGGCACGCGCATCCGCCAGCAACGCCTTGGCCGCGCCGAACGCGATCTTGGTGGCCAGTGCGGTCTTTCCCATGCCCGGCCGACCGGCGAGAATCACCAGATCAGACGGATGCATCCCGCCCGTCTTCGCATCCAGGTCGCGCAGGCCAGTGGTCAGGCCGGATACGTGGCCGGAACGATGGAACGCGCGTTCGGCACCTTTAATCGCCTCGGTCAGCGCCTTCTCGAACGTAACGAAACCGCCGCCGGTGTTGCCCCGCGTGGCGAGATCGAACAGCGATTGCTCGGCAGCCTCGATCTGCTGCGTGCCGCCGAGGTCGCCCTCGCTGCCAAACGCGCTGTTGACCACGATTTCGCCGATATCGATCAACTGCCGGCGCAGCCATGCGTCGTGGATCGCGCGGCCATAATCGCCGGCATTGATGATGCCGACCATCGCGGTGAGAAGCTGCGCGAGGTACGCGGTGCCGCCGACTTCCTCCAGGATTTCGGCGCGTTCGAACTCCGACTTCAGGGTCACCGCATCGGCAAGCTGGCCGGCCTCGACCCGCCGCGCTATGGCCTGGTAGATGCGGCCATGGATGGCATCGGCGAAGTGCTCGGGCGCGAGGAACTCCGAGACGCGCTCATACGCCTTGTTGTTGGCCAGCAGCGCGCCAAGCAACGCTTGCTCCGCCTGCAGGTTGGAGGGCGGCAGGCGCTGCGACAGCCCGAGAAGGGGCGACTCGGTGATGGTGTTCATGATGCGCGCAGTCTAGCGCGTCGGGGTGGCGCCGCACGATGTGACTATCGGGGATAAGTAAGGATAGCGGGGACGCCCATGCTGCCGCTTGTCCCCCCTGTCATTGCGAGGAGCAGAGCGACGAAGCAATCTCGTGCGTGATGAGCGGCCGGCGGATCGTCACGAAGGAGATTGCTTCGGCCAAGCGGCCTCGCAATGACGTGTGCGGCCTCGCAATGACAGTTGCGGCCTCGCAATGACAGTTAAGGAGCCTCACCACGCCGCCACGTCGAGCCAGGTACTCTGATACGTGGCGCCAGCGCCCATGTCGGTGAAGCGATCGTCGCACAACATGTTTACCGTGCCGGATACCGCCTCCTTATCCGGGCGCTGGCCGGGAACCAGCACGACGCCCGGTTGCACTTCGTCGCGTACATGCAAGGTCAGACCGATTTCGCCTCGGTCATTGAACAACCGCACGCGCGCACGATCGGCCAGGTTGCGCGCGGCCGCTTCGTCGGGATGCAGCACGCAGAATGGCTCGCCTTCGCGCCCGCGAAGAAAGGCAACGCCGGAAAATGCCGTATGGCTCTGGAAATATCCTGGAGCGGTCAGCAGGCGCAGCTTGCCGGACGGTGCCGGCTCGGGTTGCCAGTCCGGCATTGGCGGCAGGCCCTGCGCTTCCAGCGATGCGGACCAGAATTCCAGCTTGCCGGAGGGCGTGCGGAATTCCTGGCCGTTCTTCGGCGCGATGGACACCGGGCCGGCATCCGGCAGTTCGTCGGGATTGTACGCCGCGGCGGCACCGCGCGCGCCGCGGAACAATTCACGCAGAATTTCGCGCTGCGACATACGGAATACCGGGTCCTGCAAACCCATGCGCTGTGCCAGGGTCTGTGCAAGTCGCAGGTTGGACCACGCCTCGCCCTGCGGTTCAGCCGCGCGGTGGCTGTACTGCATGTAGTAGGTGCCGTAGGCGCGGAAGAAATCCTCGGTCTCCAGATACACCGCGGCGGGCAGCACGAGATCGGCATAACGCGCGGTGTCCGACAGGAACGGATCGTGGACCACGGTGAACAGATCCTCGCGCGCGAGGCCGCGCCGGGTCTTCACGGTATCCGGGCAGGTGATTGCGGGGTTGTTAGCGGCAATGAACAGGGCGCGGATCGGCGGATCGCGCAGATCGAGCAGCGCCTCGCCGAGGCGAAGATGGTTCACGGTACGGGTCTCGGCCGGTCCTGACGGCTTGCGCACGGCGTTGTAGTTCAGATCGAACGACGCCGCAGTGGCCAGCAGCGCGCCGCCGCCGTAACGACCGTATGCGCCGGTCACGCCCGGCAGCAGCGCGACGGTGCGCAGCGCCTGGCCGCCATGGATGAAGCGCGTCATGCCCCAGCCCAGGCGGATGAACGACTTTTTCGCCGCGCCGAACATCGCCGCGAAACGTTCGACATCGGCAGCCGGGATGCCAGTGATCGACGCAACGTAATCCGGCGTAAACCGCGGCAGCACATCGTGCGCTACGCGATCGAAGCCGAGCGTATGCCGCGCGATGTAATCGCGGTCGCACAGTCCGTCGCGCACCAGGACGTGCATCGCACCCAGTGCGAGTGCGGCATCGGTGCCGATGCGGATCGGCATGTACCAATCCGCGGCCTGCGCGGAACGGGTGCGCCGCGGATCGATGGTGATCAGCTTGGCGCCGCGTTTGCGCGCTTCCTCCACCTTGCTCCAGAAGTGCACGTTGGTGGCAAACAGATCGGAACCCCAACAAACGATGAGGTCCGATTCAACAACGGATTCCGGATCGGCCCCGCCGATCGGGCCGACCGTTGCGTCCCACGCGGCCTCGCTGCAACTGTCGCACACCGTGCCCGCCCACAGGCGGCTGGTGCCCAACGCATGGAACATGCCGTTCAGCAGGCCGCGATTCATCAGGCCCTGGTGCGCGCTGTAGGCGTAGCCGAGCAACGCCAGCGGTCCGGATTCGGCAACGATCGACCGCCAGCGCGACGTGATCTCGTCCAGCGCGGCGTCCCAGGCGATCGGGGCGAAGCGCCCTTCCCCCTTGGCGCCGATGCGGCGCAGCGGAGTGGTCAGGCGTTGCGGCGAATGCACCAGCTCGGCGTCGCGGTTCACCTTCCCGCAGGCAAAGCCGGCGGTGAACGGCTGGTCGGGATCGCCCTCGACACGGACGACGCGGCCGTCCTCCACGTGCGCGAGCAAGGAGCACATGTCGGGGCAATCGTGCCCGCAAACCACCCGAACCGTCGTCACACTCTGTCTCCATGTCGCAGCACCGGCATCGTGCCGCGCGGTGCGTCGGGGGGAAAGGTCCGCTTGCGCACCCGCCGCCGGACCATTCGACGGGGCGGCTTGCGGCCGGCAACCGCATCGGTGATGGTCCGCGCCTTCGCCTGGGAGGTACTCCATGCCTGGACCGCTGCACGGCTATCGCATCATCGACCTGACGTCGAACATCTCCGGCCCGCTGGCGACAATGATCCTGGCCGACCAGGGCGCGGACGTGATCAAGGTGGAACCACCCGCCGGCGGCGACCATACGCGCGCTTCGGCCAATCGGCGCGGCGGGTTCTCCGCATCGTTCCTCAACAACAACCGCAACAAGCGGTCGATCGCGCTGGACCTGAAGACAGACGCGGCGCGCGCGGCGTTGTTGAAACTGGCGGCGACGGCCGACGTGTTCATTCAGAACTTCCGGCCTGGCGTGGTGGAGCGCATGGGCCTGGCCGAGGACGCCGTCCGCGCCGTGGCACCGAAGATCGTCTATGTGTCCATCAGCGGATTTGGCGAGCGCGGTCCGTACGCGGCGAAGCCGGCGTACGATCCGGTGGTGCAGGCGCTGTCCAGCCTGGCGACGATCCAGGCCGGATCGGATACGGAACGGCCTCGGCTGGTGCGCACCATCCTGCCGGACAAGCTAACGGCAGTCACCGCGGCGCAGGCGATCACCGCGGCGCTGCTGGCCCGCGCACGCACCGGCGAGGGCCAGCACGTGCGTCTGTCCATGCTGGATGCCGTGCTGCAGTTCCTGTGGAGCTCGGACATGGCCGGCCAAACTTTCGTCGGCGACGAAAAAGCCCAGACGGACACAGCGAGCGCGATCGACCTGATCTACGCCACCGCCGACGGCTATATCAGCGCCGCGGTGCAGACCAACAAGCAATGGGAGGGGCTGACGCGCGCGCTGGACCATCCGGAATGGCTCGACGATCCGCGTTTCCGCACGCCGGCGTTGCGGCAGCAGAACATCGACGACCGCCTGCGCCTGACGCAGGAAGCGCTGCTCACCCGTCCATCCGCGGAATGGCTGGACCGGTTGACAGCAGAGGACGTGCCCAGCGCGCCGGTGCTGACACGCAGCCAGGTGATCCGGCACCCGCAGGTGGTGGCGAACGAGACGCTGGTGGAGACGGACCATCCCACGGCGGGCCGGCTGCGGCAGACACGTTCCGCCGCGCGGTTTTCCGTAACGCCGGCTTCCATCCGCTTCGGTGCGCCGGTGCTGGGCGAGCACACCGACGAGATACTGGCCGAACTGGGCTACGCACGCGGCGATCTCACCAACGGGTAGTGCCGCACGTCGCTGGTTGTGTGTGGCCGTTCGACCCCGCTCGGCATCCCCACGCAAGCGGGGACCGAGGCGGCACAGGCCTCGCTTGAGCTTTTCCCGTCATGGCCAGACCATGACGAGCGCGCGATGCCGGCGCGAGCAGATGGCGAATCGGTACTTTCGACTACCGGTATGACATCATGCGCAATAGCAAAAACCGGGACTACCCGGTCTTCGCGGATTGCGTCGCGGGCGGCTCTGAGCCGGGGCCGCCGCCGTTGCCGCGTGACAGAAAATTTTACACATTGCCAATAATTGCACTCCAGCAATTCTGCGAGCCCGTTGATTTATCGTAAACTTTCCAAATGGCATGTAACTTGCGTGACACATTCCGATACATTCGCGTCACCAAACGCTGCGATTTGTCGCACGCGTCTCAGAAAAGGGCACATGCATGGCTTCAAGAACTTATGCCTGGTTGGGAGCTGTCCTCGGCGTGGGCATCGCCCTGGGGGCGCCATCGAGCGCCCGCGCAGGGTCGCTGCTGACCAACGGCAGCTTCGAGAACCTGAACAATACCTTCGTCAACCAGAGCAACGGCTGTATGGCCGTATATGCAGACGACAGCACGACCATACCGGATTGGACCGTTTCGCACGGTGTGACCAGCGACATTGCCTGGTGCAACGGGCCAGCCGCGTTCTACCCCGCAGCAGATGGCGACTACTGGATTGACCTGACCGGGTTCGGCACCGACTCGCCCAACGGCGCCATCCGCCAGACCATCTCGGTGACGCCAGGAGACAGCTACACGGTCGATTTCATGTGGGGCAATCTCAGCAACGGCGATCCGGGTGTGGACATCGACGGCGTGCCGGTCGCACTGAACACCCCCACCGGCGTGGGCGATCCGTACTATTTCATCCAGGGCACGTTCATCGCTGGATCGGACCCGACACCTTATCTCGAGTTCTACAACGCGACGCCGGGTGCCGCCGCGATGATCATCGACGCAGGATCCTTGACGCTGACGGACGATACAGGCGGGGGCGGCAGCATCGGCGTAGCGGAACCCGCGAGCCTGGCGCTGCTTTGCTCCGGCATCGCGGGCGCGGCGATGTTGCGGCGGATGCGGCGGTCCAGGCGGGTCTGAGGCAGCACCCTTTACCGTCGGCGCGCCGTGCTGGCAGCATCGGGCCAGCACGCCGCCGCAGGAGAGAGGGGTATGATCGATTTCCACTACTGGCCTACGCCAAATGGCTGGAAGGTCTCCATCATGCTGGAGGAAACCGGCCTGCCGTACACGATGATCCCGGTGAATATCGGCAAAGGCGATCAGTTCAAGCCGGAATTCATGGCGATCAGCCCGAACAACCGCATGCCGGCGATCGTCGATCACGACGCTCCGGATGGGCCTCTGCCGATCTTCGAATCAGGCGCGATCCTGCTGCACCTTGCAGAGAAGTCCGGCCGCTTCATGCCGACCGATCGGGTTGGGCAGAAGGAGGCGATGGAGTGGTTGTTCTGGCAGGTCGGCAATCTCGGGCCGATGGCGGGCCAGCTTAGCCACTTCGTAAACTATGCGCAGGGCGAGCATGCGTATTCGAAGCAACGTTACGCGAACGAGTACAATCGGTGCCTTGGTGTGCTGGAGCGCCGGCTAAACGGGCGCGATTACATTCTGGGCGGGGAGTACTCGATCGCCGACATCATCTCCTGGCCGTGGGTGCTGATTGCCAAGCCGCTGGGCCAGTCGCTGGATGAGTTCCCAAACGTGTCGCGCTGGCGCGATGCGATCAAGCAGCGTCCAGCGGTGCAGCGCGGGGTTGATCTGGGCAAGGACCTGCGCCGTTCCGGGCCGCGGTCGGATGAAGAACGCCGGCTGCTGTTCAATCAGACGGCGCGGAGCGTGAGCGAGCAGGCAGGACGATAGCGCCCACCCTTACCCGTCTCATGGCCAAGGGCGGCCGGTCGTGGTCGTGGGGGCTTCCATGACTCGAAGCGGCAGCCCACACCGCCATTGGCATCGGCCGCCGCACCGCCACTAACCAAGTCACGTTATTATCCTTGACAATCCCGGCCGCTTCCCATATATACCCCCGCCATGGGCGACCAGCACACCGCTCCGGCCGAAGCCTATGCCCCCGATCCAGATCGGGCAGACCCGGATTCGCCCGACATGATGCCGGAATGGGCCGCCTACCTCATCGCCCTGCTCATCCTTTTCCTGCTCGAGCATTCCCAGTCCATGCAGCAGCGCCGCGCCCGCCGGCTGGCCTCGAAGGCAGCCGGCCAGCCACAGGATTCCGCACAACCGCCGGCCGCCCCAATCGCCAACCAGTCAGACGACGCGACCGCTTGCACG
>DASXFW010000179.1:0-5840 GCA_036489395.1 Acetobacteraceae bacterium | reverse complement strand
TGAGCTGCTCACGCTCTTCGGCGCTGAGCCTCACGACGTACCTTTTCACGGCAGGTTGTTTCGCGGTCACGATGCATCTCCCCGGTTACCGGAGCATCGATTCGGAGATTCACCACAAAATCAAGGACGCGAGGCACTAGCGTCGCGGCACCGTCATCCCCGACCGAGGCCACGCATGTCCACGACAATCAATGCCGATCGCCTGTGGCAATCGATCATGGACATGGCGGCGATCGGCCCCACGCCGGAAGGCGGAAGCTGCCGCCTCGCGCTGACGTCGGAAGACGCACAGGCCCGCGCCCTGCTGTTTCGGTGGTGCGAGGTGCTCGGCCTGCACCTCGAGCAAGATGCGATCGGCAACATGTTCCTGCGCCGCGAAGGCCGCGAGCCCTTGGCCGGACCGGTCGCGTTCGGCAGCCATCTCGACACCGTGCCGACCGGCGGCCGGTTCGACGGCGTGTTCGGCGTGCTCGCCGGCCTGGAGGTCATGCGCGCGCTGGCCGACGCCGGCATCCAAACCCGCGCCCCGTTGGAACTGGTGAACTGGACCAACGAGGAAGGCAGCCGTTTCCGCCCCGCGATGATGGGCAGCCGCGTCTTCGCCCACGACATGAGCCTGGAAGCCGCGCTCGCCATCACCGACGACGCGGGCATCAGCGTGGCGCAGGCACTGCGCGACAGCGGCCAGGCCGGCGCACTCACGCCCTCGCCGCGCGGCTGGGCCTGCTGGCTGGAGGCGCATATCGAGCAAGGCCCGGTGCTGGAGGCGGAAGCCAAGGACATCGGCATCGTCACCGGCACGGTACACGCGCGCTACTTCCAGCTTCTCGTCACCGGGGAGCCGAGCCATGTCGGTCCCACCACCATGGACCGCCGCCGCGACAGTCTGGCCGCCGCGGCGGAAATCATCCTGGCGACGGAGCGCCTGGGGCATCAGGCGGAGCCCGGCGGCCGCGCCTCGGCCACCTGGATCGAGAACTGGCCGAACGCGCGCGGCAACGTCGCCAACATCACGCGGCTGCACTGCGACGTACGGCACGAGGACGCGCAGGCGGCGATCGCGATGGAGGCGGCGTTGCGCGAAGCGATCGCCGATGTCGCGGGGCGTCGGGGCGTGCGGATCGATATCGATCCGTATGCGACGTTCGGGCCGGTGGCCTTCGACCAGACTCTGAGCAACCTGCTGCGTGGAATGGCCGAGGCGCGGCAACTGACGACGCGCGAGATGATCGCCGCCGCCGGCCACGACTCCGTCCTGCTCGCCCCGCTCTGTCCCGCCGCCATGCTGTTCGTGCCCAGCGTGGGCGGCATCACGCACAATCCGCGCGAATACTCGACCCAGGAACACGTGGCGCGCGGCGCGCAGGTGCTGCTGGATGCGGTCGCGACGCTGGCAGGTTAGGGCGGTCATCCCCATTTGACCGAAGTCATGGCGAGCCATGCCGGCCGGCGCCAATGCTCGCGTGAGCGTGCGGCGCTACGCGTATGGATCGGCGGCACGGGTGCCCCTACTTACCGTTCGGACAGGCAAAGGAATCCTCACAATGGACCAGATGGATCAGACGAGGAGCAGAATGGAAGACGCCACCGCGCAGATTGCTCGGCTGCGCGAACAAGTGGAGTCGCTGATGAAGGAGCGCATCACCCCGGCCGTGGCCGAAATGGCCGGACGCGCCGAACAAGCGGTGTATGGCGCCACCGGTGCCGCGCGTGACCAGGCGGAGGCGCTCTCCAGCAAGGTGCGCGAGCAGCCGATGGTCGCGCTGCTGATCGCAGCAGGTATCGGCTATATCCTCGGGCGGGCGATGCGTTGAACGTACGCCTGCTGAGCCTCGCGCGGATCGCTCTGGAGGCAGAGGGCCTGCGTCTGCGGCGGCGCGCGCGCCGCGGCATCGTACGCGGCGTGCTAGGCATGATTGCGCTTCTGTGGGTGTTCGGCGCGGTGGTGTTCGCGCACATCGCCATCTGGGATTGGCTGCGCGACAGCATGGCCTGGTCGGCGATGGGCACCGCGTGGGCGCTGGCCGGCGGCGATGCGGTGATCGCGTGTGTCGCGGCGCTGATCGCCGCGCAACTCGGGCCGGGGCGGGTGGAGTTGGAGGCACTGGCGGTACGCGCGCGTGCCGTCGAGGCGGCCACTACATCGCTGGCATTGTCGGCGCTGCTGATGCAGGCGTTGCGGATCGGGCTGAACCTGGTACGGCGGCGAGGCGAGTAATATCAGGTGGTGGAATGGCTGACTCGTCGGCCCATGCCCCCACCGTCATGCCGACCGCCGGGTCAAGTTCCCGGTGGTCGGCATGACGGTAGGGGCGCTGGCCCGTACGTCATTCTTTCCGCCGCCTGGGTCCCTGCTTTCGTGGCGAACGGCGGTTCGGACGCTGCCGTTTCATCCGGGGCGTGACAGGGCGGGGGAACACGGCTCACAGCACTGGCACGCCGTGCTGCTTCGCCTTCTCTTCCGGCTCGACGTGGATGGTGATGTTCAGGCCCGCCATTTCAGCCTTCAGTGCTTCCTCGATCCGATCGCAGATCGCGTGCGATTCCGCGACGGTCATCGAGCCCGGCACCACCAGATGGAACTCCAGGAACGTCAGCTTGCCGGCGTAGCGCATGCGCAGATCGTGTGCCTCGATCGCGCCGGCGGCGCTTTCGGCTACGAGGTCGCGGATGCGGCTCACCACCGCCGGCTCCGGCGCCGCGTCCATCAGTCCGCCCACCGACGAGGAGATCATCTGGGTGCCGGACCACAGCACATACACCCCCGTTGCCGCCGCGAGCAGCGGATCCAGCGGCAGGTATCCGGTGACCACGGCCAGCGTGACGCCCAGCACAATGCCGATCGAGGTGACGACATCCGCCAGCAGATGCCGCCCGTCGGCGACCAGCGCCGGCGATCGCAGCGTCGCGCCAGCCCGCAGCAGCACCGCCGACCATGCGCCGTTCAGCACCGTTGCAACCGCGTTAAGGCCGAGTCCCTCGGCCGGCATTTCCAGCGGACGCAGGTGCCGCGCCACGTTCCACGCGTGATCGAAAATCGATAACGCGGCGACGACGATCAGCACACCCTCGATCACCGCGGCGAAGAACTCCGCCTTGTCGTGGCCGTACGGATGATTCGCGTCCGGCGGAATCGCGGCGAAGCGCAGCGCCGCCAGCGCCACCAGGCTGGCCGCGACGTTCACTGTGCTCTCCAGCGCATCGGAATACAGCGCCGCACTGCCGGTGATCCACCACGCAGCGCCCTTCAGGCCCAGCACGACCAGGCCGATGCCGATGCTACCGCTCGCGATGCGCTCGCCACGTGTCACGTCGTTGCCGCCCCGACCGTTGCGTCCACCCCTAGCAAACCACGCGACCGGCGTCAGCCGTTGGCAGCAACGGCAAAAGAGGCTTGCGGGCAACGGCGCGAACCGGATAGGTGACGCGGGGAACGTCAAACGGAGTCACGAATGCGCCGCCTGCTTCTCTGCATGACCGCCCTGGCCACGCTCGCCGCCCAGATTGCGCAGACGGAGCCGGCCGAGGCCCAGGAGATGCAGTGCCTGACACCGCAGGAGCGCGCGGTGTTCGACATCCAGGCGCTGCGCAGCGAAGTCATGGTGCTGGCCACCGGTTGTTCCGATGACGCAGCGTACAACGCCTTCATCGAACGCTACCGGCCGGAGCTGATGGCCAACGAACGCGCCATCGATGCGTGGTTCAAGCAGCATTTCGGCCGCGGCGCGCAGACGGCGCATGACAGCTTCGTCACCGACCTGGCGAACGCGCATTCCGATGCCGGCTCGAAACTGGGCAGTGAATTCTGCCCGCGCAACGGCATGATCTTCCAGGAAGTGATGGCGCTTCAGCGCAGCAGCGAACTGCCGGCCTTCGCCGCCGGCCAGGACCTGATGCCGGCGTCGATCAACGTGTGCAGTGAGGTGCCCGAGCGAGGTCGCACCCGCAAGATCGCAGACCGCAAATAGAGCGTCGGCGCCTCCACGTCATGCCGACGAAGGTCGGCATCCACGCCTTTGCCGCGGCCAGCACAGCAAGTCGTGGATGCCGACCTTCGTCGGCATGACGTGGAGACGGCGGCGAGCGTTTCATCCAGCGCGGTTCGGCCGCGGCCGGCCGGTGGGCAACTCGCAATGACATGGTTCCGGGCGCCCGGTATTACGGCGTCACGGTCACGCCGACACGAATCATGGGATTGCCGGGAATCAACTCCACGGTGAACCTGTCGTGTCCGGCGAAACCCAGTTCGGGCGTGTAGTCGATGCGGGTGTTGTCGCCGACCGGGTGGATGAACACGTTGCCATGTTCTGGCGACGTGGTTAGCAGTCCGGCGGCGTAGGGCTTGCCGTCGAGTTGCACGGCGATCGCGCACCAGCCGCCGTCGTTGCCGACCCGCATCGTTGCGTCCACGGTCCTGCCCTCGGTCAACGTGACGTCCGGGGCGGCGCATTGCTTCGCGCCACCGACGACGTCGGCGGAGAACTCCGGCGTGGCCGGCGGTGCCGACGGACGTGGTTTCTCCGCACAGCCCGCGAGCGCGGCGCAGGTTGCGAAGAATACGATACGGCGGCACCGCAGCGGCGAGAGTGTCAGCAAGTGCCTGCCTCCAGGTCGATCGTGGGAGGCGGCGTCTAGCAGATGCCATGCGGCGCGTCAGCCCGGGGCCGGTACGCAGGTTGGCGGGCCATGGCCTGCCGTGCGGTCACATCAGGTTGCGGATGGCCTCCAACTGATCGGGATCGTCCGCCGGGCAGACCAGCAGCGCGTCGTCGAAGCCCAAATCCTCGATGCGGCGCAGCCGGTCGCGCGCCTCGGCCGGCGGGCAGATCAAGGAGATTCCGAGCGGGCGGCCGACCGCGGGGATTTTCGGATCGGGCCGCAGGTCGGTGAAGATGTTGGCCAGCAGCGCGCGCTTGCCGCCGGCGTCGCGATACATGCGCGGGCCGACTTCGGCGTCGTCCCAGTTGCCGTGGATGCCGGAGGCGATCCAGCCCTGGCAATGTTGCGCCGCCAGATTGATCCAGCGCGGACTGCGCCAGGCGCCGAGCAATACCGGCGGTCCACCCTCGGTGCCGGGCCACTGCGTCAACGCCGGGCCGTACACCGGTTCGGCGTGCCAGGTGCGGCGCATCGCCTCCAGCATCCCCGGCAGCACCTTGAAGCGCGTGTCGTAGTCCGCCTGCACTGCCTCGAAATCGGCGCGGGTCGAGCCGGTGCCGACGCCGAAGCGCAGCCGTCCGCCCGACAGCAAATTCACCGTCTGCACCCGATGCGCATGCTCTACCGGATGGCGGATGGGGATCTGCACGACGCAGGTGCCGAGCTCGATGCGCCTCGTGGTGGCGCACAGCGCACCGAGCAGGACCAGCGGGTCCAGCGTGGCCCAGCCGCGGGCGAAGGCGTCGGTGACCCAGATGCCATCGAAGCCGAGTTCCTCGACGCGCTGCGCGACGCCGACGATGTGGTCGATCATCGCGTTGGGTCCGCCTGGCGGAAGCTGGCGGTGGATGGTGACGATTCCGATGCGCAACGTAACTTCTCCCCCGGAGTGTTTGGGTCGGATGGTCCGGGGGCGGCGCAGCGCGGTCAAGGGCAGGCGCGTACCGTCCCGTGTCATCGCGAGTTGGCCACCGGCCTTCGGCCGACCCGCACTGGATGAAACCGTGACGGTCGCAGCGTAGGTTCCCCCCTCCCCTTGTGGGTGTTCAGACCGGGGACATAGCTGACACATGTTCGGGGACATAGGTGACACAATTGAGCCTTGGAACCGGTGCGGAAGGAACGCGTCGTGCCTTGGCGGGAAGTGTCACGCATGGAGAGCCGAGTGGAGTTCGTCAGCC
>DASXFW010000080.1:0-5445 GCA_036489395.1 Acetobacteraceae bacterium | reverse complement strand
CAGCGTGGCACACCGGGAAAGTGCCTCCGTGTTCCCCGTGGCCCTCCGCGCGTCCTCCGTGCGAATCAAACAGCGGAAGGGACCGCACCGGCTTCGGTCCATAGGCATCGATCCACCCTCAGGCCAAGTGCGATCACCCTGGTGCCCTGGTTGTCTGCGAAGCATAATCAGAAGCATAATGTAATTCAGGGATTCCCACGCATCGCCCTGGCTTGAACATCGCACGCATGCTGAAGCCGCCTCCTCGGGAATGAGTGGCGGGACAGCGGCGGCAGACAAGAAGGACACACGCGATGCCCGATACCCTGTCAGCGACGTATT
Organism: Acetobacteraceae bacterium; assembly: GCA_036489395.1. Classification (GTDB taxonomy): domain Bacteria; phylum Pseudomonadota; class Alphaproteobacteria; order Acetobacterales; family Acetobacteraceae; genus JASHVB01. Next base: position 5,124 of record DASXFW010000080.1, on the reverse strand, counting down.
CGAGCGTCGTTACGCTCAACGTGGCAGCCGACGATCCCGCCACGATCACCGCCAATGGCCTGCTGTCAGGCGGGCTTGCCGCCAAATCGCTGAGCCAGGCGTGGATCATCGCCAACGCGGGCCGCATCGATGGGCAGGGCGTGCAGGTCTATAACAGCGCCGGCACCATCACGAATACCGGCACCATCGCCGGTTCCAACCAGGGTATCTATCTGCGGGTCGGGGGCGCGGTCACCAACGCGTCCACCGGCACCATCACCGGCGGCACCGAGGGCATCTATGGCGGTGGCGCACCAGTCATCGTCAGCAACGCCGGCTATATCGCGGGGCCCGGCTTCAGCGGAATCAAATTGCTGTCCGGCGGCACGGTCGGCAATACGGGCACGATCACGGGGAGCGTTGCAGGCGTCCTGATAGGCGGGGGCAGCGGCGAGGTCAGCAACTCGAACGTCATCTCCGGTTCCCAAGGCGTCTATTTGCAGGCCGGCGGCGCGGTTACCAATCTGTCGCACGGCACGATCAGCGGGGGCGTCTATATCTATGGCGGCCCGGGGTACGTCAGCAATGCCTCCCTGGGCCTGATCACGGCAAGCCACGGCATCGTAATTTATGGCGGTGCCGGGACGATCGACAACGGCGGCATCGTCGCCGGCACCAACCGCGGCATCTTCCTGAGGGGCGGCGGATCGGTCACCAACGCGCCCGGCGGCACGATCACGGGCGGCAACTACGGCATCTTCATCAACGGCGGGACGGGAGCCGTCAGCAACGCCGGCTCGATCGCCGGCTCCAGCTACTTCGGCATCAATTTATTCCACGGCGGCAGTGTCAGCAACGCGTCCACCGGCTCGATCACCGGCGGTCACGGCGGCATCTACGTCACCGGCGGCGCGGGAACAGTCAGCAATGACGGCCGCCTCATCGGCACGGGGAACCCGTCCTATGGGATCAAGCTGAACGACGGCGGCACGGTGACCAACACCGGATCGATCGTCGGGGTCAGCGAGGGCATCTTCGTCAACACCGGCGCGGGAACCGTCGGCAACACCGGCAGCATCGCGAGCACAAGCAACCAAGGCAACGCCGTTCTTTTGCTGCACGGCGGCTATGTCAGCAATGCGTCCATCGGCTCGATTTCGGGCGGCAGCAAGGGCATCGTCGTCAGCGGCGGCGCCGGAAGCGTCAACAACGCCGGCAGCATCGCGGCGGGTGCGAGCGGCAGCGGAATCAATTTCTCGGCCGGCGGCACGATCGCCAACGTATCCGGCGGGTCGATTTCGGGCAGCACGGCCATCGTGGTCGGCGGCGGTGCGTCAACCATCGATAATTCCGGCAGCATCGGCGGCGGCCAGGTCGGGATTCAAATGAGCGTCGGCGCCGCCGGCCTCATCGTGAACGAATTCGGCGGATCGATCTCGGGCAACAGCCAGGACGGCATCTTCATCCTGACCGGCGGCTCGATTTCCAACGCATCGGGCGGCTCGATCACCGGGGGCGGCGCCGGCATCTTCGTCTATAATGGCGCGGCAACCATCACCAATGGCGGTGCGATCGCCGCCAGCCGCAGCGGCAGCGACGGCATCGACTCCAACGACGGGGTCACGGTCGGCAATGTGTCCGGCGGCTCCATCGCGGGGCAAAACTACGGCATCGCCGTCGGCGGCGCGCCTGGATATATCGTCAATACCGGCAGCATCGCCGGCAACGACGCCATCTACTTCTCCGCGGGAGGCACGGTCGCCAACCAGTCCGGCGGCGTGATTGCGGGAATCCAGAACGGCATCTTCGTCGCCAGCGGCGGCGCGATCGTCACCAATGGCGGCAGCATTTCGGGCGCCACCGACGCGATACGCTTCGCCGGCGGCAACACCAACCGGCTGATCATCGATCCGGGCGCTTCCTTCATCGGCGTGGTGCAGGGCGGCAACGCGGTGGGCGCCGGCTCGGTCAGCACGCTGGAACTTGCAAGCGCCGCCGCCACCGGCACGCTGACGGGCCTGGGTACGCAGTTCGTCAATTTCGTGCAAATAACGATCGACGCCGGCGCCTACTGGACACTGGACGGCGCGAACTCCCTCGCGTCCGGCATCGACCTGACCAATGCCGGCACGCTGACGTTCCAGAACGCGACGCTGACCGGCGCCGGGTCGGTCGCCAACGACGGCACCATATTCATCGACCCATCCAGCGTGACGATAAGCGCGCTGACGGGAACAGGGAGCGTGTCGATCGAGGCCGGGAGCACGCTGGATGTCACCGGCGCCGTCGCGGGCGGGGAAACCATCGTGTTTGCCGCCAACACCGGGTCCCTGGTGCTCAGCCCGACCGTGTTTTCCGGCCAGATCGACGGTTTCCAGGCCGGCGACACGATCGATCTGAGCGGCGTCACCGACGCCACTTCGGCCAGCATCGTCAGCACCAACACGCTGCAGGTGCTGCGCTCCGGCCATACCGCGATCGACCTGACGCTGGATATCGGCCGAAGCTTCGCCGGCGACACGTTCGGCGTCACCCCGAACGGGTTCCTGACCACCGACGCCGAGGCGCCCTGCTTCCTGCGCGGCACGCTGATCCGCACCGAACGCGGCGACGTGCCGGTAGAAGACCTGACGATCGGCATGCGGGTCAGAACAATGTCGGGAACGCTGCGGCCGATCGCCTGGATCGGCAGCGGCGAGGTCCTGGTTACGCCCGGCAAACGTTCCGCCGCGACCCCGGTCGTCGTCCGCAAATCCGCGCTGTCCGGCAATGTGCCCTTCGCCGACCTTCGCATTACCAAGGGCCATGCGTTGTTCATCGATGGCGTGCTGATCCCGGCGGAGTTCCTGGTCAACCACCGCACGATCCTGTGGGACGATCATCGGCGGCATGTCGAGTTCTATCATATCGAGCTGGCCACCCACGACGTGCTGATCGCCAACGGCGCCGAGTCCGAGAGCTACCGCGACGATGGGAACCGCTGGATGTTCCAGAACGAGAACGACACCTGGGACCACGCCGCGAAGCCGCCTTGCGCTCCGGTGCTGACCGGCGGGCCGATCGTCGATGCGGTGTGGCGTCGGTTGCTCGAGCGCGATCGCCACCGCGCGACGATGGCGACGACCGACGATCCAGACCTGCATCTGCTGGTCGATGGGCAGCGGGTGGACTCCGGCCCAAGCCGCGGCGCCACGCGCATGTTCCGGCTGACGGATCGTCCGCGAACGGTGCGGATCGTCTCCCGGGCCGCATCGCCGGCGGAGACCGGGCTGGGTCGCGATGCAAGGTCGCTTGGCGTCGCGGTGGCGCGGGTCACGCTGAACAAGACGACGCGGATACGGGTGATGGAGGCTGCGAGCCCAGCGCTGTCGGACGGCTTCCACGCGTTCGAGGCGGAACTCGGCCTGCGCTGGACGGACGGCGACGCGACGCTGCCGTCGGCGTTGTTCCATGGGTTCGACGGCGCGATCGACCTGGAGGTGCGCCTGGGCGGTTCGACGCAATACCCGGCTCACAGCGAGGCCGTGGCGCGACCTGGTTAGGCGCAGTGCCTGCGGTTTGATGTCGTGGCGCGGTGTGTCGTGCATTCTCGGTGCAACATCGCCTTGCCGGATTCGGGCACCGGTAGGATCGTCCACGGCCGCGGCCATGTCATTGCGAGGCCGCTGTCATTGCGAGGCCGCTTGGCCGAAGCAATCCCCCGGGGGAGATTGCTTCGGCCAAGCGGCCTCGCAATGACACTGTGCCGGACACTGTGCCGGACACTGTGCCGGACACTGTGCCGGACACTGTGCCGGACACTGTGCCGGACACTGTGCCGGACACTGTGCGGGGACTGTGCCGGACACTGTGCGGGGACTGTGCCGGACACTGTGCGGGGACTGTGCCGGACACTGTGCCGGGCACTGTGCCGGACACTGTGCGGGGACTGTGCCGGACGCCAGCAAGAGGCAGCCATTCCGGCACCTGGGATCAGTCCTGCACTCGAATTGCCCCGAGCAGCGCCCCGGCTTCGAATGATCGCACGTGCCCTTGGGGGATTGCGGTGCCCCGCCGGCAGTGACACGACACCGTCCGATCCGTTGGGAGGAATCGCATGATCCAATGCTTCTGCGGCATGCCGCACGGCCTGTCGCGCCGTGGCCTGCTGGCAACCGCCGCCGCCACGCTGCTGCTGCCGGCCCGCGGCCGCGCCGCCACCGCATCGGCCGGGCCCGCCGATCCCGCCCTGCTCGCCGACCTCGTCACCGCCAACCACATCCTGTTCGATCAGGGCGTGGTCGATGGCTTCGGCCATGTCAGCGTGCGGCACCCCAAGGACCCGACGCATTTCCTGATGGCGCGCAGCATGGCGCCGGCACTCGTCACCGCGGCCGACATCCTGGAATACGACGCCGACAGCGAGGCGATCGATGCGAACGGCCGCGTTTCGTATCTGGAACGCTTCATCCACGGCGAGATCTACAAAGTCCGGCCGGACGTGCACGCCGTGGTGCACAGCCACTCGCCGGCGGTGATCCCGTTCGCCGATACGAAGATCGCGCTGCGGCCGATGAATCATATCGCGGCGTTCCTGGGCACCGGTGCACCGGTGTTCGACATCCGCAGCGCCGGCGGCGACGGCACCGACATGCTGATCCGCAACAACATGCTCGGCCACGCGCTGGCGCAGACGCTGGGACCGCACACGGTGGTGCTGATGCGCGGCCACGGCTCCACCGCGGTGGGGCCGACGCTGAAGCACGTGACGTATCGCGCGGTCTATACGGAAGTGGATGCGCGCATCGAGGCCGAGGCGCTGGCGATGGGCGGCAAGCCGGAGTTCCTGAGCGCGAAGGAAGCGGCGGCGGCGACGAAGACGACGGACAAGCTGGTCGAGCGGCCGTGGGCGTTATGGAAGCTGCACGCCGAACGAGGGGCGTAGGGAGAGCAATCGCACACTGTCAGTGCGAGGGGTGAAGCGGTCCTGGCGACAAACCGGCGCTTCCTGGCGACAAACAAGCGCTTTCTGTCATAGACAAGCGCTTCCTGTCACAGACAAGCGCTTTCTGTCACAGCCAAGCGCTTTCTGTCATTGCGAGGCCGCTTGGCCGAAGCAATCCCCCGCGGGGGATTGCTTCGGCCAAGCGGCCTCGCAATGACAGG
>DASXFW010000245.1:0-17535 GCA_036489395.1 Acetobacteraceae bacterium | reverse complement strand
CGCGGCGAGGCGGTCCTTGAGGGCGAGCGCGATCTGCAGGCCGCGCATGACGCGGTTGGCGATCAGCCTGACGTTGGGCGTGCCGAAGCGGAGGGCGACCTTGCCGACATGTTCTACGGTGAAGGGGGGTTGGCGTTCGAGGACGGCGATGACGCCCTTGCCGTAGTCGAACAACTTGCGGAGGAGAGTGAGGAGGCCGGCGGTGCGCGCGGCTTTGGCGGCAGGCGTGGTGGCGTTCCGGCTCTGGAGCGAGCCGGGTGGTTGGATAGGCGGCCGGTTGGCTGGGTTGAGGAACATGGGGGGAGTAAAGCACAAAACAGGAACAAAGGCAAGGGATATTTTCAGGTGAGCGGCGCGATTTGGCTGGGGGCAAGGGAGGAGGTGCGGCAGTTCGGCCCAGTGGATCGCTGCCGCGGCCGCATGGACGAAGCGCCGGAACGCAGTGGCGGACCGGCTTGTGCCAATCGGGGCTTCCCCGGATCGCCCGGATCGCCAGGCCAGAGGCGGCGAACGATTGGACAGGAAGCAGATGGCCAACAGCGTGTCCCATGATGACGGACTGGCCGGCTTGCCTGTCGCGCCAGCCGAACGTCTCCAACGGGATGGGGGCGGTCGCGTTGACGACGGCGATCGCCCGACCGGGAATGTGCCCGCCGGCCGTCGCCCGGGCAATGAAAGCCTGGATGCCATCGAGAGTTTGGCGTGCTGACGCAACAAACCACCCCGCACGGCGCAGCGGGTGGAAGCGGCACGCAACGTACGTTTCCTAACCCCGATGTCGGATAAGGCGCTTATGGTAAGTCAGATCATTGCCGAAAGCTTGGGGAGTCTTCTGAAAGCAATGATTGCCAGTTGTGTAAAGCTCGCCTGTGCCAGAATTCGGTTGCGCGGCTCAAACGGAGGAACACCGATGGAACGACTTGCCCAATGTCACTGCGGCGCCCTGCGTGCGACAACATCAGGCGAACCGTTGTTGGTCAATATGTGTCACTGCAAGGCATGCCAGCGCCGGACCGGGGCGCTGGCGAGCAATGGTGCCGCCTTTGCGAAAGAACAGGTCACGGTCGAAGGCCCCAGGAGGGTTTTCGAGCGGGATGGACAATCTGGTCGAAAGGTTCGATTCTATTTATGTTCTGTATGTGGAACATCATTGTATTGGGAGCCTGAAGTCCGATCGGACCTGCGCATCGTGGCGGTCGGCGCGTTCGCCGATCCCGACTTCCCTCCGCCATCGGCGTCCATATTCGAGGCGACGAAGCACGCCTGGACGCTGCTTCCAGAGGGCGTGAAACATTTTCAGGGCACAATGATCGCGAGCGGCTGAGTGCGCACGAGCGCATGACCCCAAACCATCCTTGCACCAATCGCAGGTGTCAGAAAATCTGACTCTTCGGGATGGTTGCGCAGCCGACGCTCACCAGGTCATGGCCGCGTCCCGTGCACATGACCAGAACGATGTAGCCAGCTTCGGGAGCTTTCCCGTGGCGCGCATTTTCCCGCATCGCATGGCGCTTGGTCCAGCCGCCCGTGTCTCGCCTTGCTTTGCGCCGCATTGACCTCCCGAGAAGCAGCCCCCGTGTCATGACCTGCGCCGGCAATGCCACGGGGGCGGCCGGAGCGAGCGTCAGTCCGCGGCGGCGGCGGCCGCTACCAGATCCGCCTCGCCATCTGCGTTGATATCCTCCAGCGAGCGCTGCGCGGTTTCCGGAATCACCAGCATCGTGCAGATCGCGCCCAGCACGGAAATCGCGGCGAGCAACGCGATGACACCGGTTTCGCCAAGCGCGCCGAAGAACAGCGGGAACAGGAAGGCGCTGATGGACGCGCCGATGCGTCCGCCGACCACGGTGACCGATTGGCCAATGGTGCGAATGCGCGTCGGGCTGAGTTCGACGCCCAGGATGCCGGCGCCGGAGACGGTCGCAGGGCCGGCGGTGATCAGCAGGCTGTAGAGGCCGAACAACACCATGCCGAGCGCTGGCGCCGCCAGCACCTGGTCCCGCTGCCAGGCGAACAATCCCAGCATGATCGCCGCACCGATGAAGCCGGCGACCTGCAACTGCTTGCGGCCGATCCTGTCGATCAGCGACACGCCGAGCAACGCGCCCGGGATCACGAACACGAACGAGGTGATCAGCGCGAACGTTGTTGGCGACAGGCCAAGGCCCTTGGCGATCAGCGACGGCCCGAACAGGATGCCGGAGTAGATGACGATATCGAACAGCAGCCACAGCAGCGCGGCGCCAAAGATCGGGCGGGCGTGTTGGGCGAACACTTCGCGCCAGGCGCGGCGGTCGAGCAGGGGCGAGGATTCCGGTTCGGTCCCGGCGATGTGGCGAACGACGGCGCTGGCGTTCAGCTTGTCGCCGGCAATGCGGGCCAGGTAACGCGCGGTCTCCGGCATCTTGCGGCGCAGGTACAACACGGACACGGCGGGGACGAAGCCGAACGCCAGCACGAGGCGCCATTGCAGGTCCGGTGCGACGCCGAGCGAGCCGAGCAACAGCGAGAACAGCGCCGCGGCGGCGGCACCGGTCGGCCACATCACGCCGAAGCCGAGGCCGATCTTCTTGCCGCGGTCTTTGCGGTTCGCGTGCTCTGCCATGATGGTCGGCGAGAGCACGTAGTCGGCGCCGATGCCGATGCCGAGGATGAAGCGGATGCCGATCAGGCTCCACAGATCGGGGGCGAAGGCCTGCGCCAGGGCCATGATCGCCATCAGCGTGACGTCCATGCCGTAGAATTTCTTGCGGCCGTTCTGTGCGAGTGCGCCGAAGATCAGCGCCCCGATCGCGGCGCCGACCAGCGCCGAGCCAGCGAGCAGGCCGCTTTCCAGGCCGGTGATGTGGGCGACGCCGAAGGACGCGAGGACCAACGGCAGCACCAGGCCGATCGAGGACAGATCGTAACCGTCGGTGAACACGCCCATTCCCGTGGTGAACAGCGCCAGCCAATGGAATCGCTTGAACGGCTGCTCATCGAGTTGGGTAAAGGAATGGGCACGCGCCATGGTTTTGAACTCCCCGAAGCTGTTTGGACGCAGGGGTAGTGGTGCGGCGTGTCAGGGGGATTTCGGTTGAGTGAAGGTTAGATGACCCGGCGCCGGGAATGAGGGGACGTGGCGGACTGGGCCGCGTCATTGCATGGCTTATCCCGACAATAGATGTCAGTGGTCCGCACAGGAGTGCGCAGCGTGGTCGTGGGGAGCACCAGCGCGCGACCTTCGCGAGGCAGCGCCGTGCTTGACCGCCGTCCGTCCGGAGGCTTCGCTGCATGTTCTTACGGGAGGGATATGCGATGGCAGCGAAACAGCCGGTGGCGATCGTGTTCGATACGTTCGGTACGGTGGTGGACTGGCGCGGCAGCCTGATCGCCGAATTGACCGCGTTCGGCCGGGAGCGTGGCGTATCCGCCGATTGGACCGCGCTGGTCGATGCGTGGCGCGCCGCCTATCACCCGTCGATGCAGCGCGTGCGTACCGGCGAATTGCCGTGGATGAAGCTGGACAGGCTGCATCGCATGGCGCTGGATCGGCTGGTGGCGGAGTTCGGTATCGCCGGGCTGACCGAGGCCGATCTGCGGCACATCAACCTGGGCTGGCACCGGCTGCACGGCTGGCCGGATTCGGTGCCTGGGCTGACGCGGCTGAAGCGGAAGTTCATCATCGGGCCGTTGTCGAACGGCAACGTCGCGCTGCTGACCAACATGGCGAAGTTCGCCGGCCTGCCGTGGGACATGGTGTTCGGGTCCGATCTGTTTGGTCACTTCAAGCCAGATCCGGAGACTTATCTCGGCGTAGCGAAGCTGCTGGATGTGGAGCCGGGGCAGGTGATGATGGCCGCGGCGCATAACGGCGACCTTGGAAGCGCGCGGAAATGCGGGCTGATGACGGCGTTCTTTCCGCGTCCGGCAGAGTATGGGCCGCACCAGAAGCGCGATTATGCGGCAGAGCACGAGTGGGACGTGGTGGCGACGGACATCGAGGATTTGGCGGCGAAGCTGGGGTGCTGAAGGGCATGCCGGGCTTCTCGCAGTGACAGACGCGCCACGCACAGACATAAGGAGGAAGCGGAATGCCATCGGATCTACATGAGATAGAACATGTGCTGCAGTTGTACTTCGACGGAATGTACGAAGGCGACCTCGCCAAACTCGCGCGCGCCTTTCATAACGTCGCGCATCTGTTCAGCTCCGAGGACGGCAAGCTGGCGGACATGTCGCAGGAGCAATGGTTCGCGCTGCTGCGCAGCCGGCAGTCGCCGCAGAGCCGCGATCTGCCGCGACGCGACTGGGTGGTGCAGATCGATCGCTCCGGCCCGACCACCGCATTCGCGAAGGTGCAATGCCAGGTTCCGCCGCGGTACTTCACAGACTACCTGACGCTGGTGAAGCTGGCGGACGGCTGGAAGATCGTGTCGAAGACGTATCACACGGAGACGCGATGAACGCGCTGCTTTGCTTAGTCCCCCCCTCCCCTTGAGAGAGGGGGTTAGGGGGAGGGGTCTTTGCGTTACGAAGCGACCCCTCCCCCTAACCCCCTCCCACAAGGGGAGGGGGAATTCACAGTGACTGTGACGAACTTTGACTACATCATCGTTGGCGGCGGTTCCGCGGGTTCGGTGCTGGCCAACCGGCTGTCCGCACGCAGTGCCAACCGGGTGCTGCTGCTGGAGGCGGGGCAGGACACGCCGCATGGCAAGGTGCCGGCGGCGATCCTCGATTCCTATCCGGGCACCGCGTATCTGAACCCGGCCTATACGTGGAACCAGCTCAAGGTCACCACCGAGGTCATCCCGCATAACCGTCCCGACGAACCACGTCCCAAGCTGCGTACTTACGAACAAGCGCGCATCCTCGGCGGCGGATCGTCGATCAACGGCCAACTCGCGAACCGCGGCGCGCCGACGGATTACGACGAATGGCATGCGCGCGGCGCCCGCGGCTGGAACTGGGACAACGTGCTGCCCTTCTTCAGGAAGGTCGAGCGCGACATGGATTTCGACGGCCCGTGGCACGGCAGCGAAGGCCGCATCCCGGTGCGCCGGATCTTTCCGGACTTGTGGCCAGAACACGCCAAGGCGGCGGGAGAAACTTTCAAGCAGGCGGGCTACAAATTCCTGATCGATCAGAATGCCGCGTTCGAGGACGGCTATTTCCCGATCACCATTTCCAATGTTTACGAACGGCGGGTGTCGGCGGCGATCGGCTATCTCGATCCCGGCACGCGGATGCGCGAGAACCTGACGATCTCCACCGACACGCAGGTTGCGTCGCTGGTGTTCGACGGACTGCGCTGCGTCGGCGTGAAGGCGATGGTGAGCGGACGGGAAACGGAGTTCCGTGGTCGCGAGATCATCCTGTCGTCCGGCGCGATCCATTCGCCGGCGCATCTGTTGCGCGCGGGGATCGGTCCGGCCGGCCATCTGCGCGACATGGGCATCGAGGTGCGCGCCGCGCTGCCTGGCGTCGGTCAACGGCTGCAGGATCATCCGGCCGTCGCGGTCGCCGCGTTCATCAAGCCGCATGCGCGCATCGTCAATGATTACACGCGGCGGCATATCTATACGGCGCTGCGTTATTCGTCGGGGCTGCCGGGGATTCCCGCCGGCGACATGTTCACCGTCGTCACCAACAAGACATCATGGCACGCGGTGGGGGAGCAAATCGGATCGTTCATCATCACCGTGTACAAGACGTATTCGGAAACCGGCGAGGTGAAGCTGGCGTCGGCGAACTGGCGTGATGAGCCGATGGTGGATTTCAACCTGCTGTCGGATCAGCGCGACCTGGAACGGATGATGGACGGGGTACGCCGGTTCGGAGCGATGCACTCCACGCCGGCGATGCAGGCGGTGACCACCGATCCGTTCCCCGCCAGCTACAGCGACAAGGTCCGCCAGGTCGGGCTGGTGAGCAAGAAGAACAAGTGGCTGACCGACGCGATGGCGAAGGCGCTGGATGGGCCGGCGGCGCTGCGCAGCTACCTGATCCGCAACCTGATCATGGAGGGCTTCACGCTCGACGGCCTGATGCGCGACGACGAGCAGTTGGAGGCGTTCGTGCGCAAGGCGGCGGTGGGCGTGTGGCATGCGTCCTGCACCTGCCGGATGGGGTCGGACGACGATCCGATGGCGGTGACCAACCCCGCGGGGCGGGTGCGCGGGGTGGAGGGGCTGCGGGTGACGGACGCCTCGATCTTCCCGGTGGTGCCGTGCGCGAACACGAATTTCCCGGTGCTGATGACGGCAGAGAAGGTGGCGGACGCGATATTGGCTGGGGCGTAGGTGGCTTGGCCCGGCGATTTGCCTCCCCGGTCCGGGCTTGCTATAGCGCGGCCCCTGCTGGGGGACGGGGCTTGGCCGGTACCCTCGCAGCGGGCGCATAGCTCAGTTGGTAGAGCAGCTGACTCTTAATCAGCGGGTCCAAGGTTCGAGTCCTTGTGCGCCCACCAACACGGGATTGTGCCTCACGGTTTGGCCATCTTCGTATGCGCCGTTGACGAGGGTGATAACCCGCGTGTCCGGCGATGCTTTGCCGTGCGGCCATTCGCCAGGATCTGAGCCAGTTCGTGCGGGGTACACGTTGCAACTTCCTATCGCTCAAGTTGTGGGACTCGCCATTTTTGGAAATGACCTGTTGCGCGGACGTTCGCGTGCGGATTTCTGGCCCACATCGTCATTGTTCACGTTTTGCCGGCGCGTAAGGTTTGTGACTTTCCGCGGCAGCTCAACGGCTCCGAGCGAGACCCTGTTTGCAGATGGCCCGGTCGAGTGGGTCTCAAAATGTCGAGACGGGGGGCCGATTGGTCTGCGTCTCTACCACGTTGCGAGTAACAATCCGCCCATCACGGACAGGATGTCGGTCGGCCTGGTGGGCGGAGGCGTACCATTCTGATCTCGCGCCCAGCCCCGACATTCCGCTTGCAGCGAAACAGCTTCTGGCCGCTGCGCAGATTGCCTGGGTATTCGGCGGGATGGGCTCGTGGAATGACCAGGGGTTTGAAGGTACGGATCGGCAGGACTACGAGAAATTTTCGAATCATACCATGCGCCGTAAGTTTTGACGTACGGCTGCACGGCACGTCCCCTTATGTCATGCCCGTGAGCATGGCCCGGGCATGACACAAGAGTCAGGACTTTCGGCACGTGGTAGCAGTTATTTTTGTTGCTGAACCGGGCGATCGGCAGCGCGGTGAATTCATCCGCGGAAAATGGAACCGCTGCCGGTTGAAGCATGAGCGCTCTCCCTTGCAATCTCACATCGGCCCGTAGCGAACGAGGCGGATCAGCGCGCAACAGGGCTTGGTTCGCGGCGGCCTATTGCTCGCGCCTGAATGTACCCTCCAGGATTGCCGGGATGTCGCCCTGCGTTATGCCAAGGTCGGACAGCTCCCGCTGATCGAGCTGATACAGCTCCGTGCGGGCCGCTTCATGCCGCATCCAGGCGCGCAGCCAGTAAAGCGGGTTGAGGCGGCTAAGGTGTCCGCCGACCGCCGGCGGTACGGCGCGGGCTTTCCCGCGCGAGGACAGAAAGCGGGGTTCGTCATTCGTGTAGGCCCACATGGCTCGGCTCCGTTCGTGCTACGGGCGCCTCCTCCAATTAGGCAGTGGTTCTGACCTATGCTGCACCGCAGCACACGAATGAGCAAATGAAATTTCTGGTGAGGTCGGATGCCGGACCGCCCGGCCAGGCCCGCCGCGGCGATGGCTGGCATGCGGTCGTTGCGTGACTGTCGGGCGAGCCCTGCGCCGCTATCGCTGTTGTACCGGCTCCAGGGCCGGGTTGGTGATGGCGAACGCCCCATAGGCCGGGCTGGTACGGGTGAAATCGGCATAGACCTGCCGGCGCGGCGCGAAATCCTGGTACGCCGAGGCCAGGCTTAATCCCCAGCCTGACAGGCCGGGATCCCGCCACAGCGCCAGCACGCGCTGGCGGTAGTCCTCGCCCAGGACCGGCGTCTGCGAGTGGTAATCGCCGACCGCCTGCAGCCAGTCCGTCGTCCCGGCCCGCAGCTCATCGAGGAATCGTGCCGCATAGCGTGCGTTGGCGGTGGGTTCGAACGCCTCGTCCAGCGAGGTGAACGCATCCGGGTGGAACATCAGGTTGATCTGCAGGCAGCCCACGTCGATGGACCGCACGCCGCGCGCCTGCAGCCGGCGCACCGCGGCAATCGCGTCTTCCTTCGTCGGGAAGAATGCGCCGGTACCCTCGGCGTTGATCGTCCAGGGCCACGGATCGAGCCGCTTGGTCTGCGGGTCCGGCCGGCCGCTCTCCACCCGTGCGATCGCGCCCAGGAGATGCGGCGGCAGGCGATCCACGTATTCGGCGCTGGCAATCGCCGATTCGCATTGGTCGGATGGCGACGGGGCGAGTTGCGTTTGCGCCTGCGCGAGGCGCGGCAGAGCCAGTAACACGATGAGTGGAAGCAGGCGGAACAAGGTATGCATGGCGGGCGTGCCTTGCGCACGAAATCGTGTGGAATGCCAGAGAAATCGTCGGGGCATTCTGCTGCGTTAGCGCGTTCAGCAAGCAGAATGGCCGCGTGGCGGCTCACATATCCGCGCGAACCCGGCGTCGCGGCATCAAATCCCCGATTCAGCGCCCATTCGCTGAGCGGCGGCGCATGCGCTGCATTATATCTTTACATGCTGACTGCACCGACTATTCGAACGCCGGGAGCCATAACGCATGTCACAGGATTTTCAGGAACAACTCCTTCAATTTCTTCCGAGGATGCGTGTTTGGGCGCTTGCACTGACACGCAATCGCGCCGCCGCCGAGGATCTTACACAGGATGTCGCGACAAAAGCCCTGGTGGCAAAAGATTGTTTTATCCCGGGCACAAACTTTTCCGCCTGGATCCACCGCATCATGATCAATCATTTCATCAGCGGCGTGCGGAATCGTCGCGAATTCACCGACATGGACAATCTTCCCGACGTGGCGATGCCTGCGGCGCACGAAGATCGCACGGCGCTGCGCGAATTGGGCTGGGCCGTCGATCGCCTGCCGCCAGACCAGCGCGAGGCGCTGTTCATGATCGTGCTGCAGGAAAACTCCTATGAGGACGCGGCAGAGCGGACCGGCTGCGCGATCGGCACACTGAAAAGCCGCGTGCACCGCGCGCGTCTGCAGTTGCGCGCTTATCTGTCCGGCGAACCGCAGCAGCAGAGCCGGGCTGCCTGATCCGCGGAGACGGCTGGCGCTCCCTTTCCGGCGAGCGGAGGGGGAGCGTGGTATTATGCGGGGAAATGATTGACTGTCCGGCGGCGCCCCGCCGTCATGGCGGGCGAAGGCCCTTACGAACTGCCGTGTGGGTCACGGCAGTTCGTGGAAAGCCGACCTGCGCCGGCATGACGGTACGGCGTCGGCGAAAACGTCATGCTTCGACCGCACCCTATGATACCAGGCGCCGTAAGTTTTGAAGTACGGCTGCACGGCACGTCCCCCTGTGTCATGACCGGGCCATGACACAAGAGTCAGGACTTTCGGCTCCCTATGACATCGCACATCCGCATCGGATTGCGCGGTTCCGCGACTTGTTCGCATCCAGTTCGGCGATTTCATAGCCTATCCCTAATTATCATGAAATCCGTTCGTTGAAATAATTGCAGTTCCTGGCGGTTAATTTGATCGGTCGGACGAAAATTGATCCTTGCATTCACGAGCGCGTGTAGGGATAATCACGCGTCTGTGAATGAACCGAATTTGCCGGGCCGACGCCGGCGATATGTGAGGTATTTCGGATGAACAGGCCACCGCTGCTGACAGAGGCGCCGACCGGTCTGGCGTTCGAACTCGCCGATTTGTTCATGGTGCAGGGGTGGTCAGAATACCACGCCCTTCGTCTGGTCATCGAGTTGGATTATTCGGCCGAGGGCGAGGAATACGAAGAAGTCCTCGCGCTGTACCCAAAGAGCAGTACGTTCCGGCGTTGGACCATGTGGCGCGGCACCGGCGAGATCGCCGTGCAACCGACGATGGGGCGCGTGATGCGGTTCACCTCGGTCGCCGACGCCCTGGAGTGCCTCATTCCCACCCGCAACTGAACGCCGCGCCGGCTGCCGCAGGCGCTATCGCGAGAAGACCGCCAGGGTGGTATGTCCCACCGGTGGCGCGTCCATGCGATGGCGCACACCGGATGCAATGATCCGGGCGGTGTGCTCGGCAAGAGCATCGATTCGATGCCGCATCGGCGTTTCGTCCACCACGGCATGCAGCTTCAGGTCCAGCAGGGCCGCAAGACCGTCCACCGCAACCATGCGCGCCCACTCGATCAGGCACTCATCCACCGGCGTATGATGCAGTTGCAGGCCGCACAGGCCGAACCGCTGCTGCAGCCACGTCCATGTCATGTCCTCCCACCAGGTGACATGGTGCGGCGGAACATTCAGCAGATCGCGGTTGCGCGCGATATAAGCCTCGCCGTTCGGCGTGGAGATCAGGATCGTGCCGCCTGGCTTGGTCAGCCGTACCAGTGACGCAACGAATTCGAGCGGCTCGACGACATGCTCCAGCACCTGGAACGCGCAGGTCACGTCGAATGCCGCCGGATTCGCGTCGGCAAACTCATGCACGTCGCGGCGAAGCATCGGGATGTTGCGTGCGGCGGCGTGCGCCAGCGCGGCATCGTTGAATTCGAGGCCGAGGAAATCCGCCCCCGGCACGTGATCGCGAAACAGGCCGAAGCCCGCACCGACTTCGCAAATCCTGGCGCCCGGCCGAACATAGTCGCGCGCGATGCGATATTCCGCCTTGTCGGCGCGATAATAGTCGTGACGAAGGGCGAGCGCATCATAGAACGCCACGTCGCCAACAACCGGCGGACTGAAGAACGACAGCCCCGTCTCGGCATCGCGCAGCAGGCACAATCGGTCCACGCCGGCGAACAACCGCGTGACATCGATGCCCAGCCGGGATCGGTAGCCACCCGCCAACTGCGCGATATCGATCTCGGCCACCAGGCCGACATACTCGGGGCGCCCGGTCAGCGGGCTCGGCCAGAGCATGTCGGCCAATGGCGCTATACCCCCGGTCGCGGACGCTGCTTCACCCCGGAATCTTCACCAGCAGATCGTCGCCTTCCGCCTTCACTTCGAACACGGCGAGGTCAACGTCGGCCGGCGCGCACAGTGCCCTGCCGGTGCGGATGTCGAAGCGCGCTGCATGCAGCGGGCACTCGATGCAGCCATCCTCCAGCCAGCCTTCGTGCAACTGGGCGTATTCGTGGGTGCAGATATTGTCGGTGGCGCGGAAGTCGCCGCCCGGCAGGTGGTAGATCGCGATATCCTTGCCGCCGACGCGGACTGATATCGCGGCATTCTCCGCCACATCACCCTTTGCCGCCACACGCACCCAACCTTCCGCCATCTCAGTCTCCTTCGGTTTGTTGCGTACAGCATGCCAGGATGGCGGCGCGTGGCCAACCCGGGGGAGGGTCAGTGCTCCGCCCTGAAAGCCGCCAGGAGGAGGCTCTGCGTCCTGGAGCTCCGGCCCTCGGGCCAAGCCCGAGGGCAGGCGCCGGCGTAGTCTTTGGTGGGGGCCAGGGGGCAACGCCTCCCTGGCGGATTTCAGGGCAGAGCCCCGGCCTTGGCCCGGCACGTCACGCCGGCCAGCACTGGCTGCCGCCGTCCACGCGCAGCACCTGGCCGGTGATGAAGTCGCCGGTCGGTCCGGCGAATACTTCCACGGCGCGTGCCACCTCATCGACCAGGGCGACCCGCTCCAGCGTGCCGCCCTCCACCAGCCGGGCAGAATCGACCTCCCGGGTCGCCAGGAACCGTGCGGTACGGGTGCCCCCGGGGGCGATGCTGTTGGCGGTCACGTTATACGGCCGCAACTGCGCGGCGAGGCCCCGGGTGTACTGGATCGCGCCGGCCTTGGCCGCGGCGTAGATCACGCCGTCCGGCCGGCCGCCATAGGCGCCGATCGAACTGATGGTGACGATCCGCCCGCGCCGGCGCTGCATCATCTGCCGGGCGACGACCTGGCAGACAAACACGGTGGCCAGCAGGTTGCGATCGATCATCGCGCGCACGTCGATTTCCGGGATGAAGACCGCGTCGTTCGGCTCCGGCTTGCCGCCTGCCGCTGCGATGTCGCCACCCGCGTTATGCACCAGGATGTCGATCGGTCCGAGGTGGTCCACGACTGTGCCGACCACCCGTTCCACATGATCCATCTGCGTAAGATCGCCGAGCACCGGGTGCGTGGCGACGTTGTATTGTGCGCCGACTTCGCGCGCCGTTTCTGTCAGGGTGGTGCCTTCGCCGAATTCCGCCGGCCCGTGCTCGCGCATGCCGTGCAGGCAGACGGAGCACCCGAGGCGCGCCAGCGTTGCCGCGAACGCACGGCCCAGGCCGCGGCCGGCGCCGGTTACCAGGGCCACCTGGCCTTCCAAAAGCCGTTGATCTGCCTGCATCGTTGGCTCCCCCGCTGAGTGGCGCCGAAACTATCCGTTGCGCCGCATGGGCGGCAATCGGCGCGCATCGAACTGTCATCCTCAAGGGTTGACCCAAATCAAGGCCGCGGTCGCGCAGCCGGGCTTCACTGCCGGCGTCAAAGGCCGGAGAAGTTCATGAAAGCCGAAGTCCTGGCAGCGATCGGTGAAACCGGTCTCAGCCGATCGGCGGCGCTCAGCACCGCGTTGGCAGCCAATGAGCGGGTGAAATATCTGCTCTCACTGCTGCAACTCGGCGCGCTGCACGCCGGCCATCCGGAGCAACCGGCGAACACGCTGAAGCATGAGCGGCTGGCCTGCGGCATCGACGATCCCTGGTTCGACGATTTCACCGCCGCCGTGCGATGCCGTGGCGATGCCTATGTCATGCCGGGACTCGATCGCGTGCTGAGCCGCACAGCGCAGGAGCTGAAAGCGATGGCGGCGCCGGTGGTCGAGGCTGGAACGCCGGACATGGCCGCGCGGCTCGAAGCCATGCTGGCAGCCATGCCATGCTCGGCGGGCAACCGGCTGGAAGCGGCAACGCTGGCCGAGATGAGCGCCGCATCGCCGCCCGCCGGCAGCGACAGCCTGCACCGGCTGGTCATGGACCTGCACCGCCAGCTCAACCTGTTGCAGGCGAGCCTTGCCGAGGAAACCATCGATGGCGCGACCGCGTATGGCCTGACCGATCGGGACCGTGCCTGCGTCGCCGCGTTCATGGCGGGGGTCAATCGCACGGCGCATCTGAAATTCGACCATCCCGGCCTTGGCACGACAGCGCTGGGTGCCGACGGGAAGCTCATCTTGCAGAACGACATTGGCGCAACGGATGCGCATGTCGTGGTGATCCATGTCGAGGGACTGACCATCCGCATTGCCTACACGGACGTGCATGAGCAGCGGCTGCAGTTCTTTCAGGCGATGCTCGCACCATGCGGCGCGGTGTGGGAGACCACGCAGCCCGGCCGGATCGCCGGCGGCACGGCGTTTCAGCTTACCTCCGGCCGCATCGACGCCAGGGATGAAGCGGTGCTGCACGAGGCATTGCGATTCATCGGATCGCGGCTGGTGTTCCTGATCGATTGGAATCGTGCCCGCAAGCAGCTTCGTGCGTTCCTTGGCGCACCGGAGCGTATGGCGCTGCTGCAATGGGCGACAACGGAAGAGATCGGCCATCGCGCGTTCCTGGAACTCGGCGGTGCGCGGCTGGTCAACCAGGCGATCGAGGCGGCGAACAGCTCCGCGGTGCATTTCGGCGACCGGCTGTGCGACGTGCTGGGCGCGGCGGAAACCGAAACGTTTCTGCGTTTCGTGCTGCGCTCGTCGCTGGATTGCCTGAAGGAGCGCCGCTCGCCGCTGCTGCTGCGCGATCGCATCCGCGCCGAGCTGGCCCGGCATTTCAGCAACGAACGCCGGCGGCTGCTGCGCGTGGCGGCAGAGCATGCGGCACTGATCGCGGAGCTGGCCGCGATGGTGCATGGGGCCATGACCGCGGACGGCGATCCGGCCGCGGCGCGGCAGCGTGCGGCGGCGTTGGAGCATAAGGCCGATCGCCTGGTGGCAGAGGTGTTCGAGGCGGTGCAGCGCCGCCCCGACCATGCGGCGTTCGGCCCGCTGCTGCACGACGCCGACGACGCCGCGGACGAGCTCGAAGAAGCCATGTTCCTGTTTGGCCTGCTGTCGGCGGCCGGTGTGCCGGTCGTCGCGACCGAGGCGATGCTCGGCCTTGCCACGGTGCTCCAGGAGGCAGCGCAGGCATGGCAGCGCGCATTGCAGCATGCAATGCGTACCGAAGAGCGCTCCGCTGCGGAAGACGCCGACGAGTGCCTGATGGCGATCGATCGCATCGCGGTGCTGGAACATGCCGCGGACGACGCCGAGCGTGCCCTGATCGCAGCGGCGGTGCAGCAGGCGACCGGGTTCCGGCAGTTGCACCTGTGCACGGCACTCGGCGCCCGGCTGGAGGCCGCAACGGACGCGCTGCGCCGGGCCAGCCTGTTGTTGCGGGACAGCCTGCTGCGGAAGGTGCTGCCGGGCTAAGAATGAGTGGACCCCGGCCAGGCGCTCGATACGCGGCGGCTTACGGCCGTTGGGCACGCTCCTGCAGCCAGACCTTGATCAGCGATTGATACGGCACGTCCCGCGCATTCGCTGCCGACTTGATGGCATCGAGCAAGTGCTTGGGCAGGCGCAACGAAATGGTCTGCGTCGTCGGCTTGAGGTTGGGCAGCACAGCCCGCCGGGCCTGCGACCAATCCACATACGCTGTGCTGTCATGGCTTTCCCAGAACGTCCGCTCCTGCGCCTCCGAAGCGAACGCGGGCGGGGACTTAACCTTGCCGGTCATGGATCAACCGCTCCTTGCGGTGCATGTCACGTGCCGAAATCACCCTGATCTTACTGCCGCCGTCCCGCAACGTGAACGTCACGTGCAGAAGCCGGCCGGTGCTATCCTTGCCCAGGGCATGCAAGCGCGGCTCGTTCAGGCCGTGCTTCAGGTCCGCCTCCAACAGTGGCCGATTGAAGAACACTTGCTCCGCAGCTTCTGCGGAAACGCCATGCTTATCGTTCTTGCGAGCGTTAGCCGCATCCCAGTCGAAGCCTGCGATGGCAGCGAGGTCGATCACGAATGTATATGACCATCATATACACCTCGGTCCAACCCCTGTTGGCGCGGCTGCCCCCCTCGACGCGGCCCCGGACCGGCGCCATGTGTAGCGTGAGGAGTCTCCCCATGTCCGAAACCCTGGTGCGTCCACCGTCCGCATTGTTCTCGCCGCCGAAGCAGCCGGCCAAGCCGCTGACGCGGCGGCTGAGGGTGGTGTCGGAGTACGAACCGAACGGCGACCAGCCGACCGCTATCGCCGAGCTGGTGCGCGGCGTTGAGGCGCAGGAGCGCGACCAGGTGCTGCTGGGCGTCACCGGATCGGGCAAGACCTTCACCATGGCGAAGGTGATCGAGGCGGTGCAGAAGCCGACGCTGATCCTGGCGCCGAACAAGACGCTGGCGGCGCAGCTTTATGGCGAGATGAAGCAGTTCTTTCCGGACAACGCCGTCGAGTATTTCGTTTCGTATTACGATTACTATCAGCCGGAAGCCTATGTTCCGCGCACCGACACCTACATCGAGAAGGACGCGCAGATCAACGAACAGATCGACCGGATGCGGCACGCGGCGACGCAGTCTCTGCTGGAACGGAACGACGTGGTGGTGGTGGCGTCGGTGTCGTGCATTTACGGTATCGGCTCGGTCGAGACGTATTCTCGCATGGTGGTGCGGCTGGAGGTCGGCGGGCACATCGATCGCGACGTGGTGGCGAAGGCGCTGGTCGATCTGCAATACCGGCGCAACGACACAGCGTTCCAGCGCGGCACGTTCCGGCTGCGCGGCGAGATCGTCGATATCTTTCCCTCGCACTACGAAGACCGTGCCTGGCGCGTGTCCCTGTTCGGCGACGAGATCGAATCGATCCATGAATTCGATCCGCTGACCGGGGAAAAGACCGCGGCGCTGAACGACATCGTGGTGTACGCGAACAGCCACTACGTGACGCCGCGGCCTACGCTGACGGAGGCGATTCGCGACATCAAGGTGGAGCTGAAGGCGCGGCTGACGGAGCTGACGGCGGAAGGCAAGCTGCTGGAAGTGGAACGTTTGGGCCAGCGCACGACGTTCGACATCGAGATGATGGAGACGACCGGCTCCTGCAAAGGGATCGAGAACTATTCCCGCTATTTGACTGGCCGCAACCCCGGTGAGCCGCCGCCGACGTTGTTCGAATACCTGCCGGAGAACGCGCTGCTGATCGTCGATGAAAGCCACGTGACGGTGCCGCAGTTGGGCGGCATGTATCGCGGCGACTTCGCACGCAAATCCATCCTGGCGGAGTTCGGTTTCCGCCTGCCGTCCTGCATCGATAACCGGCCGTTGAAGTTCGAGGAATGGGAGCGTTTCCGTCCCCAGACCATGTTCGTGTCGGCGACGCCGGGTCCATGGGAAATGGACCGCACCGCCGGCACGTTCGCCGAGCAAGTGATCCGGCCGACCGGGCTGATCGATCCGGTGACGGAAGTGCGGCCGGTGGAGCACCAGGTCGATGACCTGCTGGCGGAATGCCGCACTGTCGCGGGCGCCGGCGCGCGCGTGCTGGTGACGACGCTGACCAAGCGCATGGCCGAGGACCTGACGGACTATCTGACAGAGCATGGGGTGAAGGTGCGCTACCTGCACTCCGACATCGACACGCTGGAGCGCATCGAGATCATCCGCGACCTGCGGCTGGGTGTGTTCGACGTGCTGGTGGGTATCAACCTGCTGCGCGAGGGGCTGGACATTCCGGAATGCGCGCTGGTGGCGATCCTGGATGCGGACAAGGAGGGGTTCCTGCGGTCGCAGACCTCGCTGGTGCAGACGATCGGGCGGGCGGCTCGGAATGTGGACGGGCGGGTGATCCTGTACGCCGACACGATGACGCGGTCGTTGCGCGCCGCAATCGAGGAGACGGAACGGCGGCGCAACAAGCAGCGCTCGTGGAACGAGGCGCACGGCATCACGCCGGTGTCGATCAAGCGCACGATCGGCAAGGTGCTGGAGAGCGTGTTCGAGCAGGATTACGTGACGGTGGCGCCGGTGAAGGACGCGGCGGTCTCGGAATTCGTTGGGCGCGATCTGAAGGCGACGATCGCCGAAATCGAGAAGCGGATGCGCGCGGCGGCGGCGGACCTGGAGTTCGAGGAGGCGGCGCGGTTGCGTGACGAGCTGCGGCGGCTGGAGGCGCTGGACCTGGGGCTGGAGCCGCCGCCGGTTTCGAGTGCCTCGCTGCGGCCGGGGGCGGGTGGCGCGCGGGGGCGGAAGGATCGCACGCCGGAGCCGATGGGGCCGGGCGGCGGGGGGTATGATCCGTCGAAGCGGCGCGGCGGGCGTGGGGGGATGCGGCGGCGGGGGCCGTGAGGGGGTGCGAACCAAACTTGTGCGCTCAAGCGGCGACATCTGACGACACTGTTGGCTGGTTGAGATTGGCGGGCGGCTTGGCGGCGAGGCGGGCCCAATAGGCGTCCCAATCGCCGTTCAAGCGGTTGATCCGCAGCGCCAG
>DASXFW010000404.1:0-77942 GCA_036489395.1 Acetobacteraceae bacterium | reverse complement strand
AGATCGGGCAGACCCGGATTCGCCCGACATGATGCCGGAATGGGCCGCCTACCTCATCGCCCTGCTCATCCTGTTCCTGCTCGAGCATTCCCAGTCCATGCAGCAGCGCCGCGCCCGCCGGCTGGCCTCGAAGGCAGCCGCCCGGCCGGCCCAGCCGCAGGATTCCGCACAACCGCCGGCCGCCCCGATCGCCAACCAGCCAGACGACGCGATCGCTTGCACGCGTCGTGGCCGTGCCGCCGCGCCGGAACTCAAGGAACTTCCCCACGTGCTCAAGGCATTGCTGGCCAGGTTGCAGCAGTGCGACGGCGGCCCGTCCCTGTGGTCGCAGCTTGAAGAAGCACTCGGCATTGCCCCTGGCCCGATCGGCCCGGATACCGCAGTCGCGCCAAACGCACCGGCGCCCGCACCGATTTCCGCCGCGAAAATCCGTCGTGCTCGGCGCAGATTGGCGCCCGCACTTCCCGCGCATGCACTGTTACCTGTGCCGTTGCGGCGAACGTTCGCTCATCCCGGCACCGGACCGCCGACCGGTCCGCCTGCCGTCTCGCGCTACCAATCTTATTACGCATGACGCACGGGGCCACAGCATGGCTGGCCCCGCCGTCCTGATTCGTGCCACCCGAACGATCACGGAATGAGCTGTCAGCCGCATTATACCACGTGCCGAAATGGCTGACTCTTCGGCCCACGCCCCCACCGTCATGCCGACCACCGGGTCAAGTGCCCGGTGGCAGGCTCCGGTCGGCATCCACGCCTTCGGCACTGTTGACGAATAATCGCTGCAATTGACGCACGGTCGCATAATGTCGTCATGCCGACCACCGGGTCAAGTGCCCGGTGGTCGGCATGACGGGATGGACATCGGAGCGTACGTCGCTCTTTTCGGCACGCGGTATTATCAGTGGCGCTTGAGGCTGACGCTTCGTGTCATGGCCGGCGCACGGGTTGCGCCGAAAGCCCGCCCGAGAACAGCCTCCGGCCACCCACGACTTTCCTTCTGTCCCATGCATCGCGGACGTGGGTCGCCGGGCCAAGCCAGGCCATGACACGCAGGCGCACGGGTCAATGTTTCCGACACCGCGTATTGCGGAACGCACGCTGCCACTCGCATCGACGCCGCATCAGCGCAGTGAAAGGCTCCGCCGGAAGCTGTCGCGGTAACTCGACGCACAGGCCAGGCCGAAGCAGGGCGCGTCAGCTTCTCGCCACACCAGCACATCGATATGCGCCGAACGCGTCAGCGCGACGCTGCCGGGGGTGAAGACGCGCGGATGCAGATCGATCGGCAGGTGCCGGCTCAGCGCCTCACCGGCTCCGGTGCCCGATACCGCAAGAACCAGCCGCGACGCGGACGCCTCGACCACATACGCTGCGGCGACGAACGCGGACGCAAGCTCGCTTGCCAGCGTCGCATCCCCGCCATCCCGCATGGCAAGGAAGCGGTCCGGGCCGTGCCACAGCAACGTGACGCCGCCGCCCGTCGTGCAACGGCCCGCGGCCGGCAGCTCCAGTCCGTAGCGCCCCCGCATCGCATCTTCCACGGCCGCAAGCGTGCCGCGGCGGACCAGAATCATCGCCAACGACAAGTCCCGACGTTCCGTGACGACCACATCAGACACGCAGCCGAGCTCCTTGCGGATCGACGAAGCAGGGATGCACGATTTCCACCTCCACGTCCGCGCCCCGCACCGGATCATAGGCGCGGACCGACTGGCCGGCGCGGCTCAGTCCCCCGGCGAGAAAACCCAGCCCGATCGAATGCCCCAGTGTGGGCGAGAACACCGCCGAGCTGACCCAACCCAGATCATGCGCGGCGTCCGCCGGTGCGCCGATCGCCAGGAAATGCCCGCCGGACGCCAGCCGCATCTTGCGATCGACCGGACGCACGCCGACCAGGCTCGGCCGATCCGGTGCCAGCAAGGCCGGACGCTGTGCCAGCACGCGGCCGATGAAGTCCTTCCGCCGCGACAGCATGCGCTCCAGCCCGAGATCGCGCGCGGTGGTCTGGCCGTTGAGTTCGCCGCCGGCCACATGGCCCTTCTCCACCCGCAGCATGGCCAGCGCCTCGGTGCCATAGGGCACCGCGCCCGTGTCCAGCACCCGCCGCAGCACCGGCTCCGCATCCGTCGCCGGCACCGCGAGCTCGTAGGCCAGCTCGCCCGAGAACGAGACGCGGAACAGCCGGCCGTCCTGACCGCCGGTTAGTCGCAGGGGGGCGGCCGCCAGATGCGGGAACGCCGCGTTGGAAAAGTCCTGTCCGGGCGCCGCGAGCGCCTGCACCACGTCACGCGACAGTGGACCGGCGATGGCGAATTGCGCCCACTGATCGCTGACGTCCAGCACTTCGGCATCGAGTTCCGGCCACAGCACCTGGCGGCAGAATTCCATGTGCCGCAGCACGCCGGCGGCATTGGCCGTCGTGGTGGTCAGCACGAAATGCTCCGGTGCCAGGCGCACCACGGTGCCGTCGTCCATCACCAGGCCGTCCTCGCGCAGCATCAGCCCATAGCGCGCGCGCCCGACCGCCAGCGTGGACATCGTGTTGGTGTAGAGACGGTCGAGCAAAACCCCAGCGTCCGGGCCGAACACCTCGATCTTGCCGAGCGTGGAGACATCGCAGACGCCGACCGCGTGGCGTACCGCCAGCGCCTCCCGACAGGCGGATTGCAGCCAGCTCGTTTCGCCCGCTTGCGGGTAGTGCTGCGCGCGCAGCCACGGCCCCACCTCGGAGAACACGGCGCCGACGCTTTCCGCCCACCGGTGCGCCGGGGTCAGGCGGAACGGGCGGAAGTCGCGGCCGCGATGCGGGCCGGCCAGCGCCCCGATCGCCACCGGAACGAACGGCGGGCGGTACACCGTGGTGCCGGTCTCGCCGATCGATGCGCCGGTCAGCGCCGCCATGATCGCCAGGCCGTTGACGTTGGCCGTCTTGCCCTGATCCGTCGCCATGCCGAGCGTGGTGTAGCGCTTCAGGTGCTCCACCGAGCGGTAGCCCTCGCGCGCCGCCAGCGCGACATCGCCGGCGGTGACGTCGTTCTGGAAATCGACGAACGCCTTGCCGCCGTGCGGTATGTCCACGACCAGCGACTGCCGCACGGTCTCCGGTTCGACGTATGGACCGGGGAGGTCGCGCGGTTCGAAGCCCGCGGCGCGGGCCGCCTCGGCGCCCAGGCGCGCACCGTCGGCCAGCGCATCTGCCAGGCCGAGGCGTCCGGCGGCGGCCCCGGCGACCAGCATGCCCGGTGGCGTGACGTCGGGCACGAACGCGGCGAGGCCGGCGTTCCAGGCCGGCCTTGCGCCGAGGTGGCAGGCCAGGTGCAGCGTCGGATTCCATCCGCCGGCGACCGCCAGCAGGTCCGCGTCGATGCGGTGGCGCTGTCCGGTGGCGTCGGTAATGAATACGCATTGCAGGCTGCTGCCGCCCTCGGTTCCGGCGACCTGCCCGCCGGCGAACACCGGGGCGTCCACGATACGCGACGCCGGCTGGTCGCGCGCATCGACGACGGCGGCGATCGCGATGCCGGCCCGCGCCGCGTCGGCCGCCGTGCGCCAGCCATCGTCGCTGGCCGTCAGCAATACCATGCGGCGGCCCGGTCGCACGGCGAAACGATTGATGTAGCTGCGCACCGCCGAGGCCAGCATCACACCCGGACGGTCGTTGCCGGGGAACACCATCGGGCGTTCCAACGCGCCGGCGGCCAGCACGGCGGCGCGGGTGGCGATGTGCCAGACGCGCTGACGCGGCTCGCCCGGCGCCGGCTGCGGCTTGTGGTCGGCGATCCGTTCCAGCGCCAGGTAGCTGCCGTGGTCGTAAGCAGTGGTCACCGTCGTGCGGCGCAGCACGCGCAGCTCCGGAAAGCCCGGCATGGCTTCCTGCGCATCGGCGAGCCACGCCGCGGCCGGCTTGCCGTCGATGGTTTCCTGGTCCGACAGCAGGCGGCCGCCGAGCCACGCATCTTCCTCGCACAGCACCACGCGCGCGCCGGAGCGTGCGGCGGCCAGCGTGGCGGCAATGCCGGCGGGACCGCCGCCGATCACCAGCACGTCGCAGTGGAGATGCGCATGTTCGTAAATGTCGGGGTCCGGCGCGAAGCTGGCGCGGCCGAGGCCGGCGGCGCGACGAATGATCGGCTCGTACAGCCGCTCCCACGCCTTCGCCGGCCACATGAAGGTCTTATAGTAGAAGCCGGCCGAGAACACCGGCGACAGCAGGCCGTTGATCGCCGCCAGGTCGTAACGCAGCGAGGGAAAGCGGTTCTGACTGGCCGCCGTCAGGCCGGCAAACAACTCGACGGTGGTGGCGCGCGTGTTGGGCTCGCGCCGCGCGCCGCCGCGCAGCTCCACCAACGCGTTCGGTTCGTCGGAGCCGGCGGTCAGGATGCCGCGCGGGCGGTGGTACTTGAAACTGCGGCCAACCAGCCGCACCCCGTTCGCCAGCAGCGCGGACGCGAGCGTATCGCCGGCGCAACCTTCGAGGCGGACGCCGTCGAAAGTGAAGGGCAGGGGGCTGGCGCGATCGATCAGCCCGCCGGCGGGAAGGCGGCTCATGGTAAATACTCCCCCCTCCCCTTGAGGGAGGGGGTAGGGGGAGGGGTGCGTACATCCGCGGTCGGTGCCTGAACGCACCCCTCCCCCCAACCCCCTTCCTCAAGGGCAGGGGGAGAACTATACATTCCCACGTCCGCCCTCATTCCCGCTTCTCCGCCGGCTCGGCCCCCAGCACGGCGTGCGATCGCGTATCGCGCGTCACGACCAGCCACGCGCGGCAGCCGTGCGTGTGCTGCCAGTATTCGCGATGCGCACCCGCAACGTTCTCGCGCAGATACACATAATCGTGCCAGGCATCCGCATCGTCGCCATCCGGACGCGCCGGACCGACACCGCCGAGGAACACGAACTCCTCGTTGCCGCGTGGGCCGCAATACGGACAGGGAATGCGCATCGTCGGTTCAGTGCAGATTCGGTTGCGGGCCGGCGCCCTTTTCATCCAGCATCGCGCCGCTGCGGAACCGGTCCAGCCGCAGCTTTGCGTTCAGCGCATGCGCATGCTCCTTCGCGATCGTCCAGGCAAAGCACCACCCGCTCGCCGGTGTCGCCTTGAAGCCGCCATAGCACCAGCCTGCATTCAGATAGAGCCCATCGACCGGCGTGCGGTCGATGATCGGCGAGCCGTCCATGCTCATGTCCATGATGCCGCCCCATTGCCGCAGCACGCGCAGGCGGCCGAGCATCGGCATCAGCGCCATCGCGCTTTCCATCACGTCCGCCATCGCCGGAAAACTGCCGCGCTGCGCATAGGAATTGTAGCCGTCGATATCCCCGCCGAACACCAGGCCGCCCTTGTCCGACTGGCTGATGTAGAAATGCCCCGCGCCGAACGTCACCACCGTATCGATCAGCGGCTTCACGCCCTCCGACACGAACGCCTGCAGCACGTGGCTTTCGATCGGCAGCCGCATCCCCGCCATCGCCGCGACGCGCGACGAATTGCCGGCCACTGCGATGCCGACCTTGCCGGCGCGGATGAACCCACGGCTCGTGTCCAGCCCGGTGATCCGCCCGCTCTCGATGCGCAGGCCGGTGACCTCGCAGTTCTGCACGATATCGACGCCGCGCTGGTCCGCCGCGCGCGCATATCCCCACACGACGGCATCGTGCCGCGCCGTGCCGCCACGCCGTTGCAGCAGCCCGCCGCGAATTGGAAAGCGCGCATTGACAAAATCCAGATACGGCACCATGTGCCGTACTGCATCGGCATCCAGCAGTTCCGCATCCGCCCCGTGCAGCCGCATCGAATTACCGCGCCGGGCGAATGCGTCGCGCTGCCCGTCGGAGTGATACAAATTCAGCACCCCCCGCTGACTCACCATCGCATTATAATTCAGATCCTGCTCCAGGCCCTCCCAGAGCTTCATCGACCATTCGTAGAACGCTTCATTCCCCGGCAGCAGGTAGTTCGAGCGGATGATCGTCGTGTTCCGCCCCGCATTGCCCGAGCCGATATAACCCTTCTCCAGCACCGCCACGTTGCTGATGCCGTGCTCCTTCGCGAGGTAATACGCGGTCGCCAGCCCGTGCCCGCCGCCCCCGACGATCACCACGTCGTACGCATCGCGTGGCGTCGCATCCCGCCAGGCCGGCTGCCAGCCGGTCTGGCCACGTAACGCTTCCGTCAGGACCGTAAGCCAGGAGTACCGCATGATTCCTGCTTTGTCATTGCGAGCGCAGCGAAGCAATCCCCCGCGGGCCGAGCAGCGATACCTCGCGGGAGATTGCTTCGCTGCGGTCGCAATGACAGGGGCAGCGGGTTGACGCGGCATTTGCCGATATTCCGAGCAATCAGGCCTGGACTTCATCGGCCAAACATGGCGAGTATCGGCCGACCGAACCGGCTGCGGTCCAAACAGGTCAGGGGGACAGAATGACATCCTGGAGCCAATTTTCGCGTCTGCTGGCAGGCGCTTGCATGCTTGCCTGCCTGCTGGCGCTTGGCGCAGTGCAGGCGAAAGCCGACGACCTTGCCACCATCAAGCAGCGCGGCACGCTGATCGTCGGCGTGAAGGCCGACTATCCCCCGTTCGGCTTCCGCGCGCCCTCCGGCGAGATCCAGGGGATCGAACCCGCGCTCGCCGCCGACGTGGCAAAAAGCCTCGGCGTGAAGCTGGAGCTGGTGCCGGTCGTCGCCGCCAACCGCATGCAGTTCCTGGAGCAAGGCAAGATCGACCTGATGATCGCGACGATGACCGATACGCCGGAACGCGAGAAGGTCGTCGATATCATCCATCCCGATTACTACGCGTCGGGCTATAACATCATGGTTCCCAGGTCGATGAACCTGAAGTCGTGGGATGAGCTCAAGGGCAAGCCGGTGTGCGGCATCCAGGGCGCCTATTACAACAAGACATCGTCGGAGAAATTCGGCCTGCAGGTCGTCGCCTTCGCCGGCACGGCTGAGGCGCTGACCGCGTTGAAGCAGGGCCGCTGCGTCGGCCTGCTGTACGACGATACGTCCATCGAGGCCGATCTGCTGCAGCCGGAATGGAGCACCTACGACATGCCGCTCGATTCCCAGGATTCGCTGCCCTGGGGCCTGGCGGTTCAGCTCAACCAGCCGGAATGGGCCGCCTATATGACCAAGATGGTGGAGAAGTGGTCGAAGGACGGCACGATCCTGGACCTGGAGACCAAGTACCACATCAAGCATGCGCAGTTTGCCGAGGACATGCACAAGAAGTACTCCGGCCAATAGCCGGTGGAGTTGATCGCACATTGGTTCCGGCGTCTCTACGAGACGACCGGAATCAATCTCCCGATCTTCTACGACCCGTTCGACGCCGCACGGTTCTTCGACGGACTGTTGGTCACCATCGAGCTGTCCGTTATCACCATCCTGGCGTCGATCGTCATCGGCATCGTCGGCGCGTGGCTGCAAGGCTCGAAGCTGGTGTGGACCCGGCGAGTGGTCCAAGGCTACATCCAGGTGTTCCGCAACACCCCGCCGCTCGTGCAGCTTTACTTCTTCTATTTCGGCCTGAGCGCGCTGCTGCCGCTCGCGCGCACCAGCTTCGGCACCACCGCCCCACTGATCAGCGGCTTTGTGTGGGTTTGCATCTCACTCAGCTTCTTCGCCGGCGCATTCAACGTGGAGATCTTCCGTTCCGGCATCGAAGCAGTACCGCACTCCACCGTCGAAGCCGCCGAGGCGCTGGGCTACACGCGGCTGAAAGCCTACGCCTATATCATCCTGCCTCTGGCGTTCCGCGTCTGCCTGCCGGCGCTGAACAACAACCTGGTCAACCTGATCAAGACCACCACGCTGGCCTATGCGGTCGCGGTGCCGGAGTTGCTGTACGTGTCGGCGCAGATCTGGTCCGACGACACCAACGTGCCGGAAATGATGGTGGTCCTGCTGGTCATCTACATCGGTCTGGTTGGTCTGCTGGTGTGGGTCATGCATCGCGTAGAGCATGCGATGCGCCTGCCCGGCTACAGTCCGCGCTGACATGACCCCCGTCCCCCCCCTTCACTGTCATTGCGAGGAGCGCAGCGACGAAGCAAGCTCGTTCGGGCCTGGCCGCCGGCCCCACGAACCACGCCACGACCGGCAGACCTTCCGCATGCCCGCGACCTACAGCGCCACCTTGCCCACGCTGCAGCTACGCGCCTGGCACGGCTTCGCACTCGCCGCCGTCATCGTTTTCTTCGCGTGCGTTGCCAACGCCCAGGGCATGGCCGTCGGACGGCCGAGCGTGTTCGCGGTGCTTGCAAAGTGGACCCCGCTGCTGCTGCGCGGCTTCGTGTTCAACATCGCGATCAGCTTCTTCGCGATGGCGATCGGCACAGTGCTGGGCTGGTTCCTCGGCATCGGCCTGATCTCCGTCGCGCCACCGGTCCGCCAGCCCAGTTGGGTCCTCACCCAATTCTTCCGCAACGCACCCTGGCTGGTTCTGCTGTTCTTTGTGATGTACATGCTGCCGTTCCAGATCAGCATCGGCGGCCTCGTCATTCCCCTGCCGGACTGGATCAAAGCCGTGCTGGGCCTCTCCCTGCCGGTGATGGCCAACGTCGCGGAGATCGTGCGCGGCGCCGTGCTGTCGATCCCCACCGGCCAATGGGAAGCAGCGGAATCGCTCGCCTTCAGTCGCCAGCAGCAGCTTTGGTCGATCATCCTGCCGCAGTGCATCAAGCGCATGCTGCCGCCGTGGATGAACCTGTATGCCATCCTGACCATGTCAACCGTGCTCGCGTCGATCGTCGGCGTGAACGAGGTAATGACCCTGGCCGGCCAGGTGGAGGCCGCGGAAGGCGGCCGCACCGACCTGCTGGCGCCGCTTTACGGCTGGATTCTGCTGTGGTTCTTTTTGTATTCTTATCCCATCGCCCGCCTGACGCAGCGGCTTGAGCGGCGTTACGCGGTCAAGATCTAGAGGTGGCCAACATCGCGACGCTCGCCCCAGAACACGCCTGGACCAACGCACAGCCGATCGTACGGATCGACGAGGTGCACAAATCCTTCGGCCCGATCGAAGTGTTGAAGGGCGTCTCGCTCGACGTGATGAAGGGCGAGGTCATCTGCATCATCGGCCCGTCCGGCTCCGGCAAATCGACGCTGATCCGCTGCATCAATGCACTGACGCCGTTCAACCGCGGCTCCATCCTGGTGCGCGGAATCGAGGTCGGCGATGCCAAACTCGACAAGCTCGCGCTGCGCCGCCACATCGGCATGGTGTTCCAGCAGTACAATCTGTTCCCGCACCGCACCGCCTTGCAGAACGTCATGATGGCGCCGATCCAGGTGCTGCATCAGCCGCGCAAGGAGGTCGAGGAACGCGCCATGGCGCTGATGGCCAAGGTGCGCCTGCAAGGCCGAGAACATGCGTATCCCGGCGAAATGTCCGGCGGTCAGCAGCAGCGCGTCGCCATCGCCCGTTCGTTGGCCATGAACCCCGACGTCATGCTGTTCGATGAAGTGACGGCCGCGCTGGACCCTGAGACGGTGAAGGAAGTCCTTGTTACCATCAAGCAACTCGCCGACGAGGGCATGACCTGCATCCTGGTCACGCACGAGATGCGCTTCGCACGCGACGTCGCCGACCGTATCTACTTCACCGACCGCGGCGTGATCGTGGAGTACGGGCCGCCCGAGGACTTCTTCACCAATCCGAAGGACCCGCGAACCCGTGAGTTCCTTGGGCAGGTGACCTGACACCGCAGGAGACGGGCTCATCATGGGCGATATCGGCCGCCAGATGCATCTCGGCGTGTTCGTGCTCGGCACCGGCAATCATATGGCCGGCTGGCGCTATGAAGGCGCCTTCACCAGCCACATGGAACTGCCTGTCATGCAGGAGATTGCCCGCATCGCAGAGCGTGGCAAATTCGATCTGCTGTTCATTTCCGACGCGATGGCGATGGACCCCACCGACCATCCGTCCTTCATGTGCCGCTTCGAGCCGACCACGCTGATTTCCGTGCTGAGCGCCTATACGAAGCACATCGGCCTGGGCGCGACGGTCTCCACCAGCTTTTCCGAACCGTTCAATGTCGCGCGCATCTTCGGCTCGATCGACCACATCAGCGGCGGGCGAGCGGCGTGGAATGTCGTCACCAGCTCCAATCAGAAGACCGCGTTGAACTTCAATCTGGACGAGCACCTGGAACACGAATTCCGCTACGACCGGGCCAATGAGTTTGTCGATGTCGTGCGCGGCCTGTGGGACTGCTGGGATGACGGCGCGATCGTCGCGGACAAGGCGACCGGCCGCTTTATCGATCCGGACAAGGTGCGCCCGCTGAATCATCACGGCCGGTTCTTCAAAGTTCGTGGCCCGGTCAACATGGCACGCTGTCCGCAAGGGCACCCGGTCATCATCCAGGCAGGCGGTTCTCCAACCGGGCTGGAATTGGCTGCGCGCACCGCGGATGTCGTGTTCTCGGTGGTGCAGGAACTGGAGCCCGCGAAAGCGGCTTACGCGGACCTGAAGGCGCGCATGGCGAAGTTCGGCCGCCCGCCCGAGGCGATCGCGGTGCTGCCGGGCGTGATGCCGATCGTCGGTGCCAGCGACGCGGAAGCCCGCGAGAAACTGGCAAAGCTGCAAAGCTGGATCAACGCCGGCAACGCACTGACATTGGTAACAAGCCGCATCGGCTATGACGTATCCGGACATCCGCTCGATGGTCCCGTGCCGCCGCCGCCGCTGACGCAAGGCAGCCGGACGTTCCATAACGTGCTGTATGAAATGGCGCGGCGGGAAAACATGACGCTGCGGGACTTGTTCAATCTGACCGCTGCGGCGCGCGGGCACTGGGTGCTCTGCGGCACGCCCGTTCGGATCGCCGACACGCTGGAGCAGTGGTTTATTGAGGGCGCGGCGGATGGGTTCAATATCCTGCCGGCGTGGTTCCCAGGCGGGTTCAGCGACTTTGTCGATCTCGTCGTGCCGGAATTGCAGCGCCGAGGCCTGTTCCGTCGCGATTACGAAGGAACCACGCTGCGCGATCATTTCGGTTTGCCACGCGTGCCGGCACCGGAAATGCCCGCAAGGGCAGGGCAGGCGTCGTAGAGCCTTGCCTTGTCGCTCCCCATAACCCGCGCGTAGGCTCCCTGCCGGTGAGGGAGTCCAGCATGCTGACCGTTGAACCGAGCGGAAAAATCCTCGGCGCCACCGTGCGTGGCGTCGATCTGCACCACGATCTGGCGCACGCCGATTTCGCGGTGATCCTGCGCGCGTTGGGCGAGCATGGCGTGTTGCGCTTTCCCGGTCAGGCGCTGGAGGCTGCCGAGCTCCGCGGCTTCTCTGCGCGTTTCGGCGAGATCCAGGTGATCAAGGGCATCCCGCACCACGAACCTGGCATGCCCGAGGTGACGATCCTGTCCAACGTGAGAGTTGACGGCAAGCTGATCGGTGCGCCGGACGCGGGACAGTCGTGGCACACCGACATGACCTATACGACCACAAAGGGGTTCGTGAACGTGCTGTCCGCGTTCAAGGTGCCGATGCGGGAAGGCCGGTCCCTGGGCGCTACCGAATTCACCAACACTCAGGCTGCGGCTGCGGATTTGCCCGCGGCGCTGATCGAGCGCCTCGACGGGCTGACCGCAACGCACGACCTTGAATTCTATTGGGACTACGTGCGTCGCGAGAAAGCCAGCCAGCGCCCGCCCTTGACCGAAGAGCAGCGGAGGCAGCGTCCGCCGGTGCGGCATCCGGTGCTGTTGACGCATCCGATTACCGGGCGGCCTGTCATCTACGTGAATCCGGGGTTCACCGCACGCATCGACGGCGTGTCCGAAGCGGAAAGCGCCGATCTCCTGCGCTCCCTGTTCGATCACGTGCTGCAGGACAAGTATCGCTACGTGCATGAATGGGCGGTGGGCGATCTGCTGCTGTGGGATCATATCGGCACCTGGCACTACGCGCGTCCGGATTATGGTCCCAACGAACAGCGGCTTATGAAGCGTTGCCAGGTGATGGCGACGAAAATCTTCGATCCGAACTTTGTGCGCGAGTCATTGGCGCTCGCGGCCTGAGACCAGGGGAGGGAAAAATGGCAGGGGACTCCAAGGGTGAATACCGCGGCCTGTACCATCGGACCGACGCGGAGCTGACGGCATGGCTGGCGAAACGTCCGCGTGAGGCGGCGCTGGAACCGGAGCTGCCGATCATCGACCCGCACCATCATTTCTGGGACGTGCCACCCGGTCGCCACTACTTTCTGCCGGAGCTGTTAGACGATATTGGCGGCGGGCATAACATCGTCTCGACCGTGTTCCTCGAATGCCAGGCGATGTATCGCAAGGGCGGTCCGCGCGAGATGGCGCCGGTCGGCGAAGTCGAATTCGTCAACGGCATCGCGGCGATGAGCGCGTCCGGCAGTTACGGCAAGTGCCGCGTCGCCGAGGCAATCATCGGTCACGCCGACCTGACGCTTGGTGCCCGCGTGCGTGAGGTGCTGGAAACGCAGATCGCCATCACCTCGCGATTCCGCGGCATCCGCTATGGCGTGTCCTGCGATGCGAGTCCGGAGATTGCCCGTGCGGCGTCGCGTGTCGTGCCGCCGCATCTGGCGCGCGACGCGACGTTCCGCGAAGGCTTTGCCCAGCTTGCAAAGCTGGGACTGAGTTTCGAATCCTGGCAGTACCACCCGCAGCTTCCCGATGCGATCGACCTCGCGCGCGCTTTCCCCGACACGACGATCATTCTCAACCACGTCGGCGGTGTGCTGGGTGTTGGCCCGTATCGCGGCCACCGCGACGAAATCCGCGCCGGCTGGCGCAAGGACATCGCCGAGTTGGCGAAATGCCCGAACGTCAACGTCAAGCTCGGGGGCGTCGGGATGACCTCGTTCGGATTCGACTTCCACGAACGCGACGTGCCGCCATCATCCGAGGAACTCGCCGCCGCGTGGCGCCAGTACATCGAGCCATGTATCGAATCCTTCGGCCCGGACCGCTGCATGTTCGAGAGCAACTTCCCGCCCGACAAGCAATCCGGCGGCTATACCGAACTATGGAACGCGTTCAAGCGCATCACGTCGGGCGCGTCGGCGGCAGAGAAGGCGGCGCTGTACAGCGGCACCGCGGCCCGCGTGTACCGCCTTGGCAAACCGGAGTAGATCGATGGGAAAACTTGAAGGCAAGGTCGCGCTGGTCACCGGCTCCGGCCGTAACATCGGCCGCGCGACGGTGCTGAAACTGGCGGGCGAGGGCGCGCATGTCGTCGTCAACGCGCGTTCGAACCAGGCTGAGGCGGACGCCGTGGTGCGCGAGGCCCAGGCGCTGGGGGTGAAAGCGATCGCGGCGATGGCGGACCTGGGGCGCAAGGACCAGGTCGAAGCCATGGCCGCGCGGGCGCTTTCTGAATTTGGCCGCGTCGATATCCTGATCAACAACGCCGCCATCCGCCCCCACAAGCCATTCACCGAGGTGACGGACGAAGATTGGGAAGCCGTGCGCGGCGTGGTGCTGGATGGCGCGCTCTATCTTACCCGCGCCGTCATCGGATCGATGGTGAAGCACAGTTATGGCCGCATCCTTTACTTCACAGGTGACGGAGCGTTTGCCGGCGGCAGCGGGCGCGCGCATGTCTCCGCGGCGAAGATGGGCTTGGTGGGATTCGCGCGTGCCCTGGCCTCGGAATTCGCGCCGCACAACATTCGCGTGAACGTCGTGTCGCCCGGCATCATCGACACGCAGCGCGCCCACCCCGAGTGGTACCAGGGGCGCGTGCCGGACGCAAAAGGCATTCCACTGGGACGTCAGGGCAAAGTGGACGAAATCGCCGCCACTTGCATGTTCTTGGTCAGCGACGACGGCGGCTTCATCACCGGCCAGACCATTCACGTCAACGGCGGCAGCGCCTATTACTGAACTTTGGGGGAATCCATGAACGACACAGCAACCTTGTCCCAGCGCGCCGATGCGCTGGAAGAGCAAATGAGCCGCGATCTCGACCTGATCGTCGTCAAGTCGCGGCTTTATACGTTGGCGGACGGCGACCTCAGCCCGCCGCCGAACACCATGGAACTGATGAAGCAGAACCCGAACGCGCGCGTGCTGATGGGCGACGATCCACGCCTGCCGCCGATGCCGGCGCAGCCCACGTTGATGGATTTCTTCAAGTACCGCTTCGGTCCCTGCATGCATCTGCTGCAAAGTGCACGGCACGCGGTGAAGGCGGGGCTCGGCGATAAGATGGTGCTCGCCTGCCTGCTGCACGACATTTCCACGATCGGCTTCATCCGCGGCGACCACGGCTATTGGGGTGCGCAGCTTGTCGAGCCGTACGTCGATGCGGAAATCACCTGGGCCATCCGCGCTCACCAGGTGCTGCGGTTCTATCCCGACGAGTCAGTCGGTTACGAATATCCGCAGTCCTACATCAAGGCGTTCGGCGCGAATTACCGGCCGGACGCGTATGTGGAGGAAGACTACCAGCGGATGCTCAATCACAAATGGTACATGTCGGGCCGCATGATCACGGTGCACGACATCTACTCGTTCGATCCGGATGTGCAGGTCGAGCTGGAGGAATTCACCGACGTGATCGGCCGCGAATTCCGCCAACCGGAGCAAGGGCTTGGGTTCGACAACAGCCCGGTCGCGCATATGTGGCGCGCGCTGATCCGGCCGGCGAAATATCTGTAGTCATTCCCACCCCCCCCTGTCATTGCGCGGCCGCTTGGCCGAAGCAATCCCCCCGGGAGATTGCTTCCGCCAAGCGGCCTCGCAATGACGGAATGCGCGGTTACATCCAGGGCGGGTGGCCGCCGCCGGCCGGTGGCCAACTCGCAATGACAAAACGGGATCAGCGATCCAGCCCCCACTCGATCGCATTGCGCAGCAGTGTGTTGAACTCCGGCGTTTCCCACGATCCGTGGAACGTCGCCGGCACGGTATCGATCTCCGCCCGATCGCCGCGTATCTCAGGATTATGGCAGTGGCCCAGCGCGAAATACGTGACTCCGCCCTTGCCCAGTTGCTTCGTATAGCCAAGCACGCGTGTTCGGCCGTTCGCCTGCAGCGACGTGTCCGACCCATACAGCCGCGCCGCCACCGGCCATTCGCCGGCGCTGCCGTAATCCGCGGTTAGCAGGATACGCACCGACGTCGGATCCTGAAGTTCGATGAAATACGGCTCATCCTCCACTTCGAACGATCGCGGCAACCC
This sequence comes from Acetobacteraceae bacterium, assembly GCA_036489395.1. Taxonomy (GTDB): domain Bacteria; phylum Pseudomonadota; class Alphaproteobacteria; order Acetobacterales; family Acetobacteraceae; genus JASHVB01. The sequence goes on along the minus strand of DASXFW010000404.1, from coordinate 62,769 downwards.
GTCGGTGATCGGATGCACCGTATCGCGCACGTCCACGCGGATATCGCAGATCGGCGGATGCGTCAGGAAATAGCAGCCGAGCAATGCGTGATGCTCCATCTTGACTGTGCGGCGCTGGCGGAATCCTTCCAACCGCTGCGCGCGTCCGCCGCTGGTGCCGTGTAGCCCGAGCCAATGGCCGCCGCCTTCGATCCAGCTTCGCATCGCGCCACACTGCGCGGCATCGGGATACGGCCCCGCGACGTAAGTGATCAGCAGCTTGCTGGTAGGGAGCCACTTCTCCACGTCGGAGAAATCGCTGCCAACGGAAGCCGGCACCTCCGCCTCCCCCAACAGCCCCAGCAGACGCGAACGGGCGTAATCATGGTCGTGCCCGGCAGGTGACCCAGGGGGGAAGCCGCCGGCGATCAGATGGGCGCGGGCGAGCATGTTCTCTGCCATTCGGTCGTCTCCCTTTGTCTTCGGCCGTCACTATACGAGATTTCGCGGCACGCTGCATTCCCATGTGCGACGGCACATTTCCGCGTCGCCTTCACAGGCGCGCATCGATGCCCGCACCAGGAACGCATCGTGCGTGCACGACATGCACAACTCAGTGTCGATCCGCACCCGCCACGCATCGCGCGACACGGTCTGTGTCTGCTGCATGCTCACACGGGCGCTCAACGGGCTATCTTCCTCAACATGCGCGGTGACGCTGCCTGCAACGCCCAGTTCCAGTCCCAGCCTGTCGATCCGCACCACGCCGTCCTGAACCAGCGTGACATGCTCTGGTGCGGCCGTTTCCGGCACCGGTAGCGGCGATAACAGCGCATCGCTCTCGCCTGGTTCGCGCACAGGAAGTTCCAGCGATCCGCCGAACACGGTCACGGTCGCAACCTCCGGCGCCGGCCAGATCATCGGCCAGTAGGTGGTGGACAGCGCGATCCTGATACGGTGCCCTTCAGGAAACGCAGATCCCGCGTCATTCAGTTGCAGCCGTACGAGATAACGCTGTCCGGGTACCAGCGGTGTCGGGTGCTCATGTCCGTCGCGATGCGTCAGGTTCAGAATTCCATAACTGACGCGCAGCGACGCACCATCCGGATGCACGTCGCACAACCGTACCACCAAATGCGCAATCGGCTTGTCGGCGGCAACCTCCAGCATAACAACCGGCGCGCCAAGAATCTCGATGCGTGCATCAAGCGGTTCCGTCTCGAAGACCAGGGACCGCGCATCGTCCTCCCGCTGGTCGTCTGCCTGGTCCGCACCGCGCCCGAAGGGGCACCAGCTTCCCGCATGATTACCTACGTTCTGCGCCGAGCACACCGCAACCGGCGTCAGCCCTGCATCGTCCGCACGCAACCCCGAATCTGAAAACGCGAGCCGCTGCATACGGACTCCCGGTGCGGGCCACGACGCTTCGGCAATCCACCGCCCGGGCAGTTCGTCATGATACGCCGCAGGCTGGACGCTCTCGGTCATCCACGCCCGCAGCATCGGCTCGTCCATCACGCCGTTGTCGATGCCCTTCAGCCAGTGGTCCCACCAGCGCAGCGCCTCCTGCAAAAATCCGATCTGCGGACCGGGACGCGCGAAATGCGGATAGGCATGCGCCCACGGACCGATCAATCCTTTGCGCGGTACCGTCAGGTGTTCCAACAACCGCGGGATTGCGTTGGTATAGCCATCGGTCCAGCCGCCGACCGCGAACACCGGGCAGGCGATCGCGCCGTAATCCTCGCACACCGAACCGTGCTTCCAGTAATCGTCGCGCCATTGGTGCCGCCGCCACGGTTCAATAAACAGCGGCAGGTTGTTCAGTCGGTCCAGCCACATGGCGCGCCAGCGATCGCCGACCAGCGCAGGGTCGGGCGGATGGCACATCGCGCCGAACAGAAAAGCGGCCCAGCCAAAATTGGCACGCAGCGCCGCGCCGCCCATGTAGTGCACGTCGTCGCGATAGCGATCGTCGGTCGAGCAAATCGTGATGATTGCCTGCAAAGCCGGAGGACGCCGCGCGGCAACCTGCAGCGCGTTGAACCCTCCCCACGAGATTCCCATCATCCCAACGGCACCATTGCACCACACCTGCGCCGCCAGCCACGCAATCAATTCAACCGCATCATCCTGTTCTTGTTGTGAATATTCATCAAAGAGCAGCCCATCCGATTCGCCGCTGCCACGGATATCGACACGCACGGCAGCATAACCGTGGCCAGCAAGATACGGATGCGTCAGCGCGTCGCGTTCATACGTGCCGGTGCGCTTGCGGTACGGCAGGTACTCCAGGATCGCCGGTACCGGCTCGTGCTCTGCATCGACCGGCAGCCAGATGCGCGCGGCCAGATTCGTGCCATCGCGCAGCGCGATCAGCACGTGCTCCAGCTCGCGTATCTCGTGCGGGAATTGTGTGACGATCAAGCGAAAATCCCGTGTGCCGTTGCGGTTGTCCGTGTCACTGTCGTCGTGCGCCGCAGAAAGTGTGCCCCTTGAACATGCGGACGGCGCCTCCTAGCGTCGCCACCAGAACACGCAGGGGTGGAAACAATGCTCACGATCGACGCCCAGGTCCACGCCTATGAACGCGACCACTCCGGCCGGCCGTGGGCCGGCGTGCTGCGCGGCCCCGCGGAGGTGACTGGCGATCAGATGGTTGCCGCCATGGATGAATCCGGCGTCGATGCCGCGCTGCTGGTCTCGCCGTTCACCATGTATCGCTACGACGCCAGCTACGCGCTGGAAGTTTACGCGAAGCACCCCGGACGCTTCGGGCTGATCAAGCCGGTCGACCCCACCGATCCCGACGTGGGCGTATCGATCGCCGAGTGGGCGGAAACCAAGGGCACCGTCGGCATCCGCATCATGCTGAATCGCGAGGGCGTCTCGACCGACGCCGGCGATCCCGGGATCAATCGCGTGCTCGCCGTTGCTGCGCGGCATTCGCTGGCGGTAAACCTCATGGCGACAGGACGCCTCGCGCAGGCCGCCGGCCTCGCGGAGCGCAATCCGGCGACGCAACTGGTGATCGATCATCTCGGCCTGCCGCAGCCGCATGAGCCGCCGGCGCCGCCGCAGCCGTTCGCCGACCTTCCAAAACTGCTGGCGCTGGCAGCGTACAAGAACATCGCCGTGAAAATTTCGGGCGCCTGCACGTTGTCGCACCAGCCGTTCCCCTACACCGACATCTGGGATCCGGTCCGGCGAATCATTGACGCGTTTGGCCTCGACCGCTGCATGTGGGGCACCGATTGGACCCGCGCGGTCGCGTTGCTGACCTTCAAGCAGGGCGTCGATGCGTTCCGCGTCACCGACCGGCTGTCGGACAGCGACCGCGCCGCGCTGATGGGCGGGACGTTGCAACAGATCTATAAGTGGTCGCCGTCAAAGGGGTGACCCGCGCGCCGCTGTCACCCCTCGTCGTGGCCGGGTCAAGCTCGGCCATGACGAGGGAATACTACGTTGCGTCGTACAGTTCCGCCTCCCATCCGGCCGCGGTCAGTGGGAACGTCTTCAGCGTGTTGCGTACCGCGAACTGATAGATCGGCTGGAACAAGATCAGCAGGCTCGCCTGGTCGATCAGCGCTTTTTCGTAATCCACATACAGCGCCGTTCGCTTTGCCGCATCCTGCTCTGCCGCCGCCTGCAGCACCAGTTTCTTCAGCGCCGGATCAGGAGTCCAGTGGATGCGCTTCGCCACGCGCAGCACGCTGGCGGATGCCCACTGGTCGGTTTCTACCCCTGACGGATTCCAGAATGTCAGCACGCCGCCTTGTGAATGTCCGGTGGTGTACTGCGTGCGCAGATTCACCTGGTCGATCGGATCGAGCACGACCTTGATGCCGACGCGCGCAAGATCCGATTGCAGTTTCTGCGCCAGTACTGCGTAGGAAAGGCCGGATACCGCAGCGTCGCCGTAGGTGATCTTGAACTCGAACCCGTTCGGGAAGCCGGCCTTCTGCAGCAACTGCTTCGAGCGGTCCAGGTCCTGATGCCAGCCGATCTGCTTGGTTGTCTCCTCGGTGGAACCATACAGGCCGATCGGGATAAAGCTGGCGCAGCGCATCGCCTTGCCGCCGAGCAGCGAATTGATGATCCCATCGTAGTCGATGGCCGAGGCGATCGCCTGGCGCGCTTCCTTCACCGCAAGAGCCTTGTTGTACTCGGGCTCGTTGGTCAGCGCCATGTACACATAGTCCAGGCTGCGCAGCCCCTCGACGCGCACCTGCCTGTCGCCCTTCAGCGTGTCGATTTGCTCGGGGATCAGGTTGAACGCAGCGCCGACGTCGCCGCGCTTGATCGCCAGAAGCTGCGTGGCGCTGTCGCCCATGTGGCGCACGATGACATGCTCGAAATGCACCGGGCCGCGGAAATAGTGCGGATTGCGCGTCAGCAGAATCTGCGCGCCGCGCGTCCAGCCGACCAAGGTGAATGGCCCTGCGCCGCAGGAATTCTGGTTCAACCACTGCGTCGCCTTGTCGGCACTGATCGCATCGGCCGCCGCGGTTCCGCCATGCGCCGCCAGTACCTTTTGTTCCGTGATACCGAAATTCACGCCCGACAGGATCGTCAGGATCGGCAGCGAGGGATCGACCAGCACGACATCGACGGTCTTCGGATCGACCACGTTCACCGCCGCGACGTTGGTCACGTATTGCGATGGCTGGTCCTTCAGGTTGATCAGTCGGTCGAACGTCCACTTCACGTCGCCGGCGGTGACCGGATGGCCGCTGTTGAATTTCGCCTCGGTCAGATGGAAGCGCCAGCCCTTGCCATCGGGAGTCCGTTCCCAGCTTTTCGCCAGCGCCGGCTTCACGTGCAGGTAATCGCCCGGCGTCATCGTCACCAGCGATTCATAGGCGGCGCGCATGGTCAGGGGCGCGGTGTATTGCGCTTCGCGGGCCGGATCGAAGGTGATCGAGTCGCTGATATCGACGCCCAGCACCAGGGTTCCGCCGCTCGCCGCCGCGTGCACCTTGTCGGGCAATCCGGCCGCCAGCGCCGCGCCTCCGATACCGAGCAGACGTACGACGTCGCGCCGGCCGATCCAGCCAATTTCACTCACGGTTCCCTCCCAGGTCGTCTTGCCGCGCGATCATACGATCGGCCGCGAATAAGACAACTTGGCGCGCCGCGGCCCATGCGCTATGCGCATGAAGGGGGAAGGAACCACCACGTGCTGCGCTACATCGTTTCGCGTCTGCTGATCGCCGCGGCGATGGTGCTGCTGGCCACGCTGATCATCTTCCTGATCGCCAACACGGTGCCGGGCGATCCGGTGCTGACGCAGCTTGGCGACATTGCCGCGAACAATCCGGCGATCGTCGCGGCTTACCGGCACAAATGGGGCCTCGATCTGCCGATGTGGCAACGCTACTGGGTGTTCCTGCGCGGGTTGACGCATGGTGATCTGGGGATTTCCATTTCTTCGCAGCGCCCCGTCATCGACGACATCGCGCAATACGCCCCTGCCACCGTCGAGCTTTCCACCGTCGCATTCCTGCTTTCGCTGATATTCGGCCTGCCGCTGGGGGTGGTGGCAGCGATGAAACGCGATTCGTGGATCGACCATGTGGCGCGCGCGATATCGCTTATCGGTGTGTCCGCGCCGACATTCTGGCTGGCATTCATCATGCTGGCGGTGTTCTACGGCTGGCTCGGCTGGGCGCCGGGGCCGGGGCAAATTGGCGCGGACCAGTTCCCGCCGCCGACTGTGACCGGCTTCATGCTGATCGATGCGCCGCTGGCCGGACAATGGGACACGTTCTGGGACGCCATCACGCACCTTATCCTGCCGTCGATCGTGCTGGCGTCTGCGACGATGGGGTTGATAACACGCACCACGCGTGCCGCAATGCTGGAGGCGCTGTCGCAGGATTATATCCGCGTCGCGCGCGCCAAGGGCCTGCTGCGGCGGGCCATCATGCTGCGCCACGCGCTACCGAACGCGCTGCTGCCGGTGGTGACGCTGGGCGGCCTGGCGTATGCCCAACTGCTGACCGGCACGGTACTGACCGAAACGATATTCTCCTGGCCCGGCCTGGGGCGTTATACGTTCCAGAGCGCGGTGATCCTCGATTTCCCGGCGATCATGGGCGTCACGCTGGTGGTCGCAGTCGTGTATGTCATCGTCAATCTGGTGGTGGATATTTCCTACGCGCTGCTCGATCCGCGGGTGATGCGGCGATGAGGCCGCCAACCATCAGCGTCGCGCTGACCAACGCCGAAGCGGCCGAACTCGCCGCCAGCACGGATTCCGGTGCGGGCCGACGCAGTCGCTGGCGTCGGCGCTATCTGCTGGCGGTCATTGGCGGTACAGTCGTGCTGCTTTGGGCCGTCGCAGCGATTTTGGCGCCCTTCATCACGCCCTACGCGCCGGACACGGTGAACGTGGCGGGCCGCCTTGCCGAACCATCCGCCGCGCATTGGCTCGGCACCGACGAACTCGGCCGCGACGTGCTGACGCGCATCATCTTCGGCGCACGCACATCACTCACCGTCGGCTTCACCGTAGTGCTAATCGGCGGTGCCGCCGGCACGCTGGTCGGCGCCGTCGCCGCCTATGCGCGCGGGTGGACGGAAGAAATCCTGATGCGCGCCACCGACCTGATGTTCTGCTTTCCGCCAATCATCCTGGCGATGGCGATCGCCGCAGCGCTTGGCATAGGAACGCGCAACACGGTGATCGCCATGCTGGTGGTGTGGTGGCCGAAATTCGCCCGCCTGGCGCGCAGCCTGGTGCTTGGGCAACGTTCGCTCGAATACGTCGCCGCCGCGCGCACCATCGGCTTTTCCCCAACGCACATTCTGTTCCGTCAGATCTTGCCCAATGCGCTGGGACCATTGGTAGTGTTGATGACACTGGACCTCGGCAACGCGATCCTGGTGTTTGCCGGCCTGTCGTTCCTCGGCCTGGGCGTGGTGCCGCCGACGCCGGAATGGGGATCGATGGTGTCGGAAGGCCGCGAACTCGTTTCCCAATGGTGGGTCGCGACCTTTCCCGGCCTGGCCATCCTGACCGTGGTGATCGGCTTCAACTTCGTGGGCGACGGCCTGCGCGACTGGCTCGACCCGCATGCCAGACGACGCTGACGCGCTGTTGCAGGTCAGCGACCTGCGCACCTGGTTCTTCACCGATGCCGGCGTGGTGCGCGCGGTCGATGGCGTCAGCTTCACGCTGAATCGAGGCGAGACGCTGGGCATCGTCGGCGAATCCGGCAGCGGCAAGAGCGTCGCCGCCAAGTCGATCATGAATCTGCTCGAGGAGCCCGCGCGCATCGTCGCCGGTTCCATCCGATTCCGCGGCCAGGAGATCACCACGCTGTCCGAGGACGCGCTGCGTGACATCCGCGGTGCCGAGATCGCGATGGTCTTCCAGGACCCGATGACGTCGCTAAACCCGGTGCTGCGCATCTCCCGCCAATTGGTAGAGACGATGACGGCGCACGCCCGCTTCACCCCGGAAGCGGCGCGCACCCGTGCCACCGAACTGCTGGGTCGCATGGGCATTCCGGGGCCGGAGCGCGTGTTGGATTCCTGGCCGCACCAGTTCTCCGGCGGCATGCGTCAGCGCGTGATGCTGGCAATGGGCTTTTCCAACGAGCCGTCGCTGATCCTGGCTGACGAACCGACCACCGCGCTCGACGTGACGATCCAGGCGCAGATCCTCGACCTGCTGCGCGCGTTGAACGAAGACCTCGGCACCGCCGTCATCCTGATCAGCCACGATCTCGGTGTTATCGCTACTATCTGCTCTCGCGTGCTGGTGATGTACGCCGGCGAGGTGGTGGAGGAAGGCCGCCCGCAAGACCTGCTCTCCGACCCGCGGCATCCCTACACCTGGGCGCTGCTGCACGCCGCCCCGCGATTGGACGAAGGCGAGACCGGCGACCGCCGCCTGGCGACGATCGAGGGCCAGCCCCCTGATGCGCGCGCCTGGCCCGAGGGGTGTCGTTTTCGCGCGCGCTGTCCCTTCGCGATCGATGCGTGTGCAAAACACCCAGCCCTGCTGCCGATCGAGCCAGGCCGCAGCGCGCGTTGCTGGGTGACGCAGAGCGGCGCACGCCTGGTGCCGCCGCAGCCGCGCGGCGGTGTCGCCGCAGTGCGCCCGGATGCCGCCCCCGCACCGCTGCTGCACGTGCAAGGCTTGGTGAAGCATTTCCTGCTGCCGCGCGAGAACTTCCTGGAACACCACCGCGTACTGCGCGCGGTCGATGGTGTGGACCTGGACGTGTTCCCGGGAGAAACCGTCGGCCTGGTCGGCGAATCCGGCTGCGGCAAATCCACCCTGGCGCGCGTCGTCATGCGGTTGGAGGAACCGACAGCGGGACGCATCGAATTTGCCGGCCAGGACATCTCGCACGCGTCGCAGGCGGCGATCCGACCACTGCGCCGGCGCATGCAGATGATCTTCCAGGACCCGTATGCGTCGTTGAACCCGCGCATGACGGTCGGTGAGATTCTTGGCGGTCCGCTGCGCCTGCATGGTCTTGTACAAAACGCCGCGGCGGCCCGCGAACGCGTCGGCGAATTGCTGGAACTGGTCGGCCTGCCACCCGCCTCCGCGCAACGCTTTCCGCACGAATTCTCCGGTGGCCAGCGGCAACGCATCTCGATCGCGCGCGCGCTGTCGGTGGAACCGGATTTCATCGTCGGCGACGAGCCGATATCCGCGCTCGACGTGAACATCCAGGCGCAGATCATCAACCTCATGATCGGTCTGCAGGAGCGGCTGCGCCTTACCTACTTGTTCATTGCGCACGATCTCGCGGTGGTGCGGCACATTTCAGACCGCATCGTCGTGTTGTATCTTGGCCGCGTGGTGGAGACCGCCCCCGCCGCGGAACTGTTTCGACGCCCGCTGCATCCCTACACCGCGAGCCTGATTTCCGCCGTGCCGATGCTGCACGCTGCGGACGCGCGCCAGCGCATTGTGTTGAAAGGCGAAGTGCCAAGCCCGCTCAACCCGCCTTCCGGGTGTCATTTCCGTACGCGTTGCCCGGCCGCGACGGCGCGGTGCGCGGAGGAAATCCCGCCGTTGTTGGAGGTCGCGCCCGGTCATCGCGTGGCGTGCCATTTCCCGGGGTCGGTCGCGGTTCGCTGATCGCTGTGGAACCCGGCCGCGGGTCCTCCGTTGCTGTCACCAGAGCAATGCCGGAGTGCACGCCCAATGTCAGCCACGCTTACCCGACCGACGCGCAGGTCCTCGCGTCCCGAGCCGGTCACGCAGGCCGCCGTCACGAAGCAGATGGTGGGCGATCTGCGCCGCGGCATGATCGGATACATGTTGGCGCATGAGGAGTTCCCCGTGCCGGAGTTGGTGGAAATCGGCGCCCTGGCCTCGCAGGCAGGCTTTCATTTGCTCGCCACCAGCGATCATTTGCAGCCGTGGCAGGCGAATGAAGGACATTCCGGCGAGGCGTGGGTGACGATGGCCGCCCTGGGTGCGCGCGCGCAGCGAAGCTGGATGGGCACCACGGTGACGTGCCCGACGCTGCGCTATAACCCCGCGGTCGTTGCCGAGGCGTTCGCTTCGCTGAGTCTGCTGTATCCGGGCCGCATCTTTCTCGGTGTCGGCTCCGGGGAGGCGTTGAACGAACAAGTAGCGGTGGGGATGTGGCCGAACTGGGAGGAGCGGTGGGAACGGCTGATCGAAGCGATCACCGTGATCCGCGCGCTGTGGACCGGCAAGCCCGTGTCGCATCACGGCACCTATTATCATGTCGAGGCGAAGCTGTACGATCCGCCGCCGCATCCTATCCCGATCCTGACCGCGGCGAACGGCCGTAAGTCGATGCGGCTGGCCGGCCAGCACGGCGACGGCCTGGTGACCGACCCGAAGGCGTGGAAGCAGCATAAGTCCGAATGGGAAGCGGGCGCGCGCGATGCCGGCAAGGATCCTGGCAAGATGCCGGTGCTCGTTGAGCAATACGTTGTCGTCGGCGATGAGTCGGTTGCGAAGGAAGCGGCGGAGCTCTGGCGGTTCGCTCCGAAGTCGTTCGTAAGCTACTATAACATTCCCGATCCGGCGCGGATCCAGGAACGCGCCGAAGCTGAAGTGCCGTTGGAGGAGGTGATGCAAGGCTGGGCGATCGGCACCGATCCCGCGGTGCACCTGGCCAAGCTCCACGAGCTGTTCGACAGCGGCGCGACGATCGTCAACGTGCATGCCGGTCAGCGCGATCAGCGGAAGGTGGTGGAGTTCTACGGCAAGCACGTGCTGCCGGGCGTTCGCCAGCCGGGGTAACGTTCCACTGTCGTCGCGGTCCCCTCGGTCATCGCGCTCCCGTCTGTCATTGCGCCCCCCCCTCGGTCATCGCGCCCCCCCTGTCATTGCGCCCCCCTCTGTCATTGCGAGCGAAGCGAAGCAATCTCGTGCGTCCACTCGAACGGGATTGCTTCGCTACGCTCGCAATGACAGAGGGGGGGCGCAATGACAGAGACGGGGGCGCGATGACCGGGGGCTGGCGCGTCGAACATACGGGCCGGATAATGCGGCATGCTCCATCCGACAATCGCGCGCGCAACGGCTTTCGCTCTGCTGATGCTGGCCGCCGTCGTGGGCACTGCGCACGCCGCGTGTACAGTGCAGGCGCGCGGGTCCGTGACGTTCGCGCTGATCGCCAACCGCGTGATCGTGCCGCTGACGGTGAACGGCATCAACGCGGCGTTCGTGCTGGATACCGGCGCCGAGCGCACGCTGGTGACGCCCGAGGCTGTGCAGCGGCTCGGGCTCGCGAGCGACAAATGGGTCGGCACCACCATGAGCGGCGTCGGCGGCATCGTAGAACACCCCAATGCCGATCCGCGTTCGCTGTCGCTGGGCGGCGTGAAGCTGCACCGGCGGACCGTTAGCCACGATACCAGCCTGACAGTGGGTGCGATGCCCGGCCTGGCGCCTGATGGCATGGTGCTGGACGGGCTGCTCGGGCGCGACTTCCTGTCGGCGTTCGATTTGCAACTCGACATGCCGGCGCATCGGCTGACCGTGTTCGATGTGTCGGGCTGCAGCGGGCGCTTCTTGCCGTGGGCCGGTCCCTACGCGGCACTGTCGGCGGAAATGCCGATGACGCAGGCGATGGTCGTGCCGATCGCCGTGGACGGGCAACCGCTGCGTGCGTTGCTTGATACGGGCGCAACGTCCAGCCTGATCGTGGCGCCTGGCATGTTCCGGCTGGGGCTGACGCCGGCGCTGCTGGCGCGCGATCCCGGCGCGACGATGACCGGCATCGGGCCGCAGAGCCCGGCGATGCACCGGCATCGTTTCGCCAGCCTGCGCATCGGTCCGGAAGTGCAGCGCGATCCGTGGCTGTGGGTCGCGTCGGTGCACGTGGTGCCGATCGTCGATGCGCTGCTCGGCGAGGACTGGGTCGCGGCACAGCGACGCGTCTGGATCTCGTTCGCCACCGGACAGGTGTTCTTCGAGCGATAGAAACAATAACAGAACGGAGGAAATCGCCATGCCATCCGCCAACCAGACCGCGATCGTTACGGGCGCCGCAAGCGGCATCGGCCGCGCCATGGCACTGGGGCTGCTAAGCGCCGGGCTCGATGTGGCGGCGGTGGACCGCACCGCGCCCGCGCTGGAAACGTTGGCGATCGAGGCACAGGGCAAGCCCGGCGCGATCCGCACCATCCACGCCGATCTGTCCGATCCCGCGTCGTTCGACCGCATCGTCGCCGCGGTGCTGGAGCGCGCCGGCCGCATCGACGTGCTGATCAACAACGCCGGGATCGGCCAGGCCTCGATCCGGCCGGACCGGCACAGCAATCCGATCCGCTTCTGGGAGGTGACGCCGGACCAATGGGCGCGCTTCGTCGCGGTCAACGCCACCGCGCCGATCATGCTGGCGCGCGCGGTGCTGCCGCATATGCGCGCGGCGAACCGCGGCCGCATCATCACCGTCACCACCAGCCTCGGCACCATGGTGCGCGAGGGCTACCTGCTGTACGGCGCGAGCAAGGCGGCGGCGGAGGCGGCGATGGCCGGGCTGTCGGCGGACCTGAAAGGCTCCGGCGTAACCTGCAACGTTCTTGTGCCGGGCGGGGTGACCAACACCGGGATCGTCGGCGACGACGCCGGAGACCGCGCGCGGATGCTGCAGCCGGCGATCATGGTGCCGCCGCTGCTCTGGCTGGTGTCGGACGCGGCGGCTGGGGTGAACGGGCGGCGGTTCATCGCGGCGGATTGGGATACGGCGCTGCCGGCGGAGCAGGCGGCGGAAAAGGCGGGCGCGCCGATCGCGTGGCTGAGCATCGCGCGGATGCCGATCGAGCCGCCAAGGTAGGTGGGCGGAATGTGTAAAACAGGCAGCGTGGTTACATAGGCGACATGCGACACACGAGAGCGATCACGGCCGCCGACTATATCGACCCTTCGCCCATTGACGCGGAGACGCAGCGGCGTGACTCCGGTGCCTTCGAGGTGGAGGCGCCCAACGCGAAGAGCCGCCGCGCCATGCAGGAACTGGCCGCTGGCAAGGGCAAGCGTTCCGCCTCGGCCGCCGCGGTGTTCCAGGACCTGGGGATTTAAGGTGCGTACGGCGAGCCGACGGGCTCGCGACAAAGCTCCGGCCGACCCCTATATTGCGGGTTGGTTCAGCGAAGGCGGCGAATACAGGCATGGTTACGATCACTTCGTCCGACCTCAGGAAACAGTTCGATCGTTGCCGGGAACTCGCGCTGAAGGAGCCGGTATCGGTCACCCACCACGGGCACGAAAGCCTGGTGGTGCTGTCGGTGGATGAGTTCAAGCGGCTCAAGGCGCTGGACGCGCGGCAAGCGCTGTATGCCTGGGAACTGCCGGACGATCTGGCCAAGGCGCTGGATGAAGCCGAACCTCCGGCGTTTACCACGCAATTCGACCACGAGCTGGAGGCGTAACCCTCGCGGTGGTCCTGCCGGTCCCTCAGCCGGGCTTGGTCATTCGTTACGCATTCTTGTGGCGATCGGAGGAAGCGCGGGGACGCGAGGAAGGCGTCAAGGACCGGCCCTGCGCCGTTGTACTGGCGACGCGCCGGACGGGTCAGGCACTGACTGTCGTTGTCTCGCCGATCACCCATGCAGTGCCGCCTGACCCCGGTGCCGCGGTCGAGATTCCCGCGGCCGTGAAAGCTCGGCTGAAGCTGGACGCGGCGCGGTCCTGGATCGTCATCAGCGAGGTGAACGTCTTCCGATGGCCGGGGACTGACATCCGGCCGATCGATCCACGGGATCGCAGCCAGGGCTATGCCTATGGCTTTCTTCCGAGCGGACTGACCCGGACGACGATCGATGGCGTGCGGGACCAGATGCGCCGGGGCGTGGCCAGGATTGTCGCGCGAGACTAGCGGCGCTGCTGTGGCGTCCCGCCGGCGACTCCCGCGGCAGGCCTGTCGGGCGTGTAGGCGGCCTCGGTTCCGGCGGTGAGGCGGAGTACGCGCGGCGGGCTTGCCGGGAACGCTGGCTGAGTCACGATGCGGCGTCATTTGGCTTTGGCCTTGCGGCCTCTGATTTGCTGGCGTGTTCGGCGAGCAGGCGGCGGATGTCGGGTTCGTAGTCGATCGGCTTGATGTTGGCGGGGTCGAACGGCGGGAGTTGCGGCTCCGGCTCGCCGAGCGCCTGCAGCACGGCGCGGCAGCGCTGCAACGCCCAGTGGTGGCACCAGGGCGGGCCGTCGGCCCAGGCCCACTTGTAGCCGGCCAGGGCGTGCGTGCGCGCCTGGTCGCGCTGCTCCAGCGCCAGGTAGAGCTCGGCGAGATAGACGTGCGGCTGGTCGCGCTCGGCCGAGGCAGCGGCGACCTCGGCCTCCCGCCGGTGGCCGAGCCGGGCGAGGGAGAGGCCGCGTCGGGCTTCGCAGTTCGTGTCGCTCAGGCCGACCTCGCGGGCCATGCGGATGGCGTGGGCGAAGGCGTCCGTTGTTCCATCTCAGTCAACAGCGCCTTTGAACTCCAAAGTGAATTCGATAAGTGGAGGATGGTCTCTGTAGTATAGGGCGTTCAAGGCGCTGATGACTCGGCGAGCAGTGTCCGCGACAACCGGCTGGCGGCAAGCTCTGGTCCTTATCACGGCGCTTCGATGGATCCCGGCCTCTGCCGCGATCCGAGCGACAGCCAGGCCTGACTGCTCGATATGAGCCCTGCAGTTGCGGTAAAATCCCGACCCTCCGCTACTGGCTGCTGACACGTTCGGGTTGCCCTCCAGACGGTCTTCCCTCCGCCGATTATCCGATCCGTCGCTGGCACGAAGCTGCCGAATTGCCCTTATTAGGGGAGAGAATCCGCCTACTATTGCGCCGATGGCCCCAATTGGCCCGGCAATCTGTAACGCTAAGACAGTGAGCGCCAAGAGAGGCGCTATTCTCGCGGCATCTCCTACTCCGCGAGGCAAGTTAGTCTTTGCGGCTTGCCAACTCTCCGCACCTAATGCCGTTAATTCCCTACCGGCAGCTATCATTGCGGATTGGACGCCATGTACGGACGCGAGACCAGATCGGGCAGCGCCATGAACGGCCGCACTCGCGAAATTACGCACCACCAAAATCTTGTCTGCCAGCAGATCGGCTTTCAGATTGATGTCCCGCGTGCTCGCGATTTCTGGGTCATTGACAGCAAGGGCCTCCACTGCGCGTTCAGTCACTGCTGCCGAGCTGGCAGCACTCGCCCTTATAGATTCGACTTCGCGTTCGATCGCATCTATATTTTGTGGATTCCGCACAATTGTGAGTGCCACTCGATCCGTTTCGATTTCACGAACGATCGGGAACAGGCTTAACAAGTCCGAGAGAGATTGCGATAGATCATTCATCATCGCGATCACGTCAGGAAGAAGCTCCCGTCTTGCTTCATCTGCACTGAATGCACGACGGTAGCTGTCCACACTACGAGACAGCGACAAAAGCCGACCCGGCCGCACGTCCTCAATCGCAGTGCCGAGCTCGCCAAGTAGCCGTTGGATCGTACTAACCACGCTTATATGGGAATTCGTGTCTTTCAGGCGAATTAGAGCGGCTCGTGCTTTAGTCGATAGCTCCTCATAAAGATCCCTGGCGACATCGTCGTCTATCGTTTCTAATGGCTCAGGCAGAGCGTCGACTCTCCCTTCGCGAATGCCGAACCGATGACTGGCAGGACGTTGCCGTGTTCCAGATTGAAGGACGTTGTTGTGTGGACCGTTAGCTGCGCCGCCCTCCACATCCTCTTCGAGTAATTGACGATATAACGCAACGAGATGTCTGACCCGAACCAGACCGCCGCTCGATAGCCGGCTTACTGCGTAAGTTCGAACGATGGGATTCATACTTAGTGTTCCCGACCGTCCGCCCCGCTGAATAAGACCGCGTCGCTCAATGTCGACGAGCGCTGTCATCAGCCACTGACGATCTCCGATGGCAGTCACCTCTCGTTCACGAAAATATTCGGTTGGCGCGGTCAGTTTCTCAAGTACCCTCAAACGAATAGGATTCTCGTTGATTGCGATGAAGGCGAGCAAGTCACGCTCTGCCGCATCTAAACCGCTGAACGCCACCTCCAGAATGTGGGTCTGGCGCTGCCGCAAATCGGCATCGAACACGTTGAACGCAGCTCCGCCGCGCGGATCGTCCACCCACTGGTCGAAATCCATCTCTGCCCACAGTGCGCTGCGCACCATGCCGACTACGAGGCCGACACTCAACGCGTGGCAGTCGAACGCCTGCGCCAGGTAGCGCCGGATCCGCTCGCCGTCGCCTTTGATCCCGGCGCGGCGCAGCATCGCCTCGGCATCTTCCGGCGCCAGGCCGTGCAGTTGCTCGCGCCGCACGCCCTGCACCGGCGCGCCGGAGGCGTTGAGCAAGGCGCGCGGCATCAGGCGCGAGGACACCAGCAGCTTCGACGGCGTTGCGCCCGCTAGTTGGTGCAGCAGGTCGTGGTCGTCCGGGCGGATGCAGTCCTGCGGCGCGCGGCCGGCGAGGCCGGTGTCGCCCGCCTCCTGCACGTCCTCGTCGCGCAGTTGCGCGGCGTCGGCGCGGTGATAGGCGGCGAGCACGCGCTCCAGCCCGTCCAGCACCAGCAGCCATGGCGCCTGCCCGAGTTGGTGCAGCAGGCCACTTGTCAGTTCGGCCGCGGGGCGGGTGCGGAACGCCTCCGGCGGCTGGCGGGTCATGTAGGCGAGCGCGGTGATCTTGAAGTCGCGCATGTCGGCGCCGCGCTCGTAGAAACTGTACCACAGGCGGCCGGCCCAGTCGGAGCGGTCGGCGGCGGCGTGGTTGGTGACCCACTCCCAGGTGACGGTGCTCTTGCCCATGCCGCCGATCGCCTCGAACACCAGCACCGGGTTGGCGGGCGAGGTGGCCCACTCGCGCATCAGGCCAAGCTCGCGGGCGCGGCCCTGGAACGGGTGGCCCGGCACGTAGGACGGGCGGGCGACGAAGGCGGGCGGGGCAGGCAGGAGGTCCGCGGCGGACGGTGCCGCGCGTTCAGACGGCGGCGGCTGCGCGGTCGCCTTTTCCAGCACCCCCTTCAGCCGGGCGAGGGTCTGGATCGCCTGGCCCTTCAGGTCCTTTTCGTCGGTGAAGGTCGCCGTGACGCGGTCGTGGTGATTGGCCCGCGCTCGGAAGGCCAGCAGCTTGTCCTGCGACGCGGCTTCCGCACGCATTTCCACCGGCGAGATCGGCACGTTCTCGTCCATCAGGAACACGCAGATCGGCAGCTTGCGCTCCTCGGCGCGGTTGAATTCAAGTTCGGTGACCGACAGGTGCATGGGGTTCTGCGCCGCGTCGTCGATCACCTGGCCGTAGCGGTAGTTGCTGATCACCACGACGTAGGCGTCCGCCGCATCGACCTTGGCCAGCGAGTTCTCGATGATGCCGCGGTCGCCGATCGCCGGGTCCGTCTCCATCATCAGCGGCAGCATGTCCTGGCCGAGGATCGCAGCGCGCGCCGCCTTCCGGCACCCGCGCAGGTCCCGGAAACTGCTCGACACCATCACCTTGAAGACGCGGTCCGCCATTGTGCTTCGCTACTTGGCCGATACGAGCAGCGTGCCGCACGGCCGGAGCGCCGTCCATCGGGAATTGCGGCGGGCGGCCGGCGCGGGGGCGCACGGCCAACGCTCGCCAGCCGCTATCCCCGGTTGCCCGGCACCGCGGGAAAGAACCCGCCCAGCACCGCGTCGGCGTCGTAGCTCAGCCCCTCCACCGCGACCCGCGGCGTCTCGCCATACCGGGCCAGCGACGCAGCAACGATTTCCCGCATGCGCGGAAGCTGCCGGGCGACGACGGCGCCGACCGTGGGGCGAAGACTGGGGCTGTCCTCGAGCAAGTCCTCGATGTCCTGACGCGCGCGCTGCACCGTTTCTTCCCAGCCGCGGCGAGGTTCCGTTGCCGGCGACGCCTCCAGCTTCATCAGGTGCTCCAGCACCACGCGCAGGTGGCTCGCCAATGCGATCCGCTGCGACCTGCCCACGCTGTCGATTTCCTCTGCGACGTTCTCCCAGTCCACGTGTTCGTTGACATGTTCGCCGGCAGCCAGGCGCCGCAGCAGGTCGGCCTGATGCTCGCTCCACAGCACAGTGTCGGTGTCGTAGTCGCTCATGCCATGCGCCCCCACGGCGGTGCGGCTGGCCTGGCTTGCCGGACCAGGCACTGGCCACTGTAGCACGTCCGGCCATGCCTTCGCATGGGCCCGATCGGCCGGCTGACGGTGGGGTCGGAGCGTGCCGCCGCCGGCCACGGACGCACGCACCCCTCCCCCAACCCCTCCCGCAAGGGGAGGGGGGTTCTACAAACCCACCTTACCCCCGCACAGCCTGAATCGCCTGCCACACGCGCCCCGGCGTCGCCGGCATGTCGAAATGCCGGATGCCCAGCGGCGCCAGCGCGTCGTTCACCGCGTTCATGACAGCGGCCATCGCACCGACCGTACCGGCCTCGCCGACGCCCTTCGCACCGAGCGGATTGACCTTCGTCGGCACCTCCCGCGTCGTCATGCGGAAGTCCGGCAGGTCGGCAGCGCGCGGCATCTGATAGTCCATGAAAGATGCAGTCAGCATCTGCCCGGAATCCGGGTCGTGCACGATCGCCTCGCCCATCGCCTGGCCGACGCCCTGCGCCACGCCGCCATGCGTCTGGCCGGCAACGATCAGCGGGTTCAGCACCTTGCCGAGTTCCTCCACCGCGCTGTAGCGGATGATCTCGGTCACGCCGGTGTCGGGATCGATCTCCACTTCGCAGATATGCGTGCCGTTGGGGAACGTGCAGGACGTGGGGGTGAATTCGCCTGACTCGACCAGGCCGCCTTCCTCGCCCGGAGGAATGTGGTTCGGATCGTGCGCTGCATGCGCCACGGCGGCGAGATCGACCGAACGATCCGTGCCCGCAATGGTGAAGCGGCCGGCCTCGAACGTCACGTCCACCACCGCGGCTTCCAGCAATTCCGCTGCGATGCGCTTCGCCTTTTCGATCACCGCATCCATTGCCAGCGACACTGCGGAGCCGCCGATGCACAGCGCGCCGGAGCCGCCGTTGCCCTTGCCGAACGGCAACTGGTCGGTGTCGCCGGCCTCGTATTGCACGCTCTCGATCGGCACGTTGAAGCGGTCGGCGACCATCTGGCAGAACGTCGTCTCCAGCCCCTGTCCCACCGACATGGAGCCGGTGCGCAGGGTCAGCGTGCCGTCCTCGGAAAGGCGCAGCGTGGACAGATCCTTCGCGGGGCGCAGGAACGGGCCGCCGGCGACCTCGATGCAGTTGCACAGGCCGATGCCGCGCAGCTTGCCGCGTGACTGCGCCTCGGCGCGGCGGTCTTCGAAGCCGTCGAGCTCCGCAAGCTGCGCACCGGTCGTCATGTTGCCTTCGAACTCGCCGCAATCGTAGGTGAAGGTCAGTGCGGTCTTGTACGGCATCGCATCGGGCGGGATCAGGTTGCGGCGGCGCAGTTCATAAGGCGCGATGCCGAGTTCGCGCGCGGCGACGTCGATGATGCGCTCGATCGTATAGGTCGCCTCCGGCCGACCGGCGCCGCGATACGCCGCGGTCGGCACGGTGTGCGTCATGATGCCGCAGGATTCCGCGTAGATCGTCGGGATGTCATATACCCCCGCGGTGCCGCCGATATTGCCGACCGGCCAGCCGGATCGGCCGGACACATACGCGCCCAGGTTGACGTTCCAGCGCAGCTTCAGTGCGGTGAACCGGCCGTTTGCATCCAGCCCGAGTTCGGCGTCGATCTGCATCTCCCGCGCTTGTTCGTCAGTGAGGAACGCCTCGGTGCGATCCTCGATCCAACGCACCGGCCGGTTCAGTTTGCGTGCCAGCCAGCAGATCAGCGCGTATTCCGCCTGCACGCCGGACTTCATGCCGAACGAGCCGCCGACATCCTCGGCCAGGACGCGAATCTCCGTCGGCTTCACCTTGAAGTTGCCGTTCGCCATGCCGTTGCGCAAATTGAATGGCGACTGGTGCGCGGCGTGGATTTCCATGCGCCCGTCATTGCCGATTTCGGCCCATGCGCCGCGCGGTTCCATCGATGCGGCGGTCACCCGCGATACGCTGAATGTTAGTTTCGTGACATGCGCTGCCGCTGCCAGCGCTGCGTCGGTGCCCGCGGCGTCGCCGCGCTTCCACAGGAAGCCGATATTGTCGGGATAGTCGTCCCATACCGCCGGCGCACCGGACTGCATTGCCGTCACCGGATCGGTGACCAGCGGCAGCGGGTCGTACTCCACCATCACCGCATCGGCAGCTTCAAGTGCCGCACCCTGGCTCTTCGCCACCACCACGGCGACCGGTTCGCCAACGAAACGCACGCGCCCGGACGCGAGCAGGGGACGATCGGTTTTCGCGGCGGGTCCGCCGTCGGGGCGCGGAAAGTTAATCCCGCCGGGGATCGGCTCGACATCGGTGAGATCGGCCGCCGTATAGACGCCGACCACGCCGGGCATCGCACTCGCCGCGGATGTGTCGATGCCGGCGACCGCGGCGTGCGCGTGCGGCGAGTGGACCAGCGTGGCAACCAGCATGCCATCGCGCCTGGCGTCCGCGGCGTAATTTCCGCGCCCGGTCAACAGCTTCGCGTCTTCCCGCCGCTTTACCGATCGTGTCTGCAACGTCGCCATTCCAATCTCTCCTTCGCGCATATGTGCCGGCAGTGTGGCGCGTCCGAGCGCCGCGGCAAACCCCGTCCCCCCCGGCACACCGCTGTCATTGCGGGGCACGCGGGGCCGCAGCAATCTTGGTCCGGGATTGCTGCGGCCCTGTGGGCCTCGCAACGACACCTGGGAGGGCTTGCCATGACCAAAGTCGCCGTGATCGGAGCCGGATTGGTCGGACGCGCGTGGTCGATCGTGTTCGCCCGTGCGGGGTTCGACGTCGCGCTGTGGGACCCGTTCCCGCAACAGGTCGCTGCCGCGCAGGACTTCATTGCGGAGCGTCTGCCGGAACTGCGCGAGGCCGGTCTGCTGGACGAACAACCCGCCGCGGTCATCGCACGCATCCGGCCCGCGCCAAACATGGCCAACGCCGTGCGCGATGTAGAGCACGTGCAGGAGAACGGACCGGAGCGTGTCGCAGAGAAGCAGCAATTGTTCATGGAACTGGATCTGGCGGCGCGCGCCGATGCGGTGCTGGCCAGCTCGACCAGCGGCATCCCCGCCAGTGCGTTCACCGAGGGGCTGAGCGGACGCGCCCGCTGCCTGGTGGCGCATCCGGTGAACCCGCCGTACCTGATTCCTCTGGTTGAACTATGTCCCGCGCCGTGGACCGACCCCGATGTCGTGGCACGTACCCGCGCGCTGATGATTCGTGCCGGTCAGGTGCCGGCGACGGTGACGCGGGAAATGGAGGGTTTCGCGCTCAACCGCCTGCAAGGTGCGCTGTTGGCCGAGGCTTTCCGGCTGATCGATGATGAGCTGATCTCGCCCGCCGACCTCGACGCGCTGGTGAAGCACGGGCTTGGCCTGCGCTGGAGTTTCATGGGCCCGCTGGAAACGATCGATCTGAACGCGCCGGGCGGATTGGCGGATTATTGCGAGCGCTACGGGCCGCTGTACGAGGAACTGCAGCGGCAAATGAAGCCGCGCAAGTGGCAGCCGGGGCTGATCGCGCGGCTGCAGGCGGCGCGACGTGCGGAGCTGCCGGCCAACCTGCTGTCGGTGCGCCAGGAATGGCGCGATCGCCGGCTGATGGCCTTGCTCGCGCATAAGAAGCGGCAGGTGGAATAAGCTGCCCCTGGGTCATGGCCGGCCTTCGCCGACCCTGACACGGAGACAGTTGCCTACACCTGGTCGTAATCCAGCACGACCCGTTCCGTTACCGGATGCGACTGGCAGGTCAGCACGTAACCCGCCTCCGTCTCCCATGGCTCCAGCGAGTAATTGACCGTCATCTCCACGCGTCCCTCCAGCAGCCGGGCGCGGCAGGTGCAGCACATGCCGCCCTTGCACGAATACGGCAGATTGCGTCCCGCGCGGATCGCCGCGTCGATGATCGCCTCGCCCTCCGCCACCGGAATCTCGGTGCGCACGCCCTCGCTGATGACAACCGCAATTGCCTTCGGCACCGCCGCCGGCTGCACGACAACAACGCGCGGACGACCGCCGGCCGCCGGCGTGAATCGCTCCACATGGATGCGCTCGCGCGGCAATCCCGCATCGGCCAGTGCCTTTTCCAGCCCCTCGATCATCGGTTGCGGTCCACAAACGAATGCCTGATCCACCGCGGCGAAAGGCACCATCGTCCGCATCACCAGCCCCATCTTTTCCGCATCCAGATGCCCATTCAGCACCGGCACATCCTGCTGCTCTCGCGACAGAACATGAAACACCGAAAGTCGCGACATGAACCGATCCTTCAGATCCTCCAGCTCGCCACGAAACATGATGCTGTCCGTCGAGCGGTTGCCATAGAACAAGGCGAAACGACTGCCAGGTTCGCGCGACAACACCGTCTTCAGGATCGACAGGATCGGCGTGATGCCGGAGCCCGCGGCGAAACCCACCAGGAGCCGTGCGGCGGCCGGCTCGATCGGCACGCCGAAGCGGCCGTCCGGAGTCATCACGTCCAGCTCGTCGCCAACGCGCAGCGTCCCGTTCGCCCATGTGGAAAACACACCGCCTTCCACGTGCTTGATCGCGACGCGCAATTCGCCGTCGTCCAGCCCGGAGCAAATCGAATAGCTGCGCCGCACGTCCTCGCCATCGATCGTCGCCCGCAGCGTCAGATACTGCCCGGGCAAGCAGCGGTACGCGTCGCGCAGTGCATCCGGCACCGCGAACGCCAGCGACACGGCATCCGCGGTCTCCCGCCGCAGCGCGGCAATGCGCAGCCTGTGGAACCGAGGCGCCATGCCGCGTCTCTTGCGCGAAAGCCCGACCGGTCGCAAGCCTGATGCATGCGCCAGGCCATGCATCATCTTATCGTCGAAACCAACGGCCAGGATCTGGTGGAGATCACCGATCCGATCCTGCGCTGGGTCGCTGCGCAGCACGTCGACACCGGCCTGTTGACGATCTGGTGCCGTCACACCTCGGCCTCGCTGCTGGTGCAGGAGAACGCCGATCCCGACGTGCGCGCGGACCTGCTGGATTTCTTCCGCCGTGTTGTGCCGGAGACGGCGCCGTACCGTCATACGGCCGAAGGTGCCGATGATATGCCCGCGCATATCAAGGCCGCGCTGACGCAGACCCAGCTCACGATCCCATTAGAACATGGACGTCTCGTGCTCGGTACCTGGCAGGGCATCTATTTGTTCGAGCATCGCGCGCTCTCGCATCGGCGTGAGATCATTTTGCATTTGATCGGCGACTGATTACGCCCTGATGGCCTTGCGCCCCAAACCACCGAATAGATCCAGCACCCGCGTGAACCAGGCGTTCACCGGGTCATCATCGGCAAGAATCTCGAACCTGCTGCAGCAGCGCGGCCACATCAGCGTGCCGGCGATGATGCAATCGGCGTAGCTCGGCGCCGCGCCGCCGAACCATTCCTGCTGCCGCAGCACCAGGCGAAGCGGCAGCAATGTCTCGCGAAATGCCACCACGCGCGTCTCGCGTCCTGCCTGCACTTCTTCCAGCGTCATGCCGAACCGGCTCTCCCGGCTGCGGCGGAAATAATCGCGATCCTTGGCATCGACCACGTCGAGGATGTCCCGCACGATCAAGCGCGCGATGCCGCCCAGCATCACGCTGTCGCACCACGCATTGATGAAGCGCGCATGTGCACGTGCCGTCGCGCTGCCGAACAAGGCGGGGGTGGGAGAGTGCTCCTCCAGGTATTCGGCGATCGCCCAACTGTCCGACACCACGGTATCGCCGTCCCGGATCACCGGCACGCGCTCCTGCCCAGAGAACGCGATGGCTGCCTTGTCGGTGAAACGCCAGGGTATCGTTTCCACTGGCAGCCCCTTGTGCGCCAGCGCGAAACGGATGCGCCAGCAATACGGGCTGAACCGCAGCGCGGGATCGGCGCCGGCGAGATCGTGCATGATGATGCTCATGCCGGCATGTTGCCCCGGCGACGGCGGCGCGGTCAAAAAATCCCCATCGCGGCCGGCAACGCGGCGCGTTATCATGCCGGTGCCGTTATGGAGGCCACGCTTGAGCGCGACGCCGCCGATCCCGCGCGATACGGATCTGTATGACGAGGCCGGGTACCTCCGCCTGTATCCCGGCATCGCCGAAGCGATCGCAGCGGGGATGGAATCCAGTGCGTGGCGTCATTTCGACAAGCATGGCCGGCGGGAAGGACGCCGGCCGAACGATGTCGATGCGGCGTTCTATCTCGAAACCTATCCCCAGGCGGCGGCGGATATTGCGGCGGCGCGCGCCGGCGATGCAGCCGAGCACTATTTCCGTTTCGGTCGCGCCCGCGGCTACCTGCCGAACGCCGCGACGCCGCGCGCGGCCGGTGCCGTCATGCCGCCGGCATTTCCGTTCCTCTGGACCGATCTGCCGCATGCGCCGGAACTGATCGAAGGTCGCGTGGAACTCGGCCGTCTCGCACAGCGCCAGGCGTCGTTGCTGCGAAGCTGGGTACGCAATGGGTTCGTGGTCCTTGAACGCACGATCGAGCGAGATGTGCTGGAAGCGGCCGCGCTCGATCTGGAGCGGGGGTTCGCCGGCGCGTCGCCTCATCTGTTGTTCGCCTGCGATGCATTGTCCGCCGCGCCGATCCACTGGCGGCCGGAGCTCAATCCGTTTCCGGCCGACTCACTCGATCCGCATTTCATGTCGCGGGCCATACGCGACCTGGCGTTTGCCGAACCAATCCTGGAGTTCCTGGGCCTGATCTTCGATGCTCGGCCGCTGGTGGCGCACAGTCGAGGCTGGCTGCGTGACGCGCCGCTGCGCGCGCAGCGGGACATCGCGGCAGCCGCGTTCTCGCTGTCGCGCCAGTGCGTCAGCGCGTGGATTCCGCTGGAGGACGGCGCGGGCGATCCCGACATGCAGTTCCATTTCCCCGCCAGCCACCGGTTTCCCGATCTGCCCGCCAACGATCTGGCGGAGCGCATGACGGAACTGGGCCTGGCGGCCGATCCATTCGTCGCCGCGGCGGGCCACGCGGTGATACGCCACGCGGACCTGGTGCACGGCGGCCGGCCGCTGCGGGACCTCGCCACGCGGCGCGGCGTCCTCGTGCAATACTGCCCCAGCTTCGTCGCACCGAACTACGTGGAGACGGCGCCGAGCCGGCTCTGGCGGCAGGGCACGCGCTTATTCCTGACGCAATACTACCCGGACAGCGAGCCGCACGATTGAGCGCGGCGCCCGCGGTCAGGGGATGGTGACGCCGATCGTGATGCCCGGGCTGTAGGCGATCGGCGGCGGGGCATAATACCCCGGCGGCGACACCACGACCGGGGGCGCCGCATAACCCGCCCGCCAGTCGTCGCGATGGCGATCGCGATCCCCGCGCACCTCACGACGTGCCGGCTCGCGGTGATCCGCGTACGCCGGCGCTGCGGTGCCAAGCATGCAGGCGGCGCCAAGGGCCGCGAAGACCAGGGAACGTGCGCGCATGGGTCACTCCTGTTGGGCGGCGCAATCCAGCCGCTACGATAACGTCCCCCTGTTCCGTGGCAGGACCGGGGCGAGATGCCGCCGTTGTCATTCACGCTTTGGCGAGCGGCGGCTATACTGATCCCAGTGATTCGGAGAAGTTACGCGATGGCGTTCCCGCAGCAACTGAAGGACCGGGCGAAAGCCTTCATCGCGCCCCTGGTCTTCCTGGGTATTGCCGTCTTCTTCGGGTGGAGCGCCATGCAGGGCCAGCACGGTTTGCTCGCCTACTCGCAACGCGACGCCCTGTTGAAGCAGGCAGTGGCTGACAAGGCGGCGGTGCAGCAGGATCACGATGACTGGGCGCGGCGGGTTTACGGCCTGCAATCCAGACATCTGGACCTGGACACGCTGGACGAGCGTGCCCGCGCGCAGCTCAATCTCGCCGATCCGAATGACGTGATCGTTCCCTTCACCGGCAAGGATCGAGTGTTCTGACAGCCCGAGCGGGGTGGAGCGCAGGGCCATCTTCCGCGTGCTGCCCTCCCAAGTTGAACCTCTTTCGCGCGCATGCCATATCCGGCGTGCTGCACTGCACCAGAGAGGATTTCTCATGCCGCTCCCCGCGCCCGCGGACCGTGAGCTGTTGCACTCACGCGACATCCAGATCCGCGGCTATCGCCGTGCGGACGGCCTGTACGACATCGAGGCCGAGCTGGCGGACACGAAAAGCTACGGCTTCGGCAGCCACGACCGCGGCTATGTCGAGGCGGGCGAGAAGCTGCACCACATGTGGCTGCGGCTGACGGTGGACGAGACGATGCTGATCGTCGCGTCGGAGGCAGCGACCGACAGCGCGCCGTATGTGGCCTGCCCGCAGGCGGCGCCGAACTTTGCGCGGCTGGCCGGGCTGCGGATCAAGGCCGGATTCCTGCGCGAGGCGGCGCATCTGGTCGGCGGCACCGCCGGCTGCACGCATCTGCGCGAGCTGCTGCAGCAGATGGCGACGACCGCGTTCCAGACCGTCAGCCCGCACAAGGCGTGGCGGGAGGCGAAGGCGCGCGGCGAGGCCGAGCAACGCGGCACCGACAAGCTGGACAAGCGGATTGCGCAGAAGATGCTGGGCGGGGTCGGCTCGATCGTGAATTCCTGCCTGGCCTACGCCGCTGATGGCCCCGTGGTGCGGCGCCGCTGGCCGGAGTTGTTCCGGACCGAGGAACAGGTGACCAGCCGCACCGACGCAGAGACGCCGTAGCGCCGCCGCTCAATGCGGCACCGATCAGTGCCGTCCCTTGTCGCGGGGCGGCAGGCGGAAGCGTGGATCGTTCTCCTGCATCGCACGCTCCATCTGCACGACCCACGCCGTGGCTTCGTGCTCGGTCGCGAATCCCGAGACTGTTTTGCGTCGCCCATCCGGCGTGGTCATATCGACGCTGTACGATCCTTTCGGCTGCCGGATCACCTGGAAGAGCGGGAGTGCCATGCGGCACAATATGGCACGGATCGGACAAAATTGCACCCAGCGAAACGGTACTCAACCGGGTTTGCGTGGCGCCGATCCGGGATGCGCGTCAGTCGGCAGGAGCCTGGACTACCAGCTTGAGGCGCCGATGGCCGCTGCCGGCGGAAGGGCGACGGGCCTGGTCGTGGTCGAGGCGCCGCATCTCTCGATAAATCGCCTCGGTCCGCTCCCACGGGGCCAGTGATTCCCATGCGACGTCCGAATAGCCGGCCCGCGCGGCGGTGAAGGCCTCGCCGAAGATCTTGTCCCTGGATGGAAGACCCAGCGCTTTTCTTGCCAATGCTGTGGGATCGACGGCCATGATGCGCGCCCTTGGTCTGCAATCGATTTGAGAGCGGTTAAATGACCTGCAACAGGCGCGGTGGCCAGTCATCCGGACGGATGCGGCCGTATGGACTAGTCCGTCCGGCCTGAATTGACTCAGCAACGGCCCCCGCCAGATTGCGCAGTTGCCGTCAGTGTTCACAGTGCGTCGCTACGGTGCGACATCGTCGAGGCAGTCAACGGCCTGCATGGAAACTAACAGTACACCTCTGATCCTGTAATCTCCGCCTGGAGACACCATGTTTCCCAACCGCGTGCTGAACCCATGTTCGGAGAATACAGGACGATGCTGTTCATGAACCCCGCAGTGACGCCCTGCATCGTTCTTCTTGAAGACGATCCGCTGGTTCGCTTCGGCCAGGAGGTGCTGCTGCGCGACTGGGGATATCGCGTCGTCGCCGGGCGCTCGCGCGCCGGCGTGTTCGACGCGCTCGAACAGGAGGATGTCGAGGTCGCGGCGATCATCGCCGACTTCAATCTCGGCAATGGCGAGACCGGCGTCGATGTGGCGCGCGATATCGCGGCTTCGGCAAGCCGGCCAATCCCGACGGTCATCATGTCGGCCAGCCACGGGCGAAGCTCCAGCGCCGCGGCGCGGGAACATGGGTTCACGTTCCTGGCCAAACCGATCAACCCCGACGACCTGCAAGCCTGGCTGACGGACGCGACGGCGCTGCCGGAGTAGCCGCGAAGCTGCGGTTAAGGCTCCCCCTCCCCTTGAGGGAGGGGGTAGGGGGAGGGGTCAAGGGCAGGGGGAGGGGTGCGTACTGCCGCAGTATCTCGGAAGTACGCACCCCTCCCCCCTGACCCCCTCCCTCAAGGGGAGGGGGGATTCTGTCTTTACTCTTTGTCTCTCCTGACTTTATTCCGCTCCCAGCACCGGCACTTCCGCCGTGTGCGATTCCGCCACATCCTCCGCCACGTGCTGCGAGTGATCCGCCGCCAGCAGCATGTAAACCGCCGGCACGACGAACAATGTGAACAGGGTGCCGACGGTCAGGCCGCTGGCGATCACCAGGCCCATGTCGAAGCGTGACACGGCACCGGCGCCACTGGCCGTCAGCAGTGGGATCACGCCCAGCACCATCGCCGCGGTGGTCATCAGGATCGGCCGCAGCCGGATGCCGGCGGCCATCTCGATCGCGGCGCGCTTGGTCCTTCCTTGCTTTTGAAGCTCGTTGGCGAATTCGACGATCAGGATGCCGTGCTTGCTGATCAGGCCCATCAGGGTGATCAGCCCGACCTCGGTATAGATGTTCAGCGTGGCCCCGCCGATGCCGGTGCTGACGAACAGCATGGCGCCAGCGATCGACATCGGCACCGAGATCAGGATGATCAGCGGGTCGCGGAAGCTTTCGAACAATGCCGCGAGCGCCAGGAAGATGATGATCAGCGCGAACCCGAATGTGCCGAGGAAGCCGCTGGATTCCTGCACGTACTGCCGCGACAGGCCGCCATAGTCGATCGTGTAGCCCTGCGGGAGCGTTTCCTTCGCGAGCTTCGTCAGGTAGTCCACCGCGGTTCCCAGCGCGACGCCCGGCGCGGGCACGCCCTGGATCGTCGCCGAGTTGAGCTGCTGGAAGTGGTTCAGTGCCTCCGGTACCGTCGTCGTCTCAATGTGCGCGACGGTGGAAAGCGGCACCTCCTGCCCGGTGGCGGTACGGATGTAGTAATTCAACAACTGATCGGTGTTGAGTCGGAAGCGCTGCTGCACCTGCGGGATCACTTTGTACGAGCGCCCCGACAGGCTGAAGTAATTGACGTAGCCGCCGCCCAACAGCGAGCTCATCGCGGCGCCGATGTCGCTCATTTTAAGACCGAGCAGAGCGGCCTTTTGCCGGTCGATCCCCACCGTCGTTTGCGGCGCATCGATGCGCAGGTCGGAATTGAGGAAAATGAACAGCCCGCTCTTCACCGCGGTCTGCAGGAATTGCTGCGCGACGGTGTTCAGCGGACCGAATGGCTGCGTCGTGCCGATGACGAACTGGATCGGCAGGCCGTTCGAACCCGGCAACGGCGGCGGCTGGAACGCGACCGTGCGCAGCCCGGCGATGTGGCCGAGCGCCTGCTGCACCAATGGCTGCATCTGGTTGGTGGTGCGCGTGCGCTCATCCCACGGCTTCGTCACGAGGCCGGCGATGTTCTGGCCCGGCACGTCGAGTTGGAACACGTGGTCGGTTTCGGGGAAATTGCGGAACGCCTGGTTGATCTGCGCGTCGTACATCTCCCGCTGCTGCAGCGTGGAGTTGGGTGCGGCGGTGGAGACGGCGATGATGACGCCCTGATCTTCCTGCGGCGCCAGTTCGCTGGTCGCGCTGGTGTAGAGGAAGAAGATGCTGCCCAGCACGATCGCGGCGAACACCAGCGTGACCGGACGGAAGTTCAGGCTGTTGTGCAGCCGGCGTTCATACCAGCGGTGCACCGAACTGAAGCGGCGGTCGATGAAGTCCACCAGCCGCGCCTCCCAGCCGCTGCGGTCCGAGGTGTGCGGCCGAAGGAAGCGCGAGCACATCATCGGCGACAGGGTGAGCGCGATGACCGCGGACACCGTGACGGTGCCGACCAGCGTGAAGGCGAACTCAGTGAACAACGCGCCGGTCAGGCCGCCCTGGAAGCCGATCGGGATATACACCGCGATCAGCACGACGGTCATCGCGATGATCGGTCCGCCGAGCTCGCGCGCCGCCATGATGGCGGCGGGAATTGGTCGCACGCCTTCTTCCAGGTGGCGGTTGACGTTCTCCACCACGATGATCGCATCGTCCACCACCAGGCCGATCGCCAGCACCAGGGCCAGCAGCGTCAGCAGATTGATGGAGAAGCCGAACATCAGCATCATGGTGAACGTGCCGACGAGCGACAGCGGTATCGCGATCACCGGGATCAGCACCGAGCGCGGCGATCCCAGGAACACGAACACCACCAGGGTGACGATCAGCACCGCCTCGATCAATGTCGAGATCACCTCGTGGATCGAGCTGTCCACGAACTTGGTGGAGTCATACACGATCGTTCCCGTCAGCCCGTGCGGGAACTGCGCCTGGATTGACGGGAACACGTCGCGCACGCCCTTGATCACATCCAGCAGATTGGCGCCCGGCGCGACCTGAACGCCGATATACACCGCGCGCTTGCCGTCGAAGCTTACCTGCCCTTCGTAATCGTCGAAGCCGAGCGAGACGTTCGCCACGTCCTTCAGCCGGATGATTGCGCCGTCCACCTGCTTGAGCTGCAGATTGCGGAAGTCGTCCAGCGAATGCAGATCGGTCGAGGCGGACAGGTTGACCTGCACCATCTGCCCTTTGGTGTTGCCAAGTCCGGAGATGTAGTCGTTGTTCGCCAGGGCCTGCGACACGTCGGTGGCGGTCAGCCCATAGGCGGCCAGCTTCTGCGGATCGAGCCAGGCGCGCAGCGCGTAATTCTTGCCGCCCAGCAGCTCCGCCGTCTGCACGCCTGGCACGGCCTGCAGCTTCGGCTGCACCGCGCGCACCAGGTAGTCGGTCACCTGGTTCGGCGCCATCACGTCGCTATAGAAGCCGATATACATCGCATCGATGGTCTGCCCGACCGTCAGCGACAGGATCGGCTGCTGCGAACCCGCCGGCAATTGATTCAACACGGAGCTGATCTTCGACGTGATCTCCGTCAGCGCCTTGTCCGCATCATAATTCAACCGCAAATTCACACTGATCGTGCTCGCCCCGCTCTGACTGTTCGACGTCATGTAGTCGATGCCGTTGGCCTGCGCGATCGCATTCTCCAGCGGCGTGGTGATGAACCCCGCCACCACCGCCGGATCGGCGCCATACATCGTGGTGGTGACGGTGATCACCGCATTCTCGGTGCGCGGATATTGCAGAATCGGCAGCGAGTTGAGCGAGCGCATGCCCAGCACCAGGATCATCAGGCTGACCACCGTCGCGAGCACCGGGCGGCGGATGAAGATGTCGGTGAACTTCATGCTGGGTGCTCCCCCGTCACTCGTTCGGCACGTGCGGGTTGGGATTGTCGCTTGGCTGCACGCTGTTGTTGATCACCAGCGGCACGCCGTTGTGCAGCTTGATCTGCCCGGCGGTCACCACCATGTCGCCCTCGTTGACGCCCTTCAGCACCGCGACCTGGTCGCCGCGCGTCGCACCTGTCGTGACGAAGGTCTGCTGCGCGATCAGGTTCGGCCGGCCCTGCGCATTGCTGCCCTTGCCCAGCACAAGGAAGACCGTGTCGCCGTAGGAGGCGTACGCGATCGCGGTCTGCGGCAGGGTGATCAGCCGCTGCTGCGCTCCGGTGTCGATGTCCAGCGTGGCGAACATGCCCGGCAGCAGCCGGTGATCGGGATTGGCCAGGGTCGCCCGCACCTGCACGTTGCGCGAGCTGGTATCCACCTGCGGATTGATCGCACTGATCTTGCCGGGGAAGTCCACGCCCGGATAGGTATCGACGTGCACCGTGACCCCCTGTCCGACCTTCAGGTGCGCAATCGCCTGTTGCGGCAGATAGAAATCGGCGTACAGCGGATCCAATGCCTGCAGCGTCACCACCTGGGTGCCCGCCGCGAGGTACTGGCCCAGATCGACGGCACGAATGCCCAGGTGGCCGGCAAACGGCGCGCGCAGAATCTTCTGGTCCACGGTCGCCTGCTGCGCCGCGACCTGCGCCGCGTCGTTCTTCAAGGTTGCCGCATCGGCATCGACAACGGCGCGGCTGACCGCCTGCGCGGCCAACTGCTTGCGGTCGCGATCGTAGTTGATCTGCGCCAGCGCCGCGGTCGCCTGCAACGCGTGCAGCCTGGCGATGTCATCGTCGGCGCGCAGCCGCAGCAGCACCTGGCCGGCCTCCACGTCGTCGCCGGACTTGAAGTCGATCTCGCTGACGATGCCCGCCAGCTCCAGCGACAGGTCGGCTCCATTCACCGCGCGCAGGCTGCCGACGGCGGAAATCGACGGCTGCCAGTCGGCATAGCCAGCCTTGATGGTCGAGACCGTCTGCGGCGGATTGGCCAGCGAGGCCATCACCTTCTTGATCATGCCCGCCTTGAAGGCCTGGAACCCGAACACGAGGCCAAGCACAATGGCAACAGCGATCAGCATGATGATCATGCGTTTGATCATGGTCGCGATCTCCGTCAGTGCTGCGTGGCCGAGAGCGAAAGTCCAACGCGGTCGGGCGTGCCGATCGCGGCGGGGGAAACGTCGTTGCGGTGCCACCAGCCGCCGCCCAGCGCCTGGAACAACGCGGCGGTGTCGGCGAAGCGGTTGGCTTGTGCCTGCACCAGGTTGATGTGGGCCTGCTGGTAGCTGCGCTCGGCGTCCGCCAGCGTCAGGTAGGCAATCGCGCCCAATCGGTATTGTTCGCGCGCGAGGTCAAGGCTGGCGGCCGATGTTTGCTCTGCGGTTGCCTGCGCGCGCAGCGCGTCGGCATCGGATTGCAGGGCATGCAGCGCGTCGGCGACATTCTGGAACGCCTTGACGACCGTGCTGCGGTATTGCGCCGCCGCCTGGTCGAATGCCGCGACCGCGGCGCGCTTCTTGTGCAGCAACTGGCCGGCATCGAACAATTTTTGCGTGACGCCGCCGACGATGCTCCAGATGGCACTGGCGGGCGAGAACAGATTGGTGAAGCCAAGCGCCTCGTAGCCATACTGACCGCTGATGGTGAACTGCGGCAGCTGGTTGGCGATGGCGACGCCGACATTGGCGCTGGCGGCGTGCAGTGTTGCTTCGGCGGCGCGGATATCGGGCCGCTGCGCGACAAGCTGCGACGGCAGGCTGAGCGGCAGGTCGGTCGGCAGTTGCAGGCTGGTAAGTTCGAACCGCGCACTCGGCTGCTGGTTCGGGAAGCGTCCGAGCAACGCGGCGAGCTGGTCGCGCGTTTGCGCCAATTGTTTTTGCAACGGCGGCAATGTGGCCTCGGTCGAGGTCAGCGTTGCCTGCTGCGACAGCACGTCGGATTTCGCCGCGCCGCCCAGTTCGAACTGCCGCTGTACCACGCCAAGCTGTTGCGTCTGCAGCCCGATGATGTCGTTTGTCGCCTGGATCTGTCCGCGCAGCGACGCCTCCTGCACGGCCGCGACGACAAGATTGGAGGTCAGCGTCAGGTACGTCGCTTCAAGTTGGAAGCGCTGGTAATCCGCTTGCGCCGCCAGCGATTCG
Source organism: Acetobacteraceae bacterium (assembly GCA_036489395.1). Lineage (GTDB taxonomy): Bacteria > Pseudomonadota > Alphaproteobacteria > Acetobacterales > Acetobacteraceae > JASHVB01. Next base: position 29,844 of record DASXFW010000404.1, on the reverse strand, counting down.
ACCTGTCGCCGCACGCCGCCGAACACGTCGGGCGCATACGATACGTTCACGCCGGCAGTCACGAGGCTGAGCGTCTGGCTCAGGTTCGGTTCACCGAATTCCGCGCCGGAGATGCGTGCACGCTCCGGCTGGAAGTTGACGCCGACTGTCGGGAACAGCGCGCCTTGCTCGGCATAGACGTTCTCGTTGGCCTCGCGCAGTGCCGCTTGCGCCGCCGCGAGGTCCGGATTGGCACGCAGTGCGTCGGCGATCATCCGGTCCAAGGATGTGGAGTGGAACAAGGTCCACCATTCGCCGGTCAGTTCGGCGCCGGGGCGGAAGAATTGTGCGTGGCCGCCCACCACTGGGCTGGACGCGGTCTGCGTCGGCGATGGCCCGCTGGTATAGCCTGCGTCTTTTGGCGTGGCGGGCGCATTGAAGTCCGGGCCCACGGCACAGCCGGCGAGCAACAGCGGTACGATCATCACCAACCGGATGCGAATCATCGCGCCGCGCCTTTGATATTGCGGAAAATCGCACGCGAGTGTTCCCGCACGATGCTCTGGATGGTGCGGACCCGTTCCTGGTCGAGTTCCTGCCAGCCCAGCACCTGGTGCGCCTTGCGATTGCAGAAGATCGAGACCTGGCCAAGCATCGCGACCGTGCGCAGCAATGTTTGCTCGGCGTCCGGGGGCTGGCCGGTAAGGCGGCCGATCAGCAGCGCACAGGGCTCGACGATCTGCCGCATCACGCGGCGATGCAGCGATTCCAGCGCGATCTGCGGCTCGATTTCGGCGCGGGCAAAGAACAGGGCACGGCTTTCCCAATCGGGGCTGGTCTGGTCGGTGACCAGGGCCACGAAAGCGTCCAGCATCCGGCACAACAGATCCAGCAATTCACGACGGGATGGCTCGCGCTGCGCCAGGGCGTTGCGGATTTGCTCGGTCACCGGGGCGATGCGGGATTCGACGGTCTCGCCGATGTGATCGATGACCGCGCGATAGAGGCCTTCCTTGCTGCCGAAGTAGTATTGGATAGCAGGGAGGTTGACGCCGGCGGTTTGGGCAAGGACGCGCGTGCTGGCACCGTCGTAGCCCTCGGCGGCGAAGACCTGCAGGGCGGCGCGCAGGATGCGCTGGCGGGTTTCCTCGCCGCGGAGCTGGGCGGCGGGGCGGGGCCGGTCGAGGGAGATCGGGGCGGAGCCGGGTTCGAGCATCCGGCGGCATCTATATCGCTCGATATGCTATGTCAATCGATCGATATATTAGGCGATCGAACGTAATGGAAGGCGCTGGAAGGCCAAGGCTTCCCCCTCCCCTTGAGGGAGGGGGTTAGGGGGAGGGGTGCCTGCATCCGAGACGACCGCGGCTGTACGCACCCTTCCCCCTAACCCCCTCCCTCAAGGGGAGGGGGAACTTGCCGGCCTACTGCCCGGCCAACCGCACGCCCGTCTCGGCCTGCGCGGTCACCACCTTCGCGCCGCCCTCGCCGATCACCGCGAACGGTGCCCAGAAGAACGGGTGGGCGATTTCCGGCGGCAAGGACTTCCCCGCCTCGCCCAGCATCGCAAGCTGAGCGTTGCGCAGCGCCCCCGCCACGCCCAGCGCCGGATTGTCCCGGATACGCCGTAGCGTGTCCGCCACCAGGTATGCCGCCACCTGGTCGTTCACCGACCAGTGCGTCACCAGCAGTGCCCGGGCGCCGGCATAAAAGAACGCGCGCGCCAGGCCGGACAGGCTTTCGCCCGCCGTCGTGCCGCCCGGACCACCGGAGTTGCACGCCGACAGAATGATCAGGTCGGCGTCCAGGTTCAGCTTCACCACGTCCGACGATGTCAGCAGCGCGCCGGATGCGTTCGTGGCGCCGGAAGGTGCGGAAGTGACGATTGCCGGCTCCGTCTGGCAGCGCAGGTCGGTCGGCAGCAGCGCGTGCGTGGCGAAGTGCAGAATCCTGTATTGCTTCAGCGGCGTGTTCAGCACTGCCGGCGTGGTGAACGCCGGGCCCAGCAGTTCGTCGCCCGCATTCGCCCCCAGGATGTCGCGCGCCGCCGCCAGTTCCTTCGTCGCGAACGGCAGCAGCGGCAGTCCGCTCAGCAACTGCGCGCTGTCAGAGCACGTGGTACCGGGGAAGCTTGCCTCGGCCTGGTTCAGCGTCACCGGATGGAAATCGCCGAAGCCGAACCACGGCTTGGTCGCGCGCGAGCCGCCGGCGATCTTGCGCAGGCTGACGAAATTGCTCGGCGCCGGCACGTGCGTGATGGTGAACTGCTGCACCAGCCACGGCGCGGTTGCCAGCGCGGTCTGCTGCGCGGGTCCGGTCAGCATCACCTCGAACGGCAGCGACAGCAGGGGGCCGGTTGGCGCCACCACCAGCGCCGTCGCGCCTTTCAGGTCCTTGGCCACGCCGCCCAGGGTCAGTTGATACAGCTTCTGCGCGCCGGCGATGTCGAAGGTCGGCAGGCCGGCCGTGGTCAGCTCGATGCCCTCGCGAATCTCGTGCACCAGCCCGGCGATCGCGGTGATGCCGGCAGGAATCCGCGACACGTCGATCGTCTTGCCGCGCAGCAGGAACACCCAGCCGTCGCGATCGGACAGGCTGATCGAGGCGAACGCCTCGTTCGGGTGCAGCGCCTTGAACACGTCACTGGCCGAGGCGACTTCCTGCACCAACTGGCCGTAGTTCGGTGCGGCGGCCTGCAACGAGGACTCGGCGTCCTGCAACTGCGTCCGCGTGTCCTGGATCTGCTTGTCCAGTGCCGTGGCCCGTGCGGTCAGTTCCGGGGTTGCCGCACCCTGCTTCTGCAATTGCTGCAGGTCGTCGCGCTGGCTGTAGAGATTATCCAGCTTGCCCTTCAGGTCGCGCTCCTTGCGGATCGCGTCGCCCACTTTCGGGTCGCGCGCGTTCTCCGCCAGCGTCGCGCTCGCCTGGGCGATCTGCTGGCTGGTGACGCTGCCCTGCGCGAGCTGCGACGCGGTGAACATCTCCGCCAGCAGTTCCTGGCGGCGGGCCGTCTGTGCGTCGGCCTCGTGCGCGTACACGTCCAGGCAAGCCGCCATCAGCACGGGCGTCGTCCCCGCCTTAAGCTGCGACAGCGTCTGCACCGCGCTGCGGCACAGCGGCAGCGCCTCGGCGATCTTGCCGGTGCGCACCAGCTCCCGCGCGTGCAGCAGATACGTGTCCGCCAGCGGCTTGGACCCCGGCAGCGAGCGGTCGAACGCGTCCGCCGATTGCTGCAGGTCGGCCAGCGCCTCGCTGTACTGCCCTTGCGACGCGGCGGTGATGGCGCTGGTGCGATACAGCCGCGCAGTCAGCAGCGGCCGCGCCAGGCCGTTACCCTCGGCCAGATCGGTGGCCGAGGTCAGCATGGCGTCGGCCTGTTTCGGATGGTTCAGCACGCGCAGCAGCACCGCGCGGTTGCGCCGCACCTCGATCAGCCCGAGCAGCGCGGTCTGCGCGCGCGGATCGGTCAGCAGCTCCTCGTTCGGCATCAGGTCGCCCATGCGCCCCGCGGTTCGCATGAAGCGATCGACCCCGGCCGGCGCCGGCTTGGCCTTCAGCGCTCCTTCCGGCACATCGGCGGCATAGAGCGCATCCGCCTGGATCAGCAGTTGCAGCGCCGGTTCCAGCTTGCCCTGGTTCATCGCGTCCAGGCCGCGGTAGTGGTACAGGCGTGCCAGCGCGGTGGGATCGACCGATTTCGCCACCAGCTTCTCGGCGTCGGCGAACAAACCCTCGGCCTCGGCGAAGCGGCCTTCGTCGGACAGTTCCAGCGCCAGCGACATCAGCGGCGTAGCGGTGTTCGGGTTGTCCTTGCCCAGCGCTTTCTGCTGGATCGCCAGCGCGGCGCGGAACGCTTGCTCCGCCGCGGCCGGATTGTCGGCCAGATTGGCGCGGGTGCCGGCGGCCATCAGCGTGTCGTACTGGCCCACGTCGCCGGAGCTGAACGCCTGCGCGGCCAGGCGGCTCGCCAGCAGCGCGTCCGCCGCCGAGCTTACTGGCGCCGAGTCCGCCTTGATCACCCCGGCCAGCACGCCGACCGAACGTTCCATTACCTGCGCGGCCGGCAACACGCCGTCGGCGTACCATACCGTGCCACCGACCTGGGCCACCATGGCGACATGCGCCCAGCCGCCGATCAGGCGGGTGCACTGCATGAGCTCCGCCGGATTGCCACCCAGGATCGTCGTCGCGGCCGGTGGATCGCAGTGGAAGCGCGTGTCGATTCCGGCGCGCCAGGGGCTCGACGTGGCAAGCTGCGCCAGGGAGCCGCCGTTGCCGGCGGTCCCGGCGCGCACGCGGGCGCTGGGTTCCTGCCAGGTGCCGCAATAGATGTCCGCGGCCTGGCCTTGGCCGGCGGATTGCGTGCAGGACTCGCCCACCGAGTTCTTGCCGATCGACACCTGCGCCACCGGCTTGGCGCCGGATACGCCGTGTACATAATCGCTCGGGGGTGGGCTGTTGCACGCGGACAGCGGCAGCAACAGGGACGCCAGCAGGCTCGCGGCGAGGGGCAGACGCATGACGATCACTCCTTGCACGCCGGCTGCGAGCGATCCTTGTCGCAGTCTTCCTGGATCGGGTTCGTGCCGAAGCCCGCCGTCAGGGATTCCATGTATTCGTTCGACACGATCGGCAGCAGCAGATCGCCCTGGTCCGCCGGACTGAACATCGAGCCGACGAAGAAGTCGTTCAGCGGGCTGCCGGTCGGCAGGCTCTGCGTCGGCAGCAGCACGCAGTTGATCGAATGCACCGGGCAGGCGTTGACGCGGAAATTGGCGTCAGGTTCCGGCACGATGAACGCCCGGCCCGCAGCCGCATTGCCGCTGAAACCGTCGATTTCGGCCGTCAGGGCGGAACTCGCCGTGGGGGCCACGTAGCTGATGTCCAGCTCCTGCACATCGATGACGCCGGTGGCCTGGCCGCCGATGAGGTTCAGCACCAGCCAGGTTGCCGGCGCGTTGAGGCCGCTTCCCGCATCGAAGCTGATGTTGCCGCTCGCGTCGATGTCGAGAATGGCGGCCGTGCCGTTGAGCGGGGTGACGAAGCTGCCGCCCTCCTGCACGAAATTGCCGACGGTGAGGTAGGCGCCGCCGACGCCGCTGTCACTGTTGGGCAGGTTCTGGAACATGATGGTGCCGTTCGACGGCCGCGTCTGGCCGCCGGTGACGAAGCCGGCGCCATTCGCCAGCATGACCTCGCCGGTACCGTTATCGTCGTTGATGATAATCGTCCCGGCGGTGATCGTCCCGCTGATCAGCAGCCTGGCGCCGTCATGCAGCGTGAACGTGCCGGAATTGGCGACGAAGTTGCCCAGCGTGCTGACATCGTTGGCGTAGCCCGTGCCGCTCAGGTTGGTGCCGCCGGCGGAGCTGCCGGTCAGCAGCGCCGCGATCAGCGTGCCGGTTTCGGTGATCGAGCCGCCGGTCGAAATCAGCTCGACGGTGCCATTCGCCGGGTCGGCCAGCACGCCGGGAATGCTGATGTTGCCCGCGTCGGTCAGCGCCACCGAATCGGCGCTGAGGCGCCCGGCGACGGTGATCGCCGTCGAGTCGGTCATGCTGAACGCGCCGCTGCCGGGGGCAACGACGAACGAGCCGATGGTGCCGACCGTAGTCACCGGTAGCGACACCGGACCATTCACCCCGCCGGAGCTTTGCAGCGTCGTGGCAACGATGTTGCCGCCGCCAGACTCGGTGATGCCGCCGCCCGTCGTGCTCAGATCGACCGTCGGGCCGGTCAGCACGCCGCCGGTGTTGATGTCGATCCCGCCAGTGCCGGAGACCAGCGTCAGCACGCCACCCGGCGTTGCGCTCGCGGTCACCGTCGTGTTGACGCCGATGCCGCCGCCGCCGTTCGTGCTGGCCGACACGCTGCTCGCGCTGACCGGACCATTGAACGCCAGGTCGCCGGTATCGGTCAGGGCAAAACTGCCGCCGGTTACGGCGAGCGACCCGAGCGAGGTGATCGCGTTGCCCGACCCCGCCAGCGCCACGCTGCCGGTCACGCCGAGCGAGCTGTACAGAGTGGCGGCCGTCATCGATGCGCCCGCCGTCTCGTTCACGCCGCCGCCCGTGGTATCGAGATCCAGCGTCGTCGAGCCGCCACCCACCGTCGCGTCGCCGCTCAGCGTGACGGCACCGCCGTTGCCGTTGAGCACAATGACCGAACCGCCCAGCACCGCGCCGCTGCCCAGCCCGATTCCGCCAGTGCCGGAGGTCACGCTCAAGGTGCCGCCGCCGGCGACCGCGCCCAGCGTGCCGCTGACGCTGATGGCGGTTGCGCCGGTGCCGGTCAGCGTCACGTTGTTGGCCTGAACCGGGCCGGTGACCGACAAGTTCGCCATGTCGAGCAACGACAGGTCGCCGCCGCTGACGATGAAGTTGGCCAGCGTGCCGATGGCATTCCCCGTGCCGGCAAACGTCGCGGTGCCGGTCACGCCGTCGGTGCTTTGCAGCGTCGCGGTCAGCACCTGGCTGGTGCCGGCTTCCGAGATGCCGCCGTTACTGGTCGTCAGGTCGATCAACGCTGTGACGTTGGAGGTACCAAGCACCGCGTTGCCGGTCAGCGCGATCATCCCGCCGCCGCCGTTCAGATCGATCGTCGGCGCATCCAGCACTGCGCCCGCACCCAATGCGATGCCGCCGGTCCCGGAGGTCAGGGCTAATGTGTTTGTCGCGGTGACGCTGCCCGATGCGGAAATCGCGCCGGCGCCCGAGGTGCTGGCGGTCACGTTGACCGCGCTCACCGGTCCGGCGATCGCCAGGGAGCCGGTGTCCACCAGCGCAAAGTTGCCGCCAGTCACGCCGAACATGCCGAGGCCAAGCACCGCGTTGGCGCTGCCGGACAGCGTGACGTTGCCGTTCACCCCGGCCGCGCTTTGCAGCAGCGCGGTGTCGATCGAGCTGCTCGCCAATTCGCTCACGCCGCCGCCGCTGGTGGTCAGATCGACCCGCGTCGCGCCGTTCAGCACCGCGTTGCCGGTCAGCACAATCGCGCCGCCGCCGCCGTTCAGGTCGATCGTCGGCGCCGTCACGATGGCGCCGGCCCCCAGGCTGATGCCGCCGGTGCCGGAGGTCACCGCGACCGACCCGCTTCCGGTGATCGCTCCGGACGCGGCGATCGTGCCGCCGCCCGTCGTGCTCAGCGTCACGTTCGTGGCGTTCAGCGGCCCGGAGACCCCGAGCGAGCCGGTATCCACCAGCGTGAAGTTGCCTGCCGTGACGGTGAAGCCCGCCACGTTCGCCACGGTGTTCGCAGTGCCGAGCAAGCTGACATTGCCCGTTACGCCGGAGCCGCTCAGCAGGGTTGCCGCGTTGATGATGCTGGTGGCCGCTTCGGACATGCCGCCGGCGGTGGTGTTCGCATTGATCGTCGCACCGCTGTTCCCGAGCGACGCATTGCCGGTCAGCACAATCGCGCCGCCGCCGCCGATCAGGTCGATCGTCGGCGCCGACACCACCGCGCCCGTGCCGAAGCCGATGCCGCCGGTGCCGGAGGTCAACGACATTGTGCCGGTGGCTGTTACGCTGCCCGATGCGGTGATCGCACCGCTGCCCACCGTGTTCGCCGTGACGCTGGTCGCGCTGATCTCTCCGCCCAGCGCCAGTGAGCCGGTATCGACCAGATCCAGACTGCCGCTGGTGATGATGAACTTCGCCAGGTGGACGATCGCGTTGCTGCTGCCGAGCAGATTGACGTCGCCCGTAAGACCCGACGTGCTTTGCAAGGTTGTGGCGGTGATGACGGCGGTTGCCAGTTCGCTGATGCCGCCGCCACTGGTGGTGATATCGATCAGTGCGCCACTGTTCCCCAGCAACGCATTGTCGATCATCGTAAACTGCGCGCCGCCGCTGTTCACATCGATCGTCGGCGCGGAAACCACCGCGCCGTTCCCCAGTACGATGCCGCCGGTGCCGGATGTGAAGGCGATCGTGCCGTTCGCGGTGACGCTGCCGGCAACGCCGACGCCGCTACCGCCAAGCGTCGCGCTCACCGTTACGTTGCCGGCGCTGACTGGGCCGCGCAGGACAACCATGCCGGTGTCGATCAGCGTGAAGTCGCCGAGGTTGACGGCGAACGTGCCGACATTGCCGACCGCGTTGGCCGTGCCGAGCAACGCCACGCTGCCGGTCACGCCTGCCGCGCTCTGCAACGTGGCGGCATTCAACACGCTGGTGGCGGCTTCGTTGACGCCGCCCGCGGTCGTGGTCAGATCGACCAGCGTCGTGCTGGTGCCGACCGAAGCGTTGCCGGTCAGCGCGATGGCGCCGCCGTTGCCGTTCAGGTCGATCGTCGGTGCGGTGACCACCGCGCCCGTGCCGAGCACGATGCCGCCGCTGCCCGACGTTACCGCGACAACCGTGCCGCCACCCAGGCTGCCGGTCGCGCTGATCTGGTTCGTGCTGTTGGTGGACAGCGTAATGTTGTTCGCCGTGACGGTGCCCGGCACCGCCAGCGACCCGGTATCGACCAGGATGAAGTTGCCTGACGTGACGGCGAAATTACTCAGGCTGGCCACCGCGTTCGCGACGCCGGCCAGATCGACCGTGCCGGTGACGCCGAGGCTGCTGCGCAGCGTCGCCGCGGTGATCGTCGCCGCGGCGTTTTCGTTCACGCCGCCGGCCGATGTGGAGATATCGACGATGTCGCCGGTCTGACCGAGCTGCGCGCCGGCCGCCAGCGTGATTGGCCCGCCATTGCCGTTCACATCGATCGTCGGTCCGGTCAGCACCGCGCCGGTGTTCAGCGCGATGCCGCCGCTGCCCGAGGTCAACGCCACCAGCGTCCCGGCGCCGAGGCTGCCGGTCGCGCTGATCTGGCTCGCGCCGTTGGTGGACAGTGTGATGTTGTTCGCCGTCACGGTGCCCGGCACAGCCAGCGATCCGGTGTCCGCCAGCGTGAAGTCGCCGGTGGTGACGACGAAGTTCGCCAGGCTGACCACCGCGTTCGCTACGCCGGCCAGATCCACCGTTCCGGTGACGCCGAGGCTGCTGCGCAGCGTCGCCGCGGTGATTGTCGCCGCGGCGTTTTCGTTCACACCGCCGGCCGATGTCGAAATATCGACGATGTCGCCGGTCTGGCCAAGCTGCGACCCTGCCGACAGCGTCACCGGCCCGCCATTGCCGTTCAGGTCGATCGTCGGACCCGTCAGCACCGCGCCGGTGTTCAACGCAATGCCGCCACTGCCCGACGTCACCGCCACCAGCGTCCCAGCCCCGAGGCTGCCGGTTGCGCTGATCTGGTTCGTGGTGTTGGTGGACAGCGTGATGTTGGTTGCCGTCACGGTGCCCGGCACCGCCAGCGATCCGGTATCCACCAGCGTGAAGTTGCCGCTGGCGACCGGGAAATTCCCCAGGCTCGCCACCGCATTGGCGACGCCCGCCAGATCGACCGTGCCGGTCACCCCGGACGTGCTTTGCAACGTGCCCGCAGTGACGGTGCCGGTGATTGCCTCGGTGATGCCGCCCGTCGTGGTCACATCGACCAGCGCGCCCGAATTGCCGAGCGACGCGTCGCCGGTGAGCGCGATGCCGCCGCTGCCGCCGTTCAGGTCGATCGTCGGACCCGTCAGCACCGCGCCGGTGTTCAACCCGATACCGCCGGCACCCGACGCGACCGTCAGCACGCCCGACGCCCCGACGCTGCCGGTCGCCGCGATCGTCGGGCTGGTCAGCGAGATGTTCGTCGCAGTCAGCTTGCCGGCCGCGGTCAGGTCGCCGCTATCCATCAGCGTGAAATCGCCGCCGATGACAGCGAACGAACCGACCGACACGATCGTGTTCGCCGTCCCGACCAGATCGACCGTGCCGGTCACTCCCAGCGCGCTGCGCAGCGTGGCGGCGATGATAGTCGCCGCGGCGTTCTCGTTCACGCCGCCACCCGACGTGGACACATCGACGATGTCCCCGGTCTGCCCAAGCTGCGAACCCGCCGCCAGCGTCACCGGCCCGCCATTGCCGTTCAGGTCGATCGTCGGACCCGTCAGCACCGCCCCCGTGTTCAACCCGATGCCGCCGCTGCCCGAGGTCACCGCCACCAGCGTTGCGGCACCCAGGCTGCCGGTCGCGCTGATCTGGTTCGTGCTGTTGGTGGACAGCGTGATGTTGTTCGCCGTCACGGTACCCGGCACCGCCAGCGACCCGGTATCCACCAGCGTGAAGTCGCCGCCGGTGACCGGGAAATTGCCCAGGTTCGCCACCGCGTTGGCGGTGCCCGCCAGAGCGACCGTGCCGGTCACCCCCGACGTGCTGCGCAGCGTGGCGGCGGTAACGGTACTGGTGGCGGCCTCGGTCATGCCGCCCGTCGTGGTCACATCGACCAGCGCGCCCGAGCTGCCCAGCGACGCATTGCCGGTGAGCGCGATGCCGCCGCTGCTGCCGTTCAGGTCGATCGTCGGACCCGTCAGCACCGCGCCCGTGTTCAACCCGATACCGCCGGCACCCGACGCGACCGTCAGCACGCCCGACGCCCCGACGCTGCCGGTCGCCGCGATCGTCGGGCTGGTCAGCGAGATGTTCGTCGCAGTCAGCTTGCCGGTCGTGGTCAGGTCGCCGGTATCCATCAGCGTGAAATCGCCGCTGGTGACAGCGAACGAACCGACCGACACGATCGTGTTCGCCGTGCCCACCAAATCGACCGTGCCGGTCACGCCGGACGTGCTTTGCAGCACCGTCGTGGCATTGATGATGTCGCCCGCGACCTGGGTCACGCCGGTCGTCGCCGACAGATCGACTGTCGCACCCGACAGCACGCCACTGTTCAGCGCGATCGAGCCACCCGTGGCGTCCAGCAGTGCCACGCCGCCAACACCCGTCGCGCCGACACTGCCTGTCGCCGTGATCGTCGGACTGGTCAGCGAGATGTTGTTCGCCGTCAGCCTCCCCGCCGCGGTCAGGTTGCCGGTATCCATCAGCGTGAAGTCGCCGCCGGTCACCGCGAACGAGCCGACCGACAGGATCGTGTTCACCGTGCTGATCAGATCGACGGTACCGGTCACGCCGGACGTGCTCTGCAGCACCGTCGAGGCGTTGATGATATCGCCCGCGATCTGCGTCACGCCGCTCGTCGCCGACAAATCGACCGTCGCACCCGACAGCATGCCGCTGTTCAGCGCGATCGCGCCGCCGGTCGCGTGCAGCAGAGCGACGCCGCCAACGGCCGTCGCGCCGACGCTGCCCGTCGCCGTGATCGTCGCACTGGTCAGCGAAATGTTGTTCGCCGTCAGCGTCCCCGCCGCGGTCAGGTTGCCGGTGTCCAGCAACGTGAAGTCGCCGCCGGTGACGGCGAATGAACCGACCGAGACGATGGCGTTCGCGGTGCCGGCCAGATCGACCGTGCCGGTGACGCCGGACGTGCTTTGCAGAACCGTCGTGGCATTGATGATGTCGCCTGCGAGCTGCGTCACTCCACCCGTCGCCGACAGATCGACCGTCGGACCCGACAGCATGCCGCTGTTCAGCGTGATCGCGCCGCCGGTCGCGTGCAGCAGAGCGACCCCGCCAACGGCCGTCGCGCCGACGCTGCCCGTCGCCGTGATCGTCGGACTGGTCAGCGAGATATTGTTCGCCGTCAGCTTCCCCGCCGCGGTCAGGTTGCCGGTGTCCATCAGCGTGAAGTCGCCGCTGGTCACCGCGAACGATCCAACCGACAGGATCGTGTTCACCGCGCTGATCAGATCGACTGTACCGGTCACGCCGGACGTGCTCTGCAACACCGTCGAGGCGTTGACGATGTCGCTCGCGACCTGCGTCACGCCGCTCGTCGCCGACAGATCGACCGTCGCACCTGACAGCACGCCGCTGTTCAGCGCGATCGCGCCGCCGGTGGCGTCCAACAGGGCCTCGCCGCCAGCCGCCGTCGCGCCGATGCTGCCCGTCGCCGTGATCGTCGCACTGGTCAGCGAGACGTTGTTTGCCGTCAGCGTCCCCGCCGCGGTCAGGTTGCCCGTGTCCAGCAGCGTGAAGTCGCCGCCGGTGACCGCAAACGAACCCACCGAGACGATGGCGTTCGCCGTGCCGGCCAGATCGACCGTGCCGGTGACGCCCAGGCCAATCAGGGTCCCCGCGGAGATCACGCCGCCGGCGACCTGCGTCACGCCACCGGTGGCCGCCAGATCGACCGTCGTCCCGGACAGGATCTCGCCGGCATTGAGCAGGATCGGCCCGCTCGTGGCATCCAGCGACGCCGTGGTCGTTGCGCCGACGCTGCCGGTCGCGGTGATCGTTGGACTGGTCAGCGCGATGTTCTGCGCGGTCAGCTTGCCGGCGGCCACCAGGCTGGTGGCGTCGTTCAGATCGAAATCGCCGCCGGCGGCGAAGGAACCGATCGATGCGATCGTATTCGACGTGCCGAGAATATCGACCGTGCCGGCGACGCCCGACGTGCTTTGCAGCACCGCCGTCGCGGTGATCCCGCCGGGTACCGCCGCGTGCGTCACGTTGCCCGTGGCCGACAGATCGACTGTCGCGGCGGACAGGATCGCCCCCGAGTTCAGCACGATCGAGCCGCCGGTGGCATCCAGCAGCGCCGTCGTCGTGGCGCCAATGCTGCCGGTGGAGGTGATCGTCGCGCTGCTCAGTGCAATGTCGGCACCAGTCACCGGCCCGGATACCGTCAGGTTGCCGGTGTCGGTCAGCGCGAAGCTGGTGGTCGCGGCGAAGGTGCCGAGGTTGGTGATAGTGTTGCCGATCGTGGTCAGCGTGACGCTGCCGGCGCTGCCGAACAAGGTGCCGACATTGGTCAGCGCGGCCGTTTGGGTCACGGCGCCGCTGGCGCGCAGATCGAGATTGGAGTTGTTCAGATCGAACGCCCCGTCGATCGCGATCGACGTTGCGGTGGTCGTCGGAGCGCCGCCCGTGATCGGCGTGATCGCGCCGATCCGCACCGTCCCCGCCATGATGCCGCCGAGCCCGCTCAGCCCTGTGCCGCCGCCAAGAGTGACCGCCATGTTGGAGTTCGGCGCCAGCTCGAACGTCGTGGCGGCGATGGAGAACCCGGTGGTGAAGCTGAACGCATCCGCCTGCACGCCGACGATGCCGGACGCCGCGATGGCACTGCCGGTCGCGGTGAAGTCGATCGTGCCGGACTGCGTCTCGTTCAGGTAGATGCTGCCGCTCGTCGCCGTCAGCGAGCCGTTGACCACGAGGCTGCCGGGCGCGGCATCGACCACGTCGATATTGCCGGTGGATGCGGTGATCGCCGCCAGCGTGCCGATGGTGTTGTTCGTGCCGGCCAGCGTCATGCCGTTCGCGACGCCGCCTGTGCTTTGCAGCACCGTAGCGCCGATGCTGCCTGTCGCGACCTGCGAAACGGCGCCGGTGGCGGACAGATCGACCGTCGTGCCGGTGATGACCTCACCGGTGTTCAGCGCGATGCCGCCGGCGCCGCCGACCAGGGTCAACAGGCTCGTCGCGCCGACACTGCCCGTCGCGGTGATCGTCGGGCTGCTGAGCGAGATGTTCGTCGCGGTCAGCTTGCCCGCGGCGGTCAGGTCGCCGGTGTCCACCAGCGTGAAGTCGCCGCTGTTGACGGTGAACGAGCCGACCGACGCGACGGTGTTCGCCGTGCCGATCAGATCGACCGTGCCAGTCACGCCTGATGTGCTTTGCAGCACCGTCGTCGCGGCGATCGTGCCGCCGGCGACCTGCGTCACGCCGCCGCCCGTCGCCGAGAAATCGACCGTCGCGCCCGACAGGATCTCGCCGCTGTTCAGCGCGATGCCGCCCGCGCCAGCGACCAGCGCCAGCGACGTGGTGGCGCCGATACTGCTGCCGACCCCGATGGTTGCCGCATTCAGCACGACGTTGGCCGCCGTCACCGTCCCGGCGACCGCAAGGCTGCCGGCGTCGGTCAGCGAGAAATTGTTGGTGGTGCTGAAACCGCCGAGTGTGGCGATGACGTTGCTGAGCGTCAGCGTGCCGCTGCCAGCGGTGCCGGTCAGGGTCTGAGCCGTCAGCACCGCCGTCTGGGTGATGGCGCCCGCCGCCGTCGTGTCGAGCTCGAGATTGATGGTGCCGCTGCCGAACGCGCCAGTGATACTCACCGCATTGGCGATGATCGTCGGCGACATGTTGCCCGGCTGCGTCACCGCGCCGACTCGCAGCGCGGCCGTCGTAATGCCGGTCAGGTTGGCCAGCGACAGTCCGCCGGCCGGCGTCGAGCCCAGCGTGACGACGTTCGCGGTATCCGGCGAAAGTTCGAAGATCGCGAGGGGTCCGCCGTTGCCGGCGACCACGCCGGTCGCGAGGGTGGTACCCAGGTTGGTCAGCGTGCTCGTCTGCAACCCGATCGTGCCGGCATTCTGTGCCACGATGGACTGGCTTGCACCGAAGGTGATGCCGCCGGCGGATTCGACATACACGTTGCCCGCCGTCGCCTTGACCAGGCCGCCGATGGTCAGCGCCGACGTGTCCTTGATCTCGATGTTGCCGGGGGTCGCGGTCAGCGGTCCCAGCGTGCCGATCGCGTTCGCCGCCGTGGTCAGCGTGTAGCCGGTGGCCGAGCCGGTCAGCACCGCCGCCGTTAGCGCCGCCGACTGGGTGACCGCGCCGGTCGCGTCGAGCTCCAGATTGACCGTGCCGGAACCGAATGCACCGGCGATGCTGACCGCATTGGCGATCGTCGTGGGCGACGCATTGCCCGGCTGCCTCACCGCACCGATGCGCAGCGCGCCGGCCGTGATGCCGGTCAGGTTGGCGAGCGACAGCCCGGACGAGGCGCCAAGCGTCACGGCGTGAGCGGTATCAGGTGCAAGTTCGAAGATTCCCGCGGCACCCGCATCCACCGCGCCGGTGGCGGACGTGGTGCCGAGGTTGACCAGCGCATTCGTCTGCAAGCCGATCACGCCGCCGGTCTGCGACGTTATGGTGAACCCGCCAAAAGTAATGCCGCCGCCTGCGGAATCCTCGAGATACACGTTGCCGCCGGTGGACTGCACCGCGCCGCCGACGTGCAGCGCCGTGGCATCGTCGATCGCGATCGTGCCGCTCGCGGTCAACGGCCCGAGCGTACCGATCGCGTTCGATGCGGTGGTCAGCGTGTAGCTGGTGGCCGTGCCGCTGAGCGTCGCCGCCGTCAGTGCCGCCGATTGGGCGACCGCACCGGTGGCGTCGAGTTCCAGACTGGTGCTGCTGGAACCAAACGTACCGGCAATGCTGATCGCATTCGCGATGGTCGTCGGCGAGCCATTGCCCGGCTGGGTCACCGCGCCGACGCGCACCAGGCCGGCCGTGATGTTCGTCAGGTTGCTCAGCGACAGCCCGGACGAGGCGCCGAGCGTCATCGCATTGGCGGTGTCCGGCGACAATTCGAAGGTGCCGGCGGAGCCGGCGTTCACCACACCGGTCGCGGCGGTGGTGCCGAGATTGACCAGCGCGTTCGTCTGCAGCCCGATCGACCTGCCAGCCTGCGACGACACGGCGAATGCGCCGAACGTGATGCCGCCGGCCGCAGAGTCTTCCAGGTACACGTTGCCGGCGGTCGCCGCGACCGATCCGGCGATGGTCATCGCCGTGGCGTCGCTGATCGCGATGTTGCCGCTGGTGGCCGAAAGCGGCCCGACGGCGCCGATGGTGTTGGACGTGTCGGTCAGCGTGTAGCTGGCAGCGGTGCCGGTCAGCGTCGCGATATTGAGCAGGGCGGTGCTTTGGCCGACATCGCCGGTGCCGCCGCCGGATGTCGTGGCGTCGAGTTCCAGTTTCGTCAGTCCGGTGCCGTCGAACGCCGCGCCGGTCACCGCGATGCTGCCGGCCATGGTGGTCAGGCCGCTGCCGGGAACCGTTACGGCGCCGACACGCAGCGTCCCGGCGGTGATACCGGTGAGATTGGTTAGCGACAGCCCGGACGCGGAACCCAGCGTCTCGGCATTGCCTTGCGTGTTCGGCGCCAGCTCGAACACGCCGCTGCTGCCGGCGTCGATCGCGCCGGTCGAGGTGGTGGTGCCCAGATTGGTCAGTGCGTCGGTCTGCAATCCAACGGTGCCGCCGGACTGCGAGGCCACGGTGAACGCGTCGAAGATGATGCCGCCGGCAGCGGAATCCCGCAGATAGATATTGCCGGCGCTCGCCGTCACCCCGCCGGCGATGGTCAGCGCGTGGGTGTCCGCGATGGAGATGTTGCCGCTGGTGGCCTTCAACGGTCCAAGGTCGGTGATCGTGTTCGTGTTGTTAAGCAGCGCCACGCCGCCGGCCACCTTCGACGTGCTCTGCAACACCGTGGCCGAGATCGTGCCCGCGGCGGTCTGCGTCACCCCGCCGCCGCTGGCCGAAAGATCCACCGTGGCGCCGGTCAGGATGTGCCCGCTGTTCAGCGCGATGCCGCCGCCGCCCGCCGACAACACAAGGTCGGTCGTCGCGCCGATGCTGCCGGTCGCGGTAATGGTTGGCACGCTCACCGAAATGTTCGTCGCGGTCAGCAGGCCGGCCAGGCCCACGCTGCCCGTGCCGACCAGCGTAAAGTCGCCGCTGGTGACGGCGAACGCGCCGACCGAGGCAATGGTGTTGGCGGTGCCGATCAGATCGACCGTGCCCGTGACGCCGGACGTGCTTTGCAGGATCGTCGTGGCGCTGATCGTTCCGCCGGCAGCCTGCGTCACGCCGCCGTTCGCCGCGGACAGATCGACCGTTGCGCCGGACAGGATCTCACTGGCGCTCAGCGCGATGCCGCCCTTGCCCGCCGCCAGCACCAATGACGTGGTCGCGCCAATGCTGCCGCTTACGCTGATCGTGCCGGTGTTGGCGTCGCTGATCGTCACGTTGCTGCCGGTCACCGGGCCGGTGACCGAGAGATTGCCGGTGTTGCCGTTATCGACCAGCGTGAAGGCGCCCGTGCCGGCAGCGAAGCTGCCCAGGGTTCCGATCGAATCACTGGTGCCGAGCAATGCAACGCTGCTCGAGGCGGTCCCGGTGAGCGTCCCGACCGTCAACGCGATCGATGCGATTTCGCTGATCGAGCCGGCGCTATCGACCTCCAGCGTCGATGCCACGGCGGCGCCGAGGTTCACCGCCCCGTCGAACGAGATATTGCCGGCGGTGATGCTGCCGCCAGTGAAGTTGCCAATGCGCAGCAGGCCGCCGCCCGTGCCGGTGCTGATGTCGCCCAGCAAGGTGGTGTCCACCAGCAGCGTGCCGCTGGGTGCGGACGCGCCGCCGAAGCTGATCGGCCTGGCGCTGGTGAACGGTGCGATTTCCACCGTGCCGAGGTTTGCGCCGTCGGTGGCGGCGATCGTGCTGGCCGCGGTGCCCTCGGTGACGTTGTCCGCAACGAAGGAGATGGTCGGATTGGCAGCGGCCGTCGCGGTCAGCGTCGCGCCGGTCGTGGCGTTGCCGACCTGCAGCGTGTCGCCCGCGTGCGCGACCTCAAAGAACAGGTTTTCGCCGGTGATCGGGCCGGTCAGCACCGTCGTCGGATCGACGATCAGCGTAACGCCGCCAACGGTCGCGCTGAGGCCGGTGACCGTGCCGATGGCGTTGGACGTGCCGTTCAACACGATGGAACCGGAGCCGGCCGAAGCCGTGAAGCTGGTGGCGCTGATCGTGGCGGTGCTCGGCTCGGCGATATTCGTGTTGGACGCCAGGTCCACGGTGCCGCCGTTGAGCAGCGCGCTGCCCGTCAGCGCCAGTGCGCCGGTCGTCGTCGTCACCGTCAGCGACGTCGTCGCGCCGATGCTGCCGCTGACGCCGATCGTCGGGGCATTCAGGACGATGTTTGCCGTCGTTACGGTCCCGGCGACTGCCAGACTGCCCGTGTCGGTCAGCGAGAAGTCGTTGGCGACGGCAAAGTTGCCGAGCGTGGCAATCGCGTTCCCGGCGGTGGTCAGCGTGCCGCTGTTGACGTTGCCGGTCAGCGTGCTGGCGGTCAGCGCCGCGGTCTGCTTCACCGTGCCGGTCGTGTCGAGTTCAAGATTGGTACTGCTGCTGCCGAATGCACCGTCGATGCTGATCGCGTTGGCGATGATTGTCGGCGACAAACCGCTCGGCTGCGTCACCGCGCCGATCCGCACCAGGCCTGCGGTGATGCCGGTCAGGTTGGTCAGCGACAGCCCCGAATGGCTGCCGAGCGTCACTGCGTTGGCGGTATCCGGCGACAGCTCGAACGTGCCGCCGGCACCGGCGTTGATCACGCCGGTCGCGCCGGCGGTGCCGATATTGACCAGGGCATTCGTCTGCAGGCCGATCGTGTCGCCCGATACGGCCTCCACCGTCTGACTCGCGCCGAAGGTGATGCCGGTGGCGTTGGACGACTCAAGATAGACATTGCCGGCGGCGGCATTCACCAGGCCGCCGATGGTCAGCGCCGCCGCGTCCACGATTGCGATGTTGCCGCTGGTGACCTTGATCGCGCCGAGCTTGGCGATCTGGTTGACGGTGGAGACCAGGGTCAGGCCGCCAGCAATGTTGGACGTGCTTTGCAGCACGGTCGTCGCCGTAATCGTGCCGCCGGCGACCTGCGTCACGCCACCGCCTGTTGCGGAAAGATCGACGGTCGCAGCGGACAGGATATGGCCGGTGTTCAGTGCAATACCGCCGCTGCCGGCGACCAGCGCGAGCGTGGTGGTGGCGCCAACGCTGCCGGTTGCGGTTATCGTCGGGCTGTTCAGCGTGATGTTCGCCGCCGTTAGCTTGCCTGCCGCCGTCAGGTTGCCAGTATCGGCCAGCGTGAAATCGCCGCTGCTGACGGCAAACGATCCGATGGCCGAAATCGCATTGCTGGTGCCGGCCAGATCGACCGCGCCCTTTACACCCGAACCGCTCTGCAACGACGTCGTCGCGCTGATCGTGCCGGTCGCTACCTGTGCCACGCCACCGTTCGTCGCCGACAGATCAACCGTCGCGCCGGACAGGATATGACCGGTGTTCAGCGAGATGCCGCCGGCGCCCGCCGCCAGGGCCAGGTCGGTCGTCGCACCAACGCTGCCCGATGCGCTGATCGTGTCGCTGCCGACCGAGATATTGGTCGCGGTCAGCTTGCCGGCGAGGTCGAGGCTGCCGGTGTTGACCAGCGTGAAATCGCCGCCGCTGACGGCAATGGATCCAACAGACGCGATGGCGTTGGCGGTGCCTGCGAAGTCCGCGGTGCCGGCCACGCCATTGGCGCTCTGCAGCGTCGCCGCCGTGATCGTCTCGCCGCTCGCCTGGGTGACGCCGCCCGACGTGATGTTGCTCACGTCCAACACGTTGGTGGTTATGTTGGCGTTCAGGCTGATGCCGCCATCGGCCTGCAGCGTGACACCGCCCTTGTTGTCAGTGATCAGGTCGGCATTCAGCGTCAGCGTTCCGCCGGACGCGGCATTGGTGCCGGCGAGGATGATGATGTTGCCGGTGCCCGACGCGGTGATCGACGAACCAATGGTGATGTCGCCGGTCTTCGTCTCCAGCGTCAGGCTTTTGTTGTTGCCGAGCGTCAGCGGCGCGCCGGCGTTCAGCGTCAGCGTATCGACGGCCTGCAGCAGGATGTTGGCGTTGAGCGAATTGATTTCCTTGTCGGTGACCGTGTCGGTCCCGCCGGAATCGTCACTGTAAACGATCTGGTCGTTGTTATCGAGCGTGGCGTCCAGACTGCCGTCCTTGGAGTTGCTGTGGACGATCGTCAGGTTGTCGGGGTCGAGCAGCAGCGTGCCGGTCGCACCGTTCGGCGCGGTCAGATCGACCGCTCCGTTCAACGCCAGGTTGCCACCGGATACTTCGGCGAAGCCGCCATCCCCGCCCAACGGACCGCCGGTCGCGGCAATCGCGCCGTCCATGATCGTGTTGTTGGTGGACAGGATGGTGACGCGGCCGCCGTTGCCGCTCGCGGTGGCGTTGGCGGCGATCGTCGCGCCCTGCTGCACCAGGACATTGGCCGCGGTGTGCTTCGCCGTGACGCTCGGGCTGCCCTTGGCGCGCGCCAGCGTGGTGCCGATGGCAACCGTGCCGCCGCCGGCCTGGCCGGACGCATCGACGCGCGCCTTCGACGTGACCACGACGTTACCGGTTGCGTTGGCAACGATGTCGCCGCCGGTGGTGCCGGGCTTGTTGCCCGTCGCCGAGAGCTGCCCATCGACGATGATCGACCCGCCAATGCCGTTCAGCGCGATGCTGCCGGTCTTGCCGCCGACGCTGGCCGCGCTGATCGTGCCGCCGGCGTCCACCAGGTTCGTAACGATGCCGTCCACCGCGCGCGCGGTGAGTTGCACCGTGCCGCCGCTGGCGCGGATCACTCCGGTATTGGTCACCAGGGCCGTCGCGCCGTTCGGTGCCTGCGTCACCGAGCCGGTGACATCGACCGACAGCATCCCGTCGCCGTAGAGATCCAGCGTCGCCTTGCTCGCGCCCGCCAGCACCACGTGGCCGAGCCTGGCGTCGATGACGCCGGAATTGACCACCTGCGGCGCCACCAGCGCGGCGAGGCCGGCCTGCTTGATGGTGATGTTCCCCTGGTTGACGATCTCTGCGTTCGGCGCGGCCGCCTGGTCGAAGACCATCTTGCCGGCCATGAAGTTCTGATTGCTGATGCCGGCGGCTGACACCATCAGGCCCGCGGTATTGACCTGCGAACCCTTGTAGAAGACCACGCCGGATTGGTTGACCAGCACCACCTGGCCATTCGCATTGATCTGGCCGGCGATCTGCGACGGGTTCGGCCCGACGACGCGGTTCAGCGTGACCGAACTCGTCGATGGCTGGTTGAACTGCACTTCCTGCTGGCTGCCGACGTCGAAGCTTTGCCAGTTGACCGCGGCGCGGTTGGTGGACTGGTTGATCGTCGTTTCGTTGGTGGACTGGCTGATCGCCGCCGAACCCGCGGTCACCACGCCGCCTGTCGGCCGCGCATTTGGCGCGGGCTGCGCCTGCGCCTGCCCCGGCATCGAAACGACCATGACGAACGTGACGCACAGCGCTGTGCTGACCAGCAGGGCAGCGCGCTTGCGTCTCACGACGCCGAGCAGCTTCACGTCGTGTTTGCGTTGCGCCTTGGCCATACCACGTTTCCCTGCCGCCGGAGCGGCCGTCAGTTCATTATCCTGCGGCATCTATCAGAATCGCCCGAGCAATCGCCAGTACAGGCCGATGCCGTTGAGTGCCGACACGCTGGTGCCGGACGTACCGGTGGGGTAGCGGTTGAATCGCGCCAGCGCCTCCAAATCGACTTCGGTGTAGCGCGTCACCTGTGCGCGCACTCCGCCGCCGGCCGACGCCACCTTCGTCGCGAAATCCGTGGACTGGTTCTGCCACGTCTCGCCCCAGTCGTAGAAAATATAAAACTGCGTCGAAACGTTCGCGGACAGGCCCCACATCCGCATGTCGGTGCCGGTGTTCAGTTGCAGCTCGGCGGTTGCCGCCACCGCCTTATCGCCGGGCACCTGGCCCGAATAATAGCCGCGGGTGAATTGCGAACCGCCGAGATAGAATTGTTCCGCCGGCGGCAATATCTGGTCCGACCACTGCCCGGTCAGCAGGCCCATCAGCGCCACACTCGCACCGGACCAGGGTTGGAACAGGGTCTGGGTCCGGCTCATGTTGAAATCGACCTTGGTGAAATCCGTCACCTCGTTCTGCCGTGGCGCGCCTGTCTCGTCGTTGTCTTCGGCGCCCAGCAGGTGCAGCCCGTGCGACACCCGGAACGACACCGCGTTGACCGCCGGACGCGGCGGACCCGCCCACAGATCGGACAGCGCATAGTCCGCTCCCGCTCGCAGCACGCGCAACGAATCGAAGCTGGCCCGGCCGTAGCCGCCGCTGGAGCTGGAGTTGTCATCCACCTCCGACTCGAGCGCGTCGAACGTCAGCGACACGTTCAGCGTCTGCTGCCGGGCGCGGATCACCGGGTAGCTCAGCGTGCTGCCCAGCACCCGCGTCTGGCCCTGGTAGGCCAGCACCGCCAGGCCGCCCGGGCCACCGCCGATCGGGATCGCCTGTCCCTCGCCGGCATAGAGCCGCAGCTTCAGGCCAGAGGCGCCAATGAAGAACTCCTCGCTCAACTGGTAGAAGTTCTGACTGTTCGGGAAGGTGTGGTAGTACGAGAACTCAGTCTTCTCGCCCAGCGACGTAAAGCTGTTCGCGTCCAGCACCGCCAGCCCCTCGATCGGACCGGTCTGGTCGAATGCGCGGTTGTCGAAGCTCAGCACGCCGCCCATTGCCTTGCGGCTGACCTGCGCGATCAGGTTGAGCGCGCCGGGTTCGTCGGTGGAAGGTTCCAGCACCGCGCGCAGCGAAACGCCCGGCACGTCCTGCGCCAGCAGCAGATAGCGTTCCAGCGTCGCGGCGTCGATCGGACGGATCTTGGTGAGCTGGTTCAGGAAGCGCAGCACCTGGGTACCGGCCGGCCCGATGTTGCCGTCCAGCTTGACGCTGGCGATGCGGCCTTCGGTGACGATGAAGCGCAGCTTGCCGGCCTGGTCGAGGCTGGCGGACACCGTGGTAAGCACATACCCGGCGGAGCGGTAGCGCTGCAGGATCGCCTCGCGCGCCTCGTCGATCTTCGGCAGCGGCACGGTACCGGTCAGGCCCTGGGCATAGCGCTGGATCTCCGCCACCGGGAACGCGCTGACCCCCTCGACCGAGACGCCGGTGATGGTGACGTTGCGGTTCGGCACTTCAGCGCCGGGCGGCGGCAGCGCCGGCAGGCCGGGCGTGGGCGAGGTCGCCGGCGGCGCGGGAGGCAGCACGCGCGGGCCGGGCGCGCCTTGCGGGAGCGGATTGCGCTGGATCTGCGGCGGCTGTGCCGTCTGCGCCAAAACGGGCGACATCGGCGCAAACGCGCCAATAGCCAGCGCGCCCGCAGCCAGCGCAGGGGTCAGGCGCCGCAGCCGAGCAGGCTGTCGGTCGGTAGCTTCTGACGTCACGCTTAGCCTCCGCTTCACCCCTACGCACGTAAAGCTAAGCATCGCGGAACGATGACGCAACGTCAATAAAGAAACATCGCAACGTTGCCATGCGGATATCACGATTTCATCTCGTAGCCAGACCATGCCGGAGTTTGTCGCGCGGGGTCGATCGACCGCACTCTTTTGCCGATTCTTTGCATGAAATATCAAGAGATTTCGTCATCGACATGCAGCCGGTGCGATACCGTATTCGAATTGGAGCGAAATCCCGAGGCCCGACGCGGTGCCGCGACAAGGGCTGCGGCAGTGACAGAGCACCTGCGGCGCGTGAAGGGGGGGCTGCGACCGGCCGCCGTGGCGGGCACTCCGCTGAGCCTGCGGTCGAGGCCTGTACCATGGGCCTGTAACACGGGCCTTTCATCGGAGTGTCAGGTCTGTTATGCTGCACCGCAGCAGGCGCTCGGCGCAGCAGAGGGGAGCACGTGGGGGCACAGGGCAGTCCGTCGAGGGTGTTGGAACCGGCGCGGGTATATCCGGCGCCCGAAATGCACGACCGATGGATCGTCGAGGCGCCGGTCACGACCGCTGCGGGCCGCGAGAAACCACATTTCTTCACCGGCCCGAACGCGCAGAACCTGGCGCTGCGCTATGCTTACGAAGCCTTTGGCAGCGCACGGTTCTTTCCGTTTCCGGCGGCAGACCAGGACGTCCCGACGCGCTAGGTGCCGCCGTAGCGGACCGGGTCGGACCTGTCGAAGCACGTCCTGCTGGCCGAATCACCGCAGACATACTAAGAAGCGCGCCAAGGTGTCTTGGGAGAAGACAAATGGACGACAAGGTGCTTGCGCTCGCCGCACAGATCGTGAGTGCGCACGCCAGCCACAACACTGTGCCAACGGAGCAGCTTCCCGAGCTTATACGGCAGGTTCACCATGCGCTTGCTACGGTAGGCCAGGAGTCGCCGGAACCGGCCAAGGCCGAACCGGCCGTGCCGGTCCGTAAATCCGTGTTCGGCGACCACGTCGTGTGCCTCGAATGCGGCAAGCATTTTTCCATGCTCAAGCGGCACCTGATGACCGACCATAACCTGTCGGTCGCGCAATACCGCTCGAAATGGGGCCTGCCTTCGACCTATCCGCTGGTGGCGCCGGACTATGCGAAGGTTCGCTCCGCCCTGGCGAAGAAGATCGGCCTGGGTCAGAAGCGTGGCGCGTCGGGGAAGAAGGCCGGGCGGAAAGCGGCGCGAGCGTAGTTCTGGCCACTGCCGGAATGCGTGCCACGCGGGTGCCGCCCCCCGTCATCCCCACACCCCCCGTCATGCCGACGAAGGTCGGCATCCACGACTCGCTGCGGGCAGTGCGGGAAGTCGTGGATGCCGACCTTCGTCGGCATGACGGGGGGCGGGCGGTGCGTCCACCCCGTGCCACCGGATCGTTCCGCCCGCCCACCACCGGATCGTTCCGCCTGCCCGCCGGCGGATCGTTTCACCTGATACCGCCGGCCTCCACCAGCCATTTCAGCCGATCCAGGTCCTGCATGATCGCGCGGCGCAGCAGCATCGCGTCGATCGAGATGGGCAGGCGAAGCATGCCTGCCGCGGCGCGATGCGCCTTGATCCGGGCGATCGTGCCTTCGGGAATTCCTTCCAGCGTGTAGCGGATGCGTTGTGCCACGGGGGGATCCGCGTGGAGCTCCAGGGTGCGGTCCGGCTCGTGGTCCACGACGTGGAATACGCTGACGCAATCCCGCCACCGGGAGCGGGAAACTCGCTCCAGCGTGCTGCCG
Source organism: Acetobacteraceae bacterium (assembly GCA_036489395.1). Lineage (GTDB taxonomy): Bacteria > Pseudomonadota > Alphaproteobacteria > Acetobacterales > Acetobacteraceae > JASHVB01. Next base: position 5,279 of record DASXFW010000404.1, on the reverse strand, counting down.
CGCCGCAGCGGTCCGGCTTCGGCGCGCCGCACTTCCAGAATGCCGCCGATCCATTCGGGATCGTATTGCGGGTTGAACATCACCCGGCCGACGTCGCGACGTGGCCGCCGGATGGTGATGGCAACTTCGACCGCCGGCACCGCCGTGTCACTCGAACATCGCGACGGCGCGAATCGGGCTGGCGGTGCCGCCGCGAATCCTCAGCGGGAAACCGATGAAGCGAAAGCGGCCGCGGCCGATGAGCTTATCCAGGTTGGCGAGGCACTCGATATGGGTAATGCCGCGCTCGGCGCAGGCCATGTGGGCAAGGAAGTTCGGCTCGCCCTCGGGTGCCGGGCTGATCGCTTCCACGCCGAACATCAGGATGCCCCTGTCCGCCAGCCAGTGCACGGATTCCAAGGCCAGGCCTGGGAAGTCGTGCAGGTAGCCAGGCTTGCCGAGCAGCCGCTCGTTGGTCGCCATGTACAGCAGGACAGTGTCGCGCGGGCGGATCTGCTGGCCGGATTTGTCGAGCGCGGCTTCCATCTCCGCGACGGTGATCGAGTGCTTCAGCGGCGCGTGCGACAGATCGAGGCAGATCGCCTCGGTGTAGAAGTTCTCCAGCGGCACCTCGTCGATCGACGGCGCGCCGGGGCGCGGATCGAAATGCACCGGCGCATCGACATGGGTGCCGACGTGGTCGGAGAACGCGAGCGACATCGCCTTCGACGAAAACACCGTGTTGCCGGCGATGCGCTTTTCGTTGTGGTCGCTCCATACCGTCATGATCATCGGCGGATGGTTGGGATGGGTCTGCGTGCGGTGGAACAACTCCCGGCTCAGATCGACGAATTCCATGCTGCTCAGGCTCCTGCCGTTTCTTGTTGCGGCGAGCCTAGCGCGATGCGGCGGCGGTTTCCAACTCCTCGCGCACTTCGGTTTCGATCGCGTCGAGCAAACGGGCGGGGAAATGGCGCGGCACGCCGCGGGCAATGAAGACTATGCGCGTGGTGTGGTCCGCGGATGGCCATTGCGCGAGGAATTCGGGCGCTGCAAAGACGTGCTGCACGCCGTGGATCACCGCCGGCCGCCCTGGCATTTCTTCAATGTCCACCATGCCCTTTACGCGCAGCAGCCGCGGACCGCAGTGTTCCGCAAGTGCCTGTAGCAGAAGCGTCAGCGCCAGGGCGGGAACCGGGCGGTCGCGCTGCAAGGCGAGGGTCTGGATGCCGTCGCTGTGCTGCGCGCGGAGGAACACCGATCGGCCGCCGGCGGGCAGCGATGCGAGGCGGCCCGCACGCGCGGCATCATCGGCGGTGGCGAACAGCATGGACGGCAGAAGGGCGCCGGTCGTCAGAACGTCCGCGGCCTGGTTCAGCGCGGTGAGCCGCTCGCGCAATGCATCGGCAGGTGCGTCGATGTCGGTCTTGCTGAACGCCAGCCGATCGGCGAGCGCGATCTGCCGGCGCGCTTCGGGGTGGCGATCGAGCGTCGTCTCGCCGTGCACGGCATCCACCACGGTCAGCAGCGTGCCGATGGCGTGGCCGCGGGCGATGTCGGCATCCGTCATCAGCGCCTGGAGGATGGGGGCGGGATCGGCCAGGCCGGATGTTTCGATCAGGACTCGTTCATACGCGATTTCGCCGGCCTCGCGGCGTGCCGCGAGTTCGAGCAGCGTGGCGATCAGGTCGCTGCGCACGGCGCAGCACAGGCAGCCGGTGGTCAGTGTCAGCAGGGTCTCGCCGCTGCTGGCGATCAGCTCGTGGTCGAGCCCGATCTCGCCGAATTCGTTGACGATGACGGCGGTGTTGGCGAACGCCGGGTCGCGCAGGATGCGGCGGATCAGTGTCGTCTTGCCGCTGCCGAGGAAGCCGGTGACGACCGAGACGGGCAGCACGGACGTGGTGCGTGCATGGTTAGCCGTCATGGCTGCGGATCATGTGTCATGGCCGGGCTTGACCCCATGTGCATCAGGATAAGCGGGTGGGCCGGCCATGACACATGGAAATTCCGTCTCCGCCACGCGCTTATCCTGATGCGTATGGGGCTTGGCCCGGCCACCCACGTCTCCGCTGCTCGTAGCAGGAAAAGACGTGGATGACCGGCGTTCGCCGGCCATGACACGAGATCCACGGCCATGACACGAATACGCCTACGGATCGATCCGCGCCGTAGCACTGCCGCTGACCACTTCCTTGCCGTCCTGGTTCGTGGTGGACAGCGTCAGATCGACGTAATGATGGCCGGCTTCCTCGCGCACCGCGGCGACCGTCGCCTTCGAGTCCAGGTCGTCGCCCGGCCATACCTGGTTGGTGAAGCGCACCCCGAACTTCGTCAGCCGCCCGTCGCCGACATAGTTCGTCAGCATCTTGCCGGTCAGTCCCATCGTCAGCATGCCGTGCGCGAAAACGCTGGGATAGCCGGCGACTTTCGTGGTGTACACCTCATCTGCATGCAGCGGATTATAGTCGCCGGAGGCGCCGCAGTACATGGTGATCTCGGTGCGCGACAGGTTCTCGACGACGCGCTCGCTGTGCGTGTCGCCGACCGTCAGCTCGCTGGCTTTCAGTGCCATGGCGTGGTGCTCCTCAACCCTGGTCCACGGGACGTTCGGTGGTCACGCCGACGCTGCGCGCGGTGACCACCAGCTCGCCGTTCTGGTCGCGATACTCCTTGATCGTCTCGCGGAACGTCAGCTTGCCGGCGCGCTTGCTCTCGCGCTCCCAGGTGTTGCCTGGCTTGGTTTCCACCGACAGCACGTCGCCCGGACGCACCGGCCGATGATATTCGAAATGTTGCTCTGCATGCAGACCGCCGCCGCCGCTGCTGCGCTTTTCCACGCCGGTCGGAGTCTTGCCGGAACCGAACCACGGCTGACCCGGACGCCAGCGCAACGGATAGTCCGGATCGAACTGCGACACCGCCTGCGGAAAGGTGGGCGGCGCGATGATGCCGCCGGCCTCGGTCTTCTGTGCGGCTTCGGCATCGTGATAGACCGGGTTCATGTCGCCGACGGCGCGCGCGAACAACATGATATGGCCCGCTTCAACGGGGAAGGTGATCTTGGCCAACGGTTCCCTCCAGGGCTTCGGTTGGGTTGAGCCTAGCAGGGTGCCGCGCAAACGGAACAGGGGTGCGGGCTGATGCGGCGCGTGCGACGGGCCGGGGTGAGGGCGCGCGCGGCACTCGATGCAACGCATGTTCCGACCGGCGTACCACCGCAGCCGCTTGCGGCAACGGCCGATGCGCTGCGATTCCGCCGGGCGCCGGGATGGCTGCCGCGCGGGCGGCGCGTCTATGCCATCGGCGACGTGCATGGTTGCAGCGCACAGCTTGTCGCGTTGCATGCGGCGGTGGCGGCGGACCTTGCGGCACGGCCGATCGCGTCGGCCGTGCTGGTTCATCTCGGCGACTACATCGATCTCGGCCCTGACAGTGCTGGCGTGGTCGCGTTGCTGGCGCAAGGATCGCCGGTCGCGGGCGTAACGACCGTCAACCTGATGGGCGACCACGAGCGCATGCTGCTGGACGCGCTGGCCGGCGATCGAGCCGCGGCAACCGACTGGTTGTGGGCCGGCGGTCGCGCCGCGCTGGCGAGTTGGGGCATCGATACGGACTTGCCGCGTGAGTCATGGGAAATAGCGCTGCCCACTTCGCACCTTGCCGTCCTGCGCTCCCTGTCCCTGTCGCATCGCGAAGGCGATTACCTGTTCGTGCACGCCGGCATCCGCCCCGGCGTCGCATTGGCGGCCCAGACACCGGACGACCTACTGACGATGCGCCAGCCGTTCCTGTGGTCGGAGGCCGATTTCGGCGTCGTGGTGGTGCACGGACACAATACGTCGCCGCTGCCGGCGGTCGGGCAGAATCGGATCGGTATCGACACGGGTGCCGGCATTGGCGGGCCGCTGACCTGTGCGGTGCTGGAGGAGGATGTGGTGGGGTTCCTGGCGGCGTGACGCTGTCGCTGAGATTCCCCCCCTTGAGGGAGGCGTCAGGGGGAGGGGTCCGTGTTTCCTGGGCCCGTGGCTGTACGCACCCCTCCCGAACCCCTCCCGCAAGGGGAGGGGGATTCTCGTCGCGTCACGCCGTTCGCCGCAGCCGCCGCACTTCCATCCATTGCCAGAGCAGCAGGATCGGTACGCCCACCATCAGGTCGCGCGCGCGTCGGATCAGCGAGACACCGAGCGACATCTCCGGTGGCACGCCGAAGATGGCGCCCAGGCCGGCATAGCCGGCTTCCTGTACGCCGGCGTTGACCGGCACCAGGAACGCGACGGCGGCGGCGGCCGACAGCAGCGCCTCGATCGCCAGCGCGTCGTCGAAATCGATCGGCACGCCGATAACGCGATAGGCGATCCACCCGGCCATGCCAGTGCCGAGCCAACCCGCCAGGTGGATGATGAACCCAAACGCCAGCCGCACGGTGTGGCCGTAGATCAGCGACAATTCCGTCTGCAGCACGTCCAGGCGTTCCTTGGCGGTGCCGAACCAGCGGCCGGCGATGCGCCCGCCGATACGCGCGAACAGCGGCGCGGCGCCCTGTTGCAGCCAGATGAAGGCGAAACCCGCCATGATGGCGAGCCCCAGGCCGACTTCAACCGGGACAGCCAGCTCGGAGCGCGGCGCGCGCGCCAGCAGAATGCCAAGGCCGATGCCGGTGAAGGCGAGCTGGGCGAGGAACTCGGCTGTTACATCGACGACGGTGGAGGCGGTGGCGAGCGGCCAGGCGATGCCGTGCAAGGTGACAGCGCGGGCGCCGAACACGAAGCCGCCGACCTGGGAGAAGGGCAGGCAGTTGGCGGAGGCGTCGCGCACCATGCGGCCCCAGACGAACAACCAGAGCCGGCGTGCGGTGCGCGGCGGCACGATGGCGTCCCAGGCGAGGCCGAGGACACCGAACAACAGCAACTGCCAGGCGCAGATGATGGCGAAGCCGCCCCATCCGGCGGACGCTGCGGCGTCCAGGACGCCATCGAACCCGAACCAGGCGACGAGCGAGATCGAGATCGTCAGGCCGATGAGGGCGAGGAGGAAGGAAAGCTTGCGCACCTGGCTGTCCCGCGGAATTGCTGCGCTTCTGCCTGGGGTGCTGCGGCTGAGCAAGGGCGAAGCGGTGGCGGTGACCGCGGGATCGGCGGGGTGCGCGGTGGCCCGTAGGGGTGCGAACCAAACTTGTGCGCTCAAGCGGCGACATCTGACGACACTGTTGGCTGGTTGAGATTGGCGGGCGGCTTGGCGGCGAGGCGGGCCCAATAGGCGTCCCAATCGCCGTTCAAGCGGTTGATCCGCAGCGCCAG
>DASXFW010000380.1:0-8624 GCA_036489395.1 Acetobacteraceae bacterium | reverse complement strand
GCACGTCGTGGAACTGGAGCTGATCAACAACCGCCTGGTGATCTGCTCGGCGGAGACGCGCGGTGCAATCGGCCAGCATGACGCGAGCGGCTACCATCTGATGTTCTCTGGTGCCGGCGTGCATCAACTGCAAGCGCAGCTCGCGAACGATGTGTTCCATGTGCCGCGCGAGCAAATGCATGTCTCTTGTCCCGATGTCGGCGGCGGCTTCGGCGTGAAGAACGCGCTGTATCCCGAATGGGTGATGCTGCTGTGGGCAGCGCAACAACTTGCCCGACCAATCAAATGGATCGGCGATCGCGCTGAGGACTTCATCACCACGGCGCAAGGCCGCGCCAATGTCACACGCGCTCGGCTGGCACTGGATGCCGGGGGTAATTTTCTCGCGCTGCATGCTGAGACTGTTGCGGATTTGGGGGCGTATCTTTCATCGGGCGGGCCTGGAAGTTCCACCAACGCGCCGGCCAACGCCATCGGCAGCGGCTACGTGATTCCGGCGATCTTCATGGACGTGCACGGCGTGTTCACCAACACCGTGCCGATCGACGCCTATCGCGGTGCCGGCAAGCCTGAAGTGAATTACATGATCGAGCGGCTGATCGACGCCGCGGCCTGCCGCCACGGCTTCGATCCGATCGCACTGCGCCGTCGCAACCTGGTGAATGAATTTCCGTACCACAAAGCACTCGGCACGGTCATCGACTGCGGCCGGTTCGCCGCCAACCTGGACGACGCGATCGTCGCGTCCGATCACGCCAGCTTCCCCACGCGCCGCGGTGCTTCACGACAGACCGGCAAGCTGCGCGGCATCGGCGTGACGTGCTTCATGGAAACCGCCCGGGGGGCGCCCAACGAAGGCGCGGAGCTCCGCTTCGAGGAAGACGGCCGCATCACGCTGCTGGTCGGCACGCAATCCAACGGCATGGGCCACGCCACGGCCTATGCGCAGATCGCCGCGGATCTGATGGGCGTGCCGATCGAAACGTTCCGCTATGTGCAGGCGGATACTGCACAAGTGCGGGCCGGCAACGGCCACGGCGGCGCGCGGTCGATGCACATGGGCGGCGCGGCACTGTGCAAGGCGGTGGATGCGATGCTGGCGAAAGGCCACACGGTCGCCGCGCGGCTGCTGCAAGCGTCACCGGCGCAGATCATATTCGGCGATGGCCGCTTCAGCGTGCGCGACGAACCCGCGCGCGCGATCGGTCTGCTTAGCGTCGCTCAAGCGGCACGCGACCCCGCCAATCTGCCCGACGGCGCGGAACCACGCCTCGACACCTATGTCTGGAATGTGCTCGACGTCATCACCTTTCCCAATGGCTGCCACATCGCCGAAATTGAAATCGACCCGGAAACCGGCGTCGTGGCGCTGCAACGTTACACCGCCGTCGATGATTTCGGCACGCTGATCAATCCGATGCTGACGCTCGGCCAGATCCACGGCGGCGTTGCGCAGGGCATCGGCCAGGCGATGCTGGAACATACGGTTTACGATCCGCAATCCGGCCAGATGCTGAGCGGATCGTTCATGGACTACGCGATCCCGCGCGCCGACGACCTGCCCGACTTCGCCATCACGCTAAGCGGCGTGCCGACCAACGCCAATCCGCTTGGCGTGAAAGGCTCGGGTCAGGCGGGCGCGATGGCGGCACCTCAGGCGATCATCTGCGCGGTGCTGGACGCGCTGGCGCCGCTGGGCGTAACGCATATCGACATGCCGGCGACACCGGAACGGGTGTGGCGGGCTATACAGGCAGCACGCTGACCCCACCTCTCCCCGTCATGGCCGGGCTTGACCCGGCCATCTGCGCACGGACCATTGTGCGTGGATGGCCGGGTCAAGCCCTGCCATGACGGAAGCTGACCGGAGCAAACGCCCATGACCACCCCGACACGCATCGCCGCGGAAGAGTACCTCGAAGCCCTCGCCGCGCACGGCGTCGAGCACTTGTTCTGCAACCCCGGCACCGATTTCGCGCCCATCGTGGAAGCGTTTGCCCGCACCGCCCGCACCAACCGCAAGGTGCCGCGCCCGACCGTCGTGCCGCACGAGAACACCGCCGTCTCGATGGCGCATGGCTACACCATGATCACCGGCAAGCCGCAGGCGGTGATGCTGCACACCAACGTTGGCACCGCCAACTCGATCAACATGCTGATCGACGCCAGCCGCGACCGCATCCCGATCCTGCTGACCTCCGGCCGCACGCCATTCACCGAATCCGGCGCCGAGGGCTCGCGCAATGCGCATATCCACTGGGCGCAGGAGATGTACGACCAGGCCGGCATGCTGCGCGAGGTCGTCAAGTGGGATTATGAAATGAAACGCGGCGACCAGGCCGCCACGGTGGTGGATCGCGCGCTCGAAATGGCGATGTCGTCGCCAAAGGGGCCGGTGTATCTCAGCCTGCCGCGCGAAGTGCTGGGGCAGGTGATGGACACGCCGCCGGTCAGCAATCGCGAACGCCGCGCGCGGCCGCGTGCCCCGGTGCCGGCAGCGGCGGATATAGAGCAACTTGCGGATTGGATCGCGAGCGCGAAGGCGCCGCTGGTGGTAACCGGCGCGGTGGGTCAGGACCCGCGCGATGCGGTCGTGCTGACCCGGCTGGCCGAGAAATGGGCGCTGCCTGTTGTACCTTATAACACGCGGTACTTTGCGATTTCAGCGAACAGCCCGATGTTCCAGGGGTCGATGCCGGGGCCGTTGTTGAAAGACGCCGATCTGGTCATCGTCCTCGACGCCGACGTGCCGTGGCTGCCCAGCAAGGAACACCCGCCCGCCGACGCTCGCATCGTGCAGATCGGCGAGGACCCGCTGTTCTCGCGTTATCCGATGCGCAGCTTTCCCTCCGACCTGACGATCCGCGCCAGCGTGCTGTCGGCGCTGGAGGCGCTGGAACAAGCGCTGGCGGATCGCAAGGGCGCGCATGTCGAGGAACGCCGCGCGCGCCTGACGAAGCGTTCCACCGAACTGCACGCCGCCTGGCGCGCCGAGGCCGAGCAAGGCGGGCGGGGCAACAAGAACACGCTGCCGTGGCTGAACCACTGCCTGCGCGAGGTGGTGGACCGCGACACGATCGTCGTCTCCGAATATTCGTTCCGCCAGGAATACTGCCCGTTAGAAACGCCCGGCAGTCTGTTCGCACTGAGCTCTGCCGGCGGTCTTGGCTGGGGCTTCGGCGCGTCGCTTGGCGCGAAACTGGCAGCGCCGGAGCGGCAAGTGCTATCGGTGCTTGGTGATGGCGCCTACATGTTCGCCAACCCGACCGCCTGCCACTACATCGCACAGATGCAGAAACTGCCGGTGCTGACGGTGATCTATAACAACGCGCTGTATGGCGCGGTGCGGCGCGCGACGCTCGATATGTACGGCCAGGGTGTGGCGTCCGAAGGCGACGGGCGGCTGCTCGCCGATCTGCCGGCTCCGTCGTTCGAAAAGATTATGCTGGTGCATGATGGCCACGGCGAGCGCGTGGAAAATCCCGCTGACCTTCCCGCCGCACTGAAGCGCGCGGCGGCAGCGGTGCGCGGCGGCCAGCAGGCACTGGTCAACGTGATCTGCCCGCCCTGATGCCCGCGGTGACGCGACGCCTGCGCACGCGAGTTCTGGTGGTCGGCGGCGGCCCGGTGGGCACGACGCTGGCCATGGATCTCGCGTGGCGCGGCATCGACGTGTTGGTGCTGGAGCAACGCCGCCGCGACGAGCCGCCGAGCGTGAAGTGCAACCATGTGGCGGCACGTTCCATGGAAGTGTTCCGCCGCCTCGGCGTGGCGCAGACCGTGCGCGATACCGGCCTGCCGCCCGACTATCCCAACGACGTCGCGTTCCGCACCACGACGACAGGCATCGAATTCGGCCGCATCCCGATCCCCTGCCGGCGTGACCGCTACAACGCGACGGAAGGGCCGGACACATGGTGGCCGACGCCGGAACCGCCGCATCGCATCAACCAGATCTTTCTCGAGCCGGTGCTCGTTGACCATGCGTTGACCATGCCGCGCGTGACGTTCCGACATCGGACCAAGGTGACGGGGTTCACCCAGTCGGCGGATGGCGTAACGACCGAAGCCGAAGACCTGGACAGCGGCGAAACGTTGCTGATCGACAGCGACTACATGATCGGCTGCGACGGCGGCCATTCGGAAATTCGCCGCGAGATCGGTGCGAAGCTGACCGGCGACGCGGTGGTGCAGCGCACGCGCTCCACCTATTTCCGTGCGCCGTCGTTGCTCCGGCGGATGCAGGCGCGGCCGTCGTGGTCCAACCAATCGCTCAACCCGCGGCGCAGCGCCGGCATGTTCGCAATCGACGGGCGCGAGACCTGGTTGCTGCACTGCTACCTGCTGCCGAGCGAGCCGGATTTCGATGCGGTCGATCGCGACAAGACGCTGCGCACGGTGCTCGGCGTCGGCGACGATTTCGAATACGAGATTCTTGGCAAGGAGGATTGGCACGGCCGCCGTCTGCTGGCCGACAAATTCCGCGAGCGGCGCGTGTTCCTGTGCGGCGATGCCGCGCATATCTGGGTGCCGTTTGCCGGCTACGGCATGAATGCCGGCATCGCCGATGCGATGAATCTGTCGTGGATGCTGGCCGGTGTGCTGCACGGCTGGGCCGATCCGGAAATTCTTGCCGCCCATGAGACGGAGCGCTGGCCGATCACCGAACAAGTCTCGCACTATGCGATGAACACGGCGCTGCGGCTGGCGAAGCTGCGCTCGGAAGTGCCGCCGAATATCGAGGACCCGGGGCCGGAAGGCGACGCGGTGCGCGCCGAACTCGGCCGCATGCTGGTGACGGCCAACACGCCGCAGTTCTGCTGCGGCGGACTGAACTTTGGCTATTACTACGAACGTTCGCCGATCGTCGCATATGATGGCGAGGCGCCGCCGCCTTACACGATGTACGACTTCACACCCTCCACCGTGCCCGGCTGTCGCGTGCCGCATCTTTGGCTGCGCGACGGGCGTTCCCTGTACGACGCACTGGGGCCGTGGTTCACACTGCTGCGGTTCGACCGATCGGTGGAGACGACCCGGCTGACCGACGCCGCCGCGAAGGCTGGCGTGCCGACGGCAGTGCTCGACGTGGATGCGGAAGGCGCGGAGACACTCTATCCGCACAAGCTGCTGCTTGCGCGGCCCGATCAGCACGTGGCCTGGCGTGGCGACGCCGTGCCGGATGCCGCGATGGCATTGGTGGCCCGGGTACGCGGCGCGGCGATGACGCGGTAAAGCGGTTGCGCCGGCGTAAGGCACTGTTGACGAATAATCGCTGCAATTGACGCACGGTCGCATAATATCGTCATGCTGACGAAGGTCGGCATCCACGTCTTCCTCCGCTGCGGCACTGCAAGACGTGGATGCCGACCTTCGTCGGCATGACGGGGTAAAGGCCGGTGCCTCACTCAACCGATTCGATTATTCGTCAACAGTGCCTAACCCCGCCAAATTTCGCGGGGAGACGGCCATGCCGTTCCGCACCCGCCTGACCGAATGCCCTGGCATCCGCCTTCCGGTCATGGAACGCCCTGGTATGCCACGCCGGGGGATGCCACGCCGGCTTGGCGCGGCCCACCGTTCGCCCTATAAGCCGCGCGCCCTTCCTCGCACAGCACGGACCCGCAATGGTGCCGCCCGAGACCTCGGCCGATTTCCTCGCTGATGCGCGCAAGCGCATGGTGGACAGTCAGGTCCGCCCCAACCGCGTCGCCGATCCGCGCATTCTCGCCGCCATGCGCCGCCTCCCGCGGGAGCGTTTTCTGCCCCCCGACCTCGCCGCCCTGGCCTATGCGGACGAAGACGTGCCCCTGGGCAACAGCCGGGTGATGATCGAGCCGATGGTGATCGCCCGCCTGATCCAGCTTGCCGCGCCGGCCGCGGGGGAGCGTGCGCTCGTGGTCGCCGCCGGCACCGGATACGGCGCCGCGGTGCTGGCCGCCTGCGGGATACGCGTCACGGCGCTGGAGGACGACGCGACGCTGCTGGCGGTCGCCCGCTCCGCGCTGACCGATCTGGCACCCGAGGTCACGCTGGTTGCCGGCCCGCTGGCGTCCGGCTGGCCGTCCGGCGCCCCGTACGATGTGATCATGATCGAGGGCGCGGTGCATGAAATCCCGCCCGCGGTGGCGCAGCAACTGAACCAGGACGGCGGCCGCCTGGTAACGGTGATCCGCGGCGACGGCCGCGTCGGCCAGATGGTCCTGGCGGAGCCGACCCCGGCCGGCCTGTGCGCCCAGCCCTGGTTCGACTGCGCGATCGCACCCATTCCCTCCCTGCGGGCCGCCGCTGCGTTTGTGTTCTGAACCACCAGCGCAACCATCGCGCGAATCAGACCCTTGGCGATTGCTCTCGTGGTGTGGCACATGGAGGCATGGTGCCCTCATGGGGGCTAGGGAACGAGGTTGCGCATGAACTTGCGTCACGCATTGCTTGTCGGCACCGGCGTTTTGCTCGCCAGTCCGGCGTTCGCCCAGACCGGCCCGGCCCCGATACCGCCGCCTGTCTCCGTTCCGACACCTGGCACGCCGGGCGCGCCGCGCACCCTGGCCGGTGCCCTGTCCGAGACCTACGGCACGCAGCCCGCCCTGCGTGCCGAGCGCGCCAAGCTGCGCGCCACCGATGAAGACGTGCCGCAGGCGCTGTCCGGCTGGCGGCCCACGGTGGTGTTGGCCGGCACCGCCGGCTATGGCAACGGCATCACCCGCAGCTACAACTCGCTGTTGTTCGGATGGGAGAAGCTGCCGACCGAACGCGACGTCGCCACCGCGCAGGCGACGGTGACGCAGCCGATCTATACGGGCGGCCGCACCCAGGCCAACGTCAACCGGGCGAAGAATACGGTGTTTGCCGAGCGCGCCACGCTGATCGCGCAGGAGGAAAGCAGCTTCACCGACACGGTCAACGCCTATGTCGGCGTGATTCAGTCGCAGGAATTGCTGGCGCTGAACATCAACAACGAGCAGGTGCTGGCCAAGCAGCTTGAGGCGACCAACGACCGGTTCCGGGTGGGCGAGATTACCCGGACGGACGTGGCGCAGGCCGAGGCGGCGCTGTCCGGCGCCACCGCGCAGCGGCAGACCGCCGAGGGCAATCTGCAGACCGCGCGTGCGACATTCCAGCGCGTGGTCGGCTACATGCCCCCGGGCAACCTGATCGAGCCGCAGCCTTTGGCCTTGCCGGTGCATACCGAGCAGCAGGCTTCGGCCATGGCGGGGTCGAACAATCCGACGGTGATCGAGGCCTTGTTCAACGACGCCGCCGCAAAGGACGCGGTCGATGCCGCGTTCGCGCAGCTCATGCCGCAGGTCAGCCTGCAGGGGCAGACCTTCGACCAGGAGAACGCCGGCGGCCGCAGCGCGGAATCGAACGGCTACCAGGTGGTGGCACAGGTATCGGTGCCGCTGTACCAGGGCGGCCAGGAATATTCGGCCGTCAGGCAGGCGCGGCAGCAGCAGGAGCAAACCTCCCGGCTGGTCGCCGACGCGAAGCGCACCGCAGTGCAGGCGGCAGTACAGGCGTGGGAGACGCTGGACGCGGCGCGGGCCGCGGCCACCAGCACGCGATCCGCGATCCGCGCCAACCAGGTTGCGCTGGAGGGCACCGAGCGTGAGGCCATCGTCGGCTCCCGCACCACGCTGGACGTGCTGAATGCGCAGCAGGCGCTGCTGAACTCACGGACCACGCTGGTGCAGAACCTGGCGCAGGTGGTGACGGCGTCGTACCAGGTTGCGGCGGCGCTGGGGCGGTTGACGGCGCGGGACCTGCATTTGAGCGTGCCATTGTATGACGATACGGCCTACTACAATGCGGTGAAGAACAAGTGGTTCGGGCTGGGCGACTACGCGACCAACCAGCCGGGCCGTTGATCTGCCGAGCGAGGGGCGAGGATGAGCGGAGCGCAGACGTCTCCCGGGACGCAAGGGGCCGCGGCAGGATCGGCCGAGGGCAGCGGCAATGACCCCTCGATGGAAGACATCCTGGCGTCGATCCGGCGCATCCTGAGCGAGGAGGAGCCGGCGGCAGGTGCGGCAGGCGCCGAGCCGGAGCCGGCCGCGAAGAACGACGGTGTCCTGGTGCTGGATCCGTCGATGTTGGTGCCGGACGAGCCGGAGCCGGAGCCGGAGCCGATGGTGGCGGAAGTGTTGCCGCCGCCCCGGCCGGCCCCGGTGGTCCAGGCGAGGCCGGTGATGATGCCGGCTCCGCGGGCGATGGAAGAGCAGGAGGCTGGCCCGGAGTTGGTCGCGCCGGAAGCGGCCGCCGCGGCGGCCTCCGCGATGCACGGCCTGCTGCGCACGCTGGCGGCGGACCGCGCGCTGAAGGTGCGTGCGGGTGGAGCGACGATCGAGGACATCGTGCGCGAGGAGCTGCGCCCGCTGCTCAAGGACTGGCTGGACTCCAATCTGCCCGACATGGTCGAGCGCCTGGTGCGCGCCGAGATCGAGCGCGTGGTCGGCCGCGTCGTTCCTTAATTATACCAGGCGGCAATTATACCAGGCGGCGGAGTGGCTGACTCGTCGGCCCACGTCGCCACCGTCATGCCGACGAAGGTCGGCATCCACGACTTACCGTTGCTGCATGCTGCAAAGGCGTGGATGCCGACCTGCGTCGGCATGACGGTGGGG
>DASXFW010000345.1:0-27572 GCA_036489395.1 Acetobacteraceae bacterium | reverse complement strand
TTCTCCGAGCCGGAGCGCAGGCCGCGTGGTCGAGAAGGAATTTTGCCGCAGATGCACGCCGAGCACGCAGATGAAATTCAGACCGGCGACCTGTCGGGGCGCATCATTGGTTGCGCTTTCCGTGTGCAGAACACGCTCGGGGCGGGTTTTCTGGAAAAGGTGTAGGAGAACGCCTTGGCGTGTGAAATGCGTGCGGCTGGGCTCGCGGTTGCACAACAGAAGGGCATCACGGTCTATTACAACGGTATTGTGGTCGGGGAATATGTCGCCGATCTGGTGGTTGAGGACGCGGTGGTCGTGGAACTGAAAGCCAGCAGGGCGCTGGATCCTGCGCACACTGCGCAGTGCATAAACTATCTGAAGGCGACCGGATTGCACCTGTGTCTGTTGCTGAATTTTGCCAGGCCACGCCTCGAAATCCGCCGTATTGTGCACGAACTTTGAGCCCGCTCGGTCCATCTGCGTGAATCCGCGTGCATCTGCGGCAAAAATAAATTTTGCCGCGCGAGGACCGACTGCCTTGGCATGTTGCTCGAACCCCGAGGGCGCATTCGGCCGCAGTCACACAGTCACGTCGTGACTCCGCATCGGATGGCAAGCGGATAATAATGCCACAACCGAAGACGGCAGGCTTTGCGAAAATTAAGACTTATGCAAGGAAATTAGGCCACTAAAAATAAAGCGCTTTTCCTTTGCAGAAGTTACCGACATAATCGCCGCATGAAGTACGGCTACGCTCGAGTCTCGACCGACGACCAGAACGTTGACGCCCAGGTGCGCCAACTGACCACGGCCGGATGCAAGAAGGTGTTCCGCGAGACGGCAAGCGGGGCAAAGACCGACCGCAGCCAGCTCCGCCGTACCCTCGACCAGCTTGACACCGGCGACGTGCTGATGGTGACGCGGCTGGCCCGCTCGACCCGTGACCTATTGAACACCCTCGCCACGATCGCCGACCGCACGGCCGGTTTCCGGTCGCTGGGCGACACCTGGGCGGACACCACCACGGTACACGGCCGCCTGATGCTGACTGTCCTGGGCGGGCTGGCAGAATTCGAGCGCGAGTTGATCCGCGCCCGCACGGGCGAAGGCCGCACCCGCGCCAAGGCGAACGGCAAGAGCCTTGGTCGACCGTTCAAGATGACGAAGCACCAGAGGCAGGAAGCGCTTGCGCGACGCGAGAGCGGGGAGCTACTGACGGGGATCGCCCGCAGCTACAATGTCAGCGCGGCGGCGATTTCGAGGCTAACGCATGAACTGGCCTGACATTTCACAGTTCCTTCTGCAAACCGTATCAGGTGCCGTCCTGACTGCGTTAGCCTTCATTGGTCTTGCCCCCACTAAACTGGGCGAAAAATTCTTGAACCATCATCTTGACAGGAAGCTGGCTGCTCTTAGGCACGATCAAAACCTCCAGACCGAGGAACTTCGCGCCAAGTTGGCACACGTCAGCGACCGCGGCATCCGATCAAACGAAAAAGAATTTCGGGCTGTAACAGCAGCGTGGGAGCATATCGTGGACGCCTACACCGCAACGATGCGTTGCGCTATCGCCTACAGTCAGTTTTCTGACCTTAGAAGTCTATCGGACGACGAAACAAGACGGTACTTGGAAACGTGCGAATTATCGGATCAGCAGCGAGAAGAGATTATGAAGGCAAATGATAGAGCCAAGGCACTGTTGCGCTACACCGAGGTTAATCAAATTAACGCGGCCGGTCTGGCGATCTTCAACGCTCAGCGTCTGATAGACAAACAAGCGATCTTCATCCCGGACGAGTTACTAGCGTCGTTCGAGGGAATGATGAAGAAGCTTCGTGCCGCCCAGGTACAACGTGCCATAGAACCCCATTATGGCGCTTATGACGGCAAGGACGTTGAAAGGCTCCTCTTGGACGGCGAGAGTGAACGCGGGGCACTTCTGAAGATCGTGCGCCAACGTATCTTCCGCAATGGAAAGTAGTCGCGGACTGCGCCGACTTACCATAAAGCGCCTTACGCGGCCTGGGGGGTGTGGACCTGTCAACAGGCGCATGACAAGGCGGTTTATCCGGCACTCGGGTGCTCCGCTTAGGGCGCTGCGACCCAAGCGTGGAACGTCCGCTCCGGGTCGGAAACGGCCATCCCAGCGCCAACCGCGCACGCATTTCTGGTAGCCTGCCGTGCGATCACAAAAGCCCTGCGTGCAGAGACACCGTCAGTCCCGGGTGCGAGCCAGCGTGCTCGCCGTGGAATAACGCCGCACCTTGATCCGGCTGGCCCGCTTCCTGGCCTGCCAGAGATCGTGCGCGGTCTGCACACCCCGCCACGTTTCCGCATCGCCCCAGCCGGCTTTCTCCAGCCGAATCGTCATCTCCGCCGATACGCCGTTGCAGCCATTCGGCACCTCCGACAGCGACTGGCGCGTGACGCCCCGCCGGTCCGCGGCGGCGGTGACGGTCAGATCGAGCGGTGCGAGGCAATCCTCACACGTGATTTCGCCCGGATGAGGCGGATCATGCATTCGCATCCCGTACTGCCTGCTCTCTCAATGGCGGGCATGTGTCAGCCGGAACGCGGTCGTTGGGTTTAGTCACAGATGCCACAGATACACACCTCCTGCTCGCGTCACCCCCCGAGTGCAGGCAATGGACGCCGACCGCGCCTGCGCCGGCTGATTTCCCAGCAAAAGGGGCGAGCCACGGCTGTCATAGCCCACCTCCGTCGTTCTCACGTCTTGGTTGAACTCAAACCAGCCACCCCCTACCTTTCATCGATCGCAGATGCTTCGGAGCAGCCGATGGATCAGAACCCCGGCGACGCCAGGCAGACGCCGATGGTGCGCAGCAGTTTGGTCGAAGAAGCCAAAAGCCAAGGCATCGACATCGTGCTGGCCGCCGAGGCCGGCATCGCGCGCGCGGTGTCCAGGGCGGCCGATCGCGAAACGTGACGGCGGGAGAACCTGGCTGCAATGCAGGACTACAACCGCCACATCGTGGAACAAGGCCTTGAGCTGGACGATCTGCAGCTGGTCTGACGGACCGTCCACGGCGCCTGGAAGCGTGACGCATTCGCCGCGGACGGCTCGTCCTGGCGGTGCAGTCCGACTTCGTGGATTTCGACACGATCCTGGTGATACCGTTGGCGAGTCTCGGCACAATGCGGCCGACCTGAGACGTGAACCCGGTCGTCGAGGTCGAAGGGCGCAGCTACATCGTCGCAGGACAGCAGATCACCGCCGTCCCGGCGACGGAATTGCGCGAGCGCGTCGTCCACTTGCCTGACATCGAGGACAAAGTTGTCAAGGCGATCGACCGGATGCTGACCAATTCGTAGGCTACGGCCGCCCCCTGGCTGCAAGCCGTCGTCCTGCTTCGGATGACCAAGCATCCCGCGGCGATAGGGGTGTCGGCGCTGGCGCATCAGTACCCGGCCCGCGCGTACATCCCCGCCGCGTGCCGCCGGTACACCAGCAGGTTGCGCCGAAAGCGCAGCACCGGCGCGCCGTGCTGGTTGCGCGTCTCGGTCGCCACGGTGACGATCCCCTCGTCCGGCCGCGATCGCGATTCGCGTGTCGCCAGCACGGTGGATTCCGCCTCGATCGTGTCGCCGGCAAACACCGGCGCGGGAAATTCAACGTCCAGCCAGCCGAGATTCGCCGACACCCGCCCGAAATGCCGCGTGGTCAGTGCCGTCGCCGCGCCGATCAGCAATGGTTCCGGCACCCCGATCCGGCCGTCGCGATGGCGCTCGATCCAGTCCAGATCGTGGTGGGCAGGGGTCAGTTCCAGCGAACGCCACGCATGCGCCACGACCTCCTCGGCGAAGAAGCTGCGGCGCGGCGAGTGAACGAAACTTTCGCCGGCGACGTGGTCTTCGAAGAACAAACCGCATTGCTCGACCAGCGCACCGTCGTCCGCGGGATGGTACGCGGCGAAGCGCGCGTCCTCGGCCGCCGCGCCATCGTCGCGCCGTTCGATCGCCATGCGGCAGGTGATGCGCGCGACCTCCGCGCCGTCCGCCTTGTGCCCGATCAGCCGCACCGTGATCGTGCTGGCCGCGGCATCGCATTCCAGCACCTCCGACGCCGCGTATAGCGTGTCGCCACCGAACACCGGGCCGTTCAGCACGATCTCCGGAAAGCCGAGGATCGCCGTGCGCCGCGCGTAGGTCTTGCTCGCCATCCCCACCACACGCTGCAACGTCAGCGTGCTGACCATCAGCGGCTTCTGCCACGCCGTTGCCGCGGCATAGTGCGCGTCGAAATGCAGCATCGCGCCGTTCAGCGTGTCCAGCGCCTCATCGACGTTATCCTGCTGCGACAGCGTCACGCCAGGCCGGTGGCGGAAGCGCTGCCCCGGGGCGAAGTCTTCCAGGTCCAGACCGTGGCGTTCCTGGTATCGTTGCGCGTCGATGCGGCGGTAAAAGCTGAACATCTGGTCCCCCGGGTGCTGCCGCGACATACTGCCGGCCGCAGCGACGGAGCAATCCCACGTGACCGACCGCCTGATCCTCGACACGATCGAGGCGTTCCTTGTGCGCGACGTGGTGCCGCACGCGCACGCACTGGAACACGATGACATCTATCCCGAGGCGATCGTTGCGCGCATGCGCGAACTCGGCTTGTTCGGCGCGACGATCGGCGAAGCGTATGGCGGGCTGGGGCTGCCCTGCGCGACGTACGCGGAGATTGTGGAGCGCATCGCTCGGGTGTGGATGTCGCTGACCGGCATCTTCAATTCGCACCTGATCATGTCGGCGATCGTCGAACGCAACGGCACGGAATCGCAGAAGCGCGAGTTCCTGCCGCGTTTCGCGTCCGGCGAGCTGCGCGGCGGCCTCGCGCTGACCGAGCCCGATTGCGGCACGGATCTGCAGGCGATCCGCGTCACCGCGCGGCGCGACGGCGACCACTACGTGGTGAACGGCACCAAGACCTGGATCAGCAACGGCATCTACGGTTCGTGTTTCGCTCTGCTGGTGAAGACCGATCTGCACGCGCAGCCGCGCCATCGCGGCATGAGCATGTTGCTGGCCGAGAAAGGCCCCGGCTTCACGGTCGGCCGCAAGCTGGAGAAGCTCGGATACAAGGGCATCGACAGCGCGGAGCTCGTGTTCGACGACTACCGCGTGCCGGCGGAGCGGCTGATCGGCGGCGTGGAAGGGCGCGGGCTGCAACATGCGTTGTCCGGACTGGAACTCGGCCGCATCAATGTCGCGGCGCGCGGCGTCGGGATTGCGCAGGCGGCGCTGGATGAGTCGCTGCGTTACGCGCAGTTGCGCAAGACGTTCGGCGTGCCGATCGCGCAGCACCAGGCGATCCAGTTGAAGCTGGCGGACATGGCGACCCGCACGGAGGCCTCGCGCCTGCTGGTGAAACGCGCCGCCGAACTCTACGACACCGGCCAGCGCTGCGACATGGAGGCCGGCATGGCCAAGCTGTTCGCCACGGAAACCGCGTTGGAAAATGCGACCGAGGCGATGCGCGTGCACGGCGGTTACGGCTATTCGAAGGAGTTCCCGGTGGAACGGCTGTATCGCGACGCGCCGCTGCTGGTGATCGGCGAAGGCACTAACGAGCTGCAGCGCATCATCATCGCGCGCCAGCTTGTACAGCGGAATCCCGTGTGATGCTGGAGGGATTGCGCATTCTCGCGGTGGAGCAATACGGCGCGGGACCGTTCGGTTCCATGCAGTTGGCGGACATGGGCGCCGAAGTTATCAAGATCGAGAATCCGCGCGAAGGCGGCGACGTGTCACGCGGCATCGGGCCGTATTTTCTGGGCGACGGCGACAGCCATTTCTTCCAGTCGTTCAACCGTAATAAGCGATCGATCACGCTGGACCTGCGCGCGCCTGGTGCGCAGGAGGTGTGGCACGACCTGGTGCGCGGTGCCGACGGCGTGCTGGACAATCTGCGCGGCGATCAGCCGGCGCGGCTGGGCGTGACATATGACGCGTTGAAGGCAGCCAATCCGCGCATCGTCTGCGCGCATCTGTCGGCGTACGGCCGCACCGGCAGCCGCGCGGCCTGGCCGGGCTACGACTATCTGATGCAGGCGGAGGCTGGCTATTTGTCGCTGACGGGCGAGCCGGACACGCCCCCGGCCCGCTTTGGCCTGTCGATGATCGACCTGATGGCGGGTGTCTATGCGGCGACGACGCTGCTGGGCGGCATCCTCTCGGCGCGCGAAAGCGGCGTGGGGCGCGATGTCGATGTCAGCTTGTTCGACACGGCGATTTCCAACCTGGCTTATCTCGCGACGTGGTTCCTGAACGAAGGGCACGCGCAGGGGCGCGAACCACGCGGGGCGCATCCGTCGCTGACTCCCAGCCAGTTGTACCGCACCGCCGACGGCTGGATCTTCATCATGTGCAACAAGCAGAAATTCTGGCCGGTGCTGTGCGAGAAGATCGGCCGCCCGGAATGGGGCGACGATCCGCGCTTCGCCACCTACGCCGCGCGTCTGGCAAACCGTGCGGACGTCACACGGAGGCTGGACGAAGCGCTGATGACACGGACGACCGAAGCGTGGCTTGCGCATTTCGCCGGCGCGGTGCCGGCGGCGCCGGTGCATGATCTGCGCGGCGCGCTCACATCCGATTACGTGCGCGACGAAGATCGTGTGTGGTCCTACACACATCCGACGCGGCCGGATTTCCGTATGGTGCCGCCGGCGTTTCGCCTTCCTGGCGATGACATGCCGCGCCGGGCCGCTGTGGCGTGCGGCGCGGATACGGACGACGTGCTGCGGGAGATCGGCTACAGCAACGAACGCATCGCGGGGTTAAGGAAGATCGGCGTGGTGTAGTTATCTGTCATTGCGAGGCCGCAGCCTGCTGTCATTGCGAGGCCGCTTGGCCGAAGCAATCCCCCCGGAGATTGCTTCGGCCAAGCGGCCTCGCAATGACAGTGAGCCCGGCCAGAGAGCCCGGCCAGAGAGCCCGGCCAGGGTATGCGCCGCCCCAACCTCGCGCTACCGTCCCCGGCAGAAGTAGCGATCAACGCCAGCAAGGGGGGAGTTCGATGACGTACGATCTGTTGGTCCGTAATGGCCGCATCGTCGATGGCTCGGGCATGCCGGCTTACCGCGGCGACCTCGGCATCAAGGACGGCCGCATCGCCGAGATCGGCAAACTCAGCGGCCCCGCAACCCGCGTCGTCGATGCCGGCGGAGCCGTCGTCGCGCCTGGTTTCATCGACAACCACTGCCATTATGACGCGCAGGTGACCTGGGACCCGCTGTGTTCGTACTCGTGCGATCACGGCGCCACCACTGTCATCTTCGGCAATTGTTCCTTGTCGCTTGCACCGGTGCGCCCGGGCAAATCCGAACGCCTCGCCGAATTCCTGTCCTACGTCGAAGCCATTCCGATGGAAGTGCTTCGCACCGTCGAGTTCGGCTGGGAGACCGTGCCGCAATACATCGAACAACTCGATCGCAACCTCGGTGTGAACGTCGGCAACCTGATCGGCCACAGCGCGGTGCGTTATTACATCATGGGCGACGAGTGCCAGAAGCGCGCGGCGACCGACACCGAGATCAAGGCGATGCAGGACGTGGTGCGCGAGGGCATGAAAGCCGGCGCGCTTGGCCTGTCGGTCTCGCGCAACCAGGGCCACTACGATCCGCAGGGCGTCCACGTTCCCGCGCTATGGGCGGAAGAGAAAGAGCTGTTCGCCCTGGGCGACGTGCTGCGCGAGCTCGGTACCGGCATCATCCAGAGCGGCGGCGGCAACGGCGCGGAAATGAAGAACGACCTGATGAGCCGCCTGTCGGAGGCAACCGGCCGCCCGGTGGTCTATAACAACCTGAACCAGTCGATGCGCCGGCCCAATGAGTGGAAGGAGCAAATGGCCAAGGTCGATGCGGCGTTTGCTCGAGGGATCCGCGCGTATCCGACCTGCACACCGAACCGCATCACCGATTTCTTCACCATGCGCAACACGCAGACCTTCCGTGGCCTGCCGACCTGGCATCCAATCCTGCTGGCGTCGCACGAAGACAAGCTGCGCGCCTACAGCGATCCGGAAATTCGTAAGAAACTGCATGCCGAGGCAGTGGAGTTCAAGGTCGATAAGATGCCGCCGGGCATCTGCCGCACCTGGTGGGACTACATGACCGTGCAGCACGCGGCGCTGCCGAAGAACAAGGCGCTGGAAGGCAAGACCGTCGGCGAGATCGCCAAACTGCAAGGCAAGGGCGTGATCGACGCATTCCTCGACCTGGTGGTGGAGGAAGATCTCGATACCGCGTTCCTGCACGGCGAGAATAACGTCGATGACGACGCCGTGGCGCAGATCCTGAACTATCCGCACGCGATCATCGGCCTGTCGGACGGCGGCGCGCATGTCCAGTTCCAGAGCGGCTTCGGCTTCAGCACGCGATTGCTCGCCGAATGGGTACGTGAGAAGCGGATCATGTCGCTGGAAAACGCCGTGCGGCGGCTGACCTTCGAGTCGGCGTCGATCTTCGGGCTGCACGATCGCGGACTGCTGCAGCCAGGCATGGTAGCGGATGTCGTGGTGTTCGACCCGGACACAGTGCGTCCGCTGCCGCACGAGGTGGTGCACGATTTCCCCACCGGCGCGATGCGCATCAAGGAGCCAGCCGAGGGCATCCGCATGACCATCGTCAACGGCCATGTGCTGATGGAGGACGGCAAACACAGCGGCGCTCTGCCGGGTCGCGTGCTGCGCAATCCGTACTATCGCGCGAACCACCGGAACTGAATGTTACTTGTCATGGCCGGGGCAAGCCCGGTCACGACGGGTGAGAAGACGGAGAACAACATGGCCCTGACACTGGAAGAAGCCAATCGCATTGCCGA
This sequence comes from Acetobacteraceae bacterium, assembly GCA_036489395.1. Taxonomy (GTDB): domain Bacteria; phylum Pseudomonadota; class Alphaproteobacteria; order Acetobacterales; family Acetobacteraceae; genus JASHVB01. The sequence goes on along the minus strand of DASXFW010000345.1, from coordinate 18,761 downwards.
GCGCGCGATCGCGAAGGCGAAGGAACTTAACATCCGCGTCAGCGTCGCGGTGTGCGACGCTGGCGGCAGGCCGGTGGCGTTCCAGCGCATGGACAACGCGATCTGGGCGAGCGCTTATGGCAGCCAGGGCAAGGCCGTCGCCTCTGCTGCGTTCGGCCGTCCCAGCGGCGAATTGTCCGAACGCGCGCACCATCCAACGCCGGCGGGCATCGCTGCCGCCGAGGGCGGGCACATGATCATGGGCCAGGGCGCGGTGCCGATCTTGCGCGACGGCGTTGTCGAAGGTGCCTGCGGTGTGGGCGGCGGCACTGCGCAGCAGGACGAGGACTGCGCCCGCGCCGGCGTTGCAAAGTTGTAAAGGAGAAGCACCATGCCAGGCATCGAACATCACGGCGCCCACATCTATCATGAAGAGTACGGCAGTGGGTTTCCGATTCTGACGTTTGCGCCCGCCGGCCTGGCCTCGACGATCGCCGTCTGGGGCAAGCCGATGGCGCCGATGAACCCGACGACCGAATTCGCCACAAAGTACCGCGTGATCGCGATGGACCAGCGCAATGCCGGCGGGCGGTCGCACGCACCGGTCACTGCGCAGGACGGGTGGGATTCCTATACTGCCGACCATATCGCCGTGCTCGATCATCTCGGCATCGAGAAATGCCATCTGTACGGGCAGTGCATCGGCGGGTCGTTCATCCTGAACCTCTTGAAGGCGCAGCCTCAGCGCGTGGCGTGCGCGGTGCTGGCGCAACCGATCGGGCGCGTGGGTTCGCCGGTGACGGCGCGGTCGCCTCGGTTCAACGAATGGGCTGAGACGCTGACGGATCATCCGGAGGTGACGCCGGCGGTGCTGGATGCGTTCTCCAACAACCTGTACGGCCGCGGCTTCGTGTATTGCGCGGACCGCGCGTTCGTCTCGACCGTGCAGACTCCGTGCCTGGTGCTGGCGGGAAATGACGAGGCGCATCCGTACCCGATCGCCGAGGAACTTTCGAAGCTGCTGCCGAACTGCGAGTTCATGCCGGAATGGAAGACCGGCGCGGCTTTGGAAACTGCGCGAGCCCGCGTGATGGCGTTCTTTGCAGAACACACGCCGCGTTAGCGCAATCCGCTAATGATCCTGGGTTTGGGATCGGCTCGCATCATGGTGTAAGGTCTTGCGACCTCGCCGCAGGGCGAGCCAACCGCAAGAGGCAGCCATGTCGATCACCAACGCTCCCGATCCGGAACTCCGCGCTGCTGTCGTGCGGCAGGATTTGCAGAACGTCCTGCACCCGATCGTCCAGCACAAGGTGCTGGAGGGCAAGCAGATGGTCGTCACCGGCGCGCACGGATCGACGATCTACGACGCCGACGGCACGGCGTACCTGGATGGGATGGCGGGGCTGTGGTGTGTCAATATCGGTTATGGCCGGGGCGAGCTCGCCGAAGTCGCCGCTGACCAGATGCAGCAGCTTGCCTATTTCCCGCATACGCAGATGAACGTGCCGGCGGCGGGACTGGCAGAGAAGATCAACGGGCTGCTGGGCGGCGACTACCACATCTACTTTGTGAATTCGGGGTCGGAGGCGAACGAAGCCGGGTTCAAGATCGCGCGCCAATACCAGAAGCACGAGCACCCCGGCGAGTTCCGTTATAAGACAATCAGCCGCTACTACGCTTATCATGGCACGACGATGGCGACGCTCGACGCCGGCGGGATGGGTGATCGGAAGGCAAAGTTCGAGCCATTTTCTGGTGATTTCCTGCACGTTGCGCCGCCGTACTGCTACCGCTGCCCGTTCGGCCTCAGCTATCCGAGCTGCGGGCTGGCGTGCGTGAAGAACATGGAGAGCACGATCCAGGGCGAGAATCCGGACACCATCGCGGAGGTGATTATCGAGCCGATCATGAGCGGGATCGGCGTCGCGGTACCGCCTGACGAATACCTGAAGGAAGTGGAGGCAGTCTGCCGGCGTTACGGAATCCTGCTGCACGTCGATGAGGTGATCAACGGATTCGGCCGCACGGGGAAGATGTTCGCCCATCAGCACTACGGCGTTTCACCGGACATCATCGCCTTGGCAAAGGGCATCTCCAGCGCGTACATGCCGATTGCCGCGACCGCGGTGAAGAACCGGGTGTTCCAGAGCTTCTACGGCGATGCCGCGGAAAACCGCCAGGTCATGCAGGTGAACACCTATGGCGGCCACCCGGTCGCCGCGGCCGTGGCGCTGCGCAATATCGAGATCCTGCAGGCGGAGAAGCTGGCCGACCGAGCAGCGGAAATGGGCGCGTATCTGCTGGATGGGCTGCGCACGCTGCTGCGGCATCCGATCGTGGGCGAGGTGCGCGGCAAGGGGCTGCTGCAGGCGATCGAGCTGGTGACGGATCGGGCCAGCAAATCACCGGCAGATGCGTCGGTGGTGGGCGCAGTGGTTGATTTCTGCCGCGACAATGGGGTGATCGTGGGACGCGGCGGTGGCGGCCGGCGGTTCAGCAATATCATCACGCTGTCGCCGCCGCTGGTGATCACCCGCGCGGAATGCGATCGGCTGGTCGATACGCTGGATCGGGGCCTGGCGGCGTTGCCGAAGGGATAAGGGCTGGGACGGGATCGTGCTTAGAGGACGGTCTCCAGCCGGGTGAATCGCACTGGCATGATTTCTTGCTGGTGCAGGTTTCCGGCTGCGTCCTTGCTGACCAACGTAAGTTCCTGTGCATCGTCCGGCCCCAGGGGCATGACCAGACGTCCGCCGGGCCTGAGTTGCTCCAGCAGGGCTCGTGGGACCGCCTCGTGGGCCGCGGCGACGATGATTTTGTCGTACGGCGCGTGCTCTTGCCATCCGCGCGACCCATCGCCGACGCGAATCTCGACATTGCTGTAGTCAAGGTCCGCCAGGCGGGCGCGTGCACTCTCAGCCAATTCTTCAACAATCTCGACGCTCCAGATTCTGGTGGCAAGCTCTGCCAGAATGGCTGTTTGATAGCCAAGCCCGGTGCCGACCTCGAGAACCACATCGTGCGCCTCGAGAGCGAGGAGATCCGTCATCAGGGCACACATCAACGGCTGCGAAATGGTCTTCTGAAATCCGATGGGCAGCGGCCGGTCGTCGTATGCGATGGGGGCGAGTTGCTCCGGGACGAACAGGTGACGTGGCACCTGCAGCATGGCGGTCAATACGGGCGGATTCAAAGCGGGCTTGCCGAGCTCGTCTTCCATGAGGTCGGTATGGATGGCGACGACCTCGACCATGTGCCGCCGCAAGGTCGCGAAATGCTTGTCGGTCATCGGCTTCATGGCGAGCAATCCTGCTTTGGCGGGGCAGAAGCTGACGACTGGGGCCGCGTGGCGCAAGGCTTGGCGGATGCGGCATGCAGTGCGCACCGTCAGGTGCGGTTCGCCGGGGCGGTGCGTCGCCGCTTCCGCGGCCGCGCCCAGACGACGCCCGGGAAATTTTTCAACGGACCAAGTGCTTCGCCCCGGTAAGCCCATTCCGGAGACTCTTCGAGCGCGATGTGGTAGCGCGGCTCTCGCCCGGTGCGGCCCTCGAACAATGCACGTGGGAGGTTCACCATCCGGCGCGAACGCGAACGCTCATACAGAAGGGTCGTGCCGCAGGTTGCACAAAAGCTGCGCGTGCTGCCGTGTGGCTTGTCCTCGAAGCGGACGATGCGGTTGGCGCCGAGAGTGATACGAAAGCGGCTTCGCCATACGCCGACATAGGTCGCATAGGCGGCGCCGTGTGCATGCTGGGTTGCCCGGGAGTGGTCGTGCCATGCCCAGAATGCGGGGTAGTCAAACTCCAATCGTACCCTGCCGCACAGGCATTGACCCGATACGCTCGTCGCCGCGGTTTTTCGCCGCGCGCCTTTTGTTGCCTGGTTCATGGGCTCCTCCGATTGTGCTGCCCGCTGGTAATCCGACGCGAGCAATTGAAGTTCAGGTCAACCAGAATCCTGGCGATGCGGCGGTACGTGCAATCTCGACGTAGCAGCGGACAGGGCTCGCGCAAGGGGCTCGGCGCCGTACATGACGGATGCAGACCGGCTGAAGGGCGCAGTTTCCCCTCTCCCGCATGGGGAGTGGGAGACCTATGGTGCGAACCTGATGGCCGCGGCTCCGATTCATCTTGCCGGCGAACGATTGATGCTCGATCCCGCCGGTGCGCTGGTGTGGCCGGCAACCGGCATGCTCGTGGTGTCCGATCTTCACCTGGAAAAGGGGTCGTCCTTCGCACGCAAGGGGATGCTGCTGCCACCATGGGACACACGTGCGACACTCGACCGGCTGGCACTGCTGCTGCGGCGATACCGACCGCGCATTGTCGTGGCGCTGGGCGGTTTCTTCCACGATGTGCATGGGGCACGGCGCCTGCCGTCAGCGGAACTGACACGGCTCAACGCAATGACCGAAGCGCACAGTTTCGTGTGGGTGCAGGGTAATCATGATCCGACGCCACCCGAGGGCGTTGGGGGCCAATGGGTGGAAACCTTGCCGGCCCCGCCTTTGGTGTTCTGCCACTGCGCGACCACAAGCGCCGCGGCGGGCGAGATCAGCGGCCATTTCCATCCGAAGGTGGCGATTCCCGCGCGCGGCGGTGCAATCTCGAGACCGTGCTTTATTGCGGATGCGCGGCGGATCATTCTGCCGGCGTTCGGTGCCTGTACCGGCGGCCTTGACGTGCGCGATGCCGCGATCATGCGGCTATTCCCACGTGGCGCGCGGGTGTTCCTTCTGGGCAAGGAGCGGCTGTCCAGTTTTTCCTTACCGCACGCGTGGGCTCAGTGACCCCTGTATGGGCTTGTTGCTGACGTATCTCGTAAACTTGCGGCGGAACGCCCTGATTGGTCAGGCAGCAGGACACGACCACCATCAATAGTCGGTACTGGCGTCACGCAAGCGATCCGCCCAAATTCACAGCATGATCGTCTTTGCCGAATTGCTGGAACGCCTGGTATTCACCCCCGCACGCAACGCCAAGATCGCGCTGCTGCGGCGCTATTTTGCGACCCAGCCGGATCCCGATCGGGGCATCGGGCTGGCCGCCATCACGGGCGAGTTGGCGTTCACCGCAGCCAAGCCCGGACTGATCCGCGAGCTCGCCGCTGCCCGGACCGATCCTGTGTTGTTTGGCTGGTCGTACGACTACGTCGGCGACCTGGCGGAAACCGTTGCGCTGATGTGGCCCGCCGCGCCAACCAATGCCGCGCCGCCGCACCTGACGGAGGTGGTTGAGGTGCTGGAGGCCGCTACGAAATCCGCGCTGCCCGGCCTGGTCGCCGGCTGGCTCGATGCGTCGGATGCATCGACACGCCTTGCACTGCTGAAGTTGATCACTGGCGGCCTGCGTGTGGGCGCTTCCGCGCGGCTGGCGAAGATCGCACTGGCCGAACTGGGCGGTGTCGATCCCGACGAGGTCGAGGAGGTGTGGCACGGCCTCGCGCCGCCGTACCTGCCATTGTTTGCCTGGCTGGAGGGCCGCGCGCCACGTCCCGATCCGGCGGACCAGCCGGTCTTCCGACCGCCGATGCTTGCGCATCCCTTGGAGGAGGGCGACATCGCGGCACTGAAGCCGGAGGACTGGCGCGCCGAGTGGAAATGGGATGGCATCCGCGTACAGCTTGTTTCCACTGCCGGCGGCTGCCGGCTTTATTCGCGTGGCGCCGAGGACATCTCCGGCGCGTTTCCCGAAATCGTCGAGGCGATGGACTTCCACGCTGTTCTGGACGGCGAGCTGCTGGTGATACGCGAGGGCCGTGTCGCGCCATTCGCCGACCTGCAGCAGCGGCTGAACCGCAAGGGCGTCACAGCGCGCATGATGCAGGACTTCCCCGTCGGCATCCGGCTTTACGACATGTTGTTCGACGGCGCGAAGGACGTACGCCCGGAGCCGTTCGATGTGCGGCGCGCGCGTCTGGAGGATTGGTATGCGCGGGTTCGTCCGGCGCGGATGGACCTGTCCGAACTGATCCGCTTCGGCTCGCTGGAGGAACTGATGGTGTTGCGCGACGGCGCGCGTGCCGCTTCCATCGAGGGCCTGATGCTGAAGCGCGCCGACACACCGTATGTCGCGGGCCGGGTGAAGGGCCTGTGGTGGAAATGGAAGCGCGACCCGCTGACCATCGACACGGTGCTGATGTACGCCCAGCGCGGCCACGGCAAGCGCAGCAGCTTCTACTCCGACTACACGTTCGGCGTCTGGCGCGGCGACGAGCTGGTGCCGGTCGGCAAGGCGTATTTCGGCTTCACCGACCAGGAGCTGGCGTTCCTCGATCGCTGGATCCGTAACCATACGGTCGCGCGGTTCGGGCCGGTACGGGAGGTGGAGAAGACGATGGTGCTGGAGGTCGCGTTCGACGCGGCGCAGCTTTCCGCGCGGCACAAATCGGGCGTGGCGCTGCGGTTTCCGCGCATCGCGCGCATCCGCACCGACAAGCCGGCGGCCGAGGCGGACCGGCTGGAGGATGTGATGGCGCTGGTGGAGAACAAGGCGGCGGTGGACGCGGCGGAATGATGCTGTTGCGGACAGGCGGCCTAACAAGAAACAAGAAACTAAGGTTCCCCCCTCCCCTTGAGGGAGGGGGTCAGGGGGAGGGGTGCGTTCATCCACTGACCGCGGATGTACGCACCCCTCCCCCAACCCCTCCCTCAAGGGGAGGGGGGAACCTGCGTCAAGCCGCCGACGCCGTTTGATCCAGTGCGGGTCGGCCGCCGCCGGCGGGTGGCAGCTCGCAATGACACAGAGAGCCGCAAATTCACGGCCGCGATCGATACGCCCGTGTCCATGACACCACCTTCCGCGCCCCAGGCGTAGCACGAATCCGCCCGTCAGCCCCTCGCTTTCCCCCTCGAATCCCCCTATCTACTGCCGGATGATGCACCGCAGCGACGCGGCCCTCCCGGCCGCCCCCGTCGCGATCAACCCGAACCAGAGTTCCGCTTGAGCGACACGCCCCCCGAAGACCCGGCGGCCCCGCCACCAGGCCCGCCCCGCGATACCCAGCCCGTGACCATCGAGGAGGAGATGCGCCGCTCCTACCTCGACTACGCCATGAGCGTGATCGTCTCGCGCGCGCTGCCGGATGCGCGCGACGGGCTGAAGCCGGTGCACCGCCGCATCCTCTACGGCATGCAGGATGGCGGCTACACCTCCGACAAGCCGTATCGCAAATCCGCCCGCGTGGTCGGCGACGTGATGGGCAAGTTCCATCCGCACGGCGACGCGGCGATCTACGACGCCATGGTGCGCATGGCGCAGCCGTTCTCCCTGCGCGTGCCATTGATCGACGGGCAGGGCAATTTCGGCTCGGTGGACGGCGATAACCCGGCGCACATGCGCTACACCGAGGTGCGCCTCGCCCGCGCCGCCTCGCTGCTGCTCACCGACATCGACCAGGACACCGTCGAGTTCCAGCCGAACTATGACGAGCAGGAGCACGAGCCGGTCGTATTGCCGGCGAGTTTTCCCAACCTGCTGATCAACGGTGGCAATGGCATCGCCGTCGGCATGGCGACCAACATTCCGCCGCACAACCCGACCGAGATCATCGACGCCACGCTGGAGCTGGTCGCCAACCCGGACGCCACGCTCGACGAGCTGATGCGCATCGTCCCCGGCCCGGATTTCCCCACCGGCGGCACCATCATCGGCCGCTCCGGCATCCGCTCCGCTTACGAAAGCGGCCGCGATACCATCATCATCCGCGCGCGCCACGAAATTGAGGAGATGGCGCGTGATCGCCAGGCCATCATCTTCATCGAGATCCCCTATCAGGTGAACAAGAAGACGTTGCTGGAACGCATCGGCGAACTGGTGCGCGAAAAGCAGGTCGAGGGCATCACCGCGGTGCGCGACGAAAGCGACCGCAGCGGCATGCGTATCGTCATCGAGCTGCGCCGCGACGCCACGCCCGACGTGGTGCTGAACCAGCTTTATCGTTTCACCCAGTTGCAGGTGACGTTCGGGATCAACATGCTGGCGCTGGACAACGGCCAGCCGCGGCAGTTGGGGCTGAAGGACGCACTGCAGTGCTTCATCCGCTTCCGCGAGGACGTGATCCTGCGCCGCTCGCGCTTCCAGTTGGCGAAGGCGCGGGAGCGTGCGCACAACCTGGTCGGCCTGGCGATCGCGATCGCCGACATCGACGAGGTGATCCGGCTGATTCGTGCCAGCCCCGACGCCGCCTCGGCGCGCGCCGCGCTGATGGGGCGCGAGTGGCCGGCCGCCGACGTGGTGCCGCTGCTCGCGCTGATCGATGAACCCGGCAACGTGGTCACGCCGGAAAACACCGTGCGTCTGACGGAAGAACAAGCGCGGGGCATTCTGGATATCCGGCTGCAACGGCTGACCGGGCTGGAGCGTGAGAAAATCCACGCCGACCTGGAAGAAATCGCCGGACAGATCCGCGAACTGCTGGATATTCTTGGCTCGCACGTGCGCCGCATGGAAGTGATGCGCGAGGAGCTGACCAAGGCGCGCGCCGCGCTCGATTCGCCGCGCATGACCGACATCATCGAGGCGGTCGCCGACCAGGAAGACGAAGCGCTGATCGAGCCGGGCCAGATGGTCGTTACCATCACGCGCGACGGTTTCATCAAGCGCACGCCGCTGGAAACGTTCCGCGCGCAAAACCGTGGCGGCCGCGGCCGCAGCGGTGCCTCCACGCGTGGCGACGACATCGTGACGCGCAGCTTCCATGGCCATACGCATCAGTGGGTGCTGTTCTTCTCGTCCGGCGGCAAGGTGTTCCGCGAGAAGGTGTGGAAGCTGCCGGAAGGCGGCCCGATCGGGCGGGGCAGGGCACTCGTCAACCTGCTGCCCGAGCTCGGCGGCGACACCATCACCACCGTGTTGCCGCTGCCGCAGGATGAAACGCTGTGGGATTCGCTGCACCTCGTGTTCGCCACGGCGTCGGGCAACGTGCGCCGCAACCGGCTGTCGGATTTCCGCAACGTCCGATCGACCGGCCTGATCGCGATGAAGCTGGACGAGGGCGATCACCTGATCGGCGTCGCGACGTGCCGCGAGGGCGATGACGTTCTGCTTGCCACGCGTAAAGGCCGCTGCATCCGCTTCCAGTTGTCCGACGAGACGGTGCGTGTGTTCGCCGGCCGCGATTCATCCGGCGTGCGCGGCATCAGGTTGCTCGGCAAGGATGAAATGATCAGCCTGTCCGTGCTGCGTCATGTCGAAGCGTCGATCGAGGAGCGCGAGGCCTACATCAAGTCGGCTAACATGAAGCGGCGCGGCAACGGCAACGGCGCCGAGGAAGAGCCGACACCGGTGCCCGATATCGACGAACCCGTGGGCGATGTCGCGCTATCACCCGAACGGATCGCGGAGCTCGAAGCGGCGGAAGAATTCCTGCTCGCCGTCACCGACATGGGCTTCGGCAAGCGCACCTCGGCCTACGAATACCGCACGACAGGCCGGGGCGGGCAGGGGATTGCCAACATCACATTGGCACCGCGTAATGGCAGGGCAGTGGTCGCGACCTTCCCGGTGCGCCAAGGCGATGACGTGATGATGGTGACCGACGCGGGGCGGCTGATCCGCGTGCCGGGCGACCAAATCCGCATCACCGGCCGCCAGGCGATGGGCGTGACGCTGTTCCGCGTCAACGCGGACGAACATGTCACCAGCGTCTTCCCGGTGATCGAAGCCGACAGCGACGACAACGGCGGCCCGGACAACGGCGCCGCGCCGGAAGACGCCAACGAGGGTTGAACCTGTGAAGAACCTCCGCGTCGGGCTGTATCCCGGCACTTTCGATCCGATCACCAACGGTCACCTCGACGTGATCGGCCGCGCCGCGCGCCTGATGGACAAGCTGGTGGTCGGGGTGGCGATCAACACCGGCAAGGGGCCGATGTTCTCGCTGGAAGAGCGCGTGGACATGGTGAAATCCGAAATTGCCAACACCATCAAGCCGAACGGCGTGCAGATCGAGGTGCGGCCGTTCCAAGGCCTGCTGATCCATTTCGCTCGCGAACTCGGCGCCTGCATGATCGTGCGCGGCTTGCGCGCGGTCTCCGATTTCGACTACGAGCTTCAGATGACCGGCATGAACTATCGCATGGCACCGGACATCGAGACCGTGTTCCTGATGGCGAGCGAGCGCCACCAGTTCATTGCGTCCCGCCTGGTAAAAGAAGTCGCGATGCTGGGCGGGGACATTTCGACGTTCGTGCCGGCGCTGACGCTGGAGCGTGTCATGGCGCGCATCCGCGGCTGAACCGCATCCATTCTGCCACGTTCACCAAGGACTGACATGAAAGCTAGCTTGCACCGACGTACCCTGATCGCTGCTCTGCCGTCCCTGGGCGCGATTGCAACCCTGACCTGGGGGACCATGATGAGCGACAATGCCGACGCCCAGCCGAAGCTGGATCCCAACAACACGATCTACATGGACCTGAAATATGGTCGTGTGGTGATCGAGCTGTTTCCCGATCTGGCGCCGAAGACGGTGGAGCGGATCAAGACGCTGTCGGACGAAGGTTTCTACGACAACACGCCATTCCACCGCGTGATCGAAGGCTTCATGGCGCAGGGCGGCGATCCTACGGGCACCGGTACGGGAGGCTCTCCGCTGCCCGATCTGCCCGCGGAGTTCACCAACAAGCGGCATTTCCTGCGTGGCACATGCGGCATGGCGCGGTCCAGCGATCCGAACAGCGGGAACAGCCAGTTTTACATCATGTTTGCGCCGGCGCCGCATCTGGATGGGCAGTACACGATCTGGGGTCAGGTCGTGCAGGGGATGGAGTTCGTCGATCAGATCAAGCGCGGCGCGGGCGGCAGCGGGACCGTAACGGACCCGGACCGGATTGTCCGCATGCGCGTGGCGGCCGACGAGAACAAGTAGGCGCACGGCTTCCTGCCCATGGCCGGGCCGGCGCATGATGGAAGTTAGCAACGACAGCCGCGCAACGGGATCTGCCGGGCGCTCGTCGGCATGACGTGGGGGTGGCGCCTGGCCCCCTGTCATTGCGAGGCCGCTTGGCCGAAGCAATCTCCCGGGGGAGATTGCTTCGGCCAAGCGGCCTCGCAATGACAGAATGGCGCAGTTTCATCCAGGGCGGGTCGGCCGCCGGTCGGTAGGCAACTCGCAATGACACCGTCCCGGGCGCCCGATGAAAGAGCCGTATCAATTTGGCGACTTTTTTCGGGATTTTGCCCCGGTGAAACCAAGCTGTAACCAATTCGGGCCGATACGACCCCCGCCCGAATTACTCTCTCCAAGCCTTAAACTGCTGGGTGCGTCGCATAGGCGGCGCACCCACTTTTTTTCCAAACACCACCTGTTGCTCGAAATTCGACTCGCCCCAATATTGTATCAGGTTCGGCTCGTTCCGGCCGTCCCCGCAACATAGCGTCCCGATGTCCCTCTCTGTCGATCTGCCACCTGAACCGGGCTACGTTCCGCCGCGTAGTCTGTTGCAGACGCTCGGTCCGGGTTTGATCACCGGCGCGGCCGATGACGATCCCAGCGGCATCGCTACGTACAGCCAGGTTGGTGCGCAATTCGGCTACGGCCTCGGCTGGGTGATGCTGTTCAGCTATCCGTTGATGGCCGTGATCCAGCAGGTGGCCGCCGAGATCGGCAGCGTGACGGGTGCGGGCATCGCGCGGAACTTGCGCCAACACTACCCTCGGTGGTTGTTGCGCGGCGTCGTAACGACTCTGCTGGTTGCAAATGTCGCCAATCTCGGCGCGGACCTTGGCGCGATGGCACAGGCGCTGGTGTTGCTGACCGGCGGTCCGGTCGCCATTTACACCATTGGGTTTGGCGTGCTGTGCGTGCTGCTGGAGGTCTTCCTCAGTTATCGGCGTTACGCCGACGTACTGAAATGGCTGACCGTATCGCTGTTCTCATACGTGGCCGTGGTGTTCGCGGTGCACGTACCGTGGCTGGAAGCAGTGCATGATACGGTGCTGCCAACGCTAACCTTTGGCTCCGGGCAGGCCGAGGCGCTGGTTGCCGTGCTCGGCACCACCATCAGTCCGTATCTGTTTTTCTGGCAGGCTGCCGAGGAAGTGGAAGAACAGCTTCGACGCACCGTGAAACCACTGTATGTCGCGCCCGCCGAGGCGGGGCCCGAGCTTCGCCGCATCCGCACGGATACCTGGGTCGGCATGGGCTATTCCAATCTCATTTCGCTGTTCATTATTTTTGCCGCGGCGGCGACGCTGCACGTGCAAGGAATCACCGACATTCAAACGTCCGGTCAGGCCGCGCTGGCGCTGCGTCCCATCGCCGGCGAATTCGCCTTTGCGGTGTTCGCTGTGGGTATCCTGGGAACCGGTCTTCTGGCGGTGCCCGTGCTGGCCGGCTCCGCCGCGTACGCGGTGTGCGAGGTGTTCGACTGGGTCGAAGGGCTTGACCACAAGCTGCGCGACGCGCGTGCGTTCTATGGCACGATTGCCGTCGCGACGCTGGCAGGCGTTGCGCTGAACTTCACCGGCATAGATCCGATCAAGGCGCTGTACTGGAGCGCGGTGCTGAACGGATTGCTCGCGGCACCGCTGATGGCGACGATGCTGATGATCGCCACCAACCCCGGGATCATGGGGCGGTTCGTCTTGTCGCGTTCAATGCGAGTGATGGGGTGGCTTGGCACCGCCGTGATGGCCGCGGCGAGCATTGCGTTCCTGATGATATAGAAGGGAGTGAAGCAAAGCAAAGCAAAATCCCCCCTCCCCTTGTGGGAGGGGGCTAGGGGGGGTGCGTACAGCCGCAGGCCTGTGGATGTACCCACCCCTCCCCCTGACCCCCTCCCTCAAGGGGAGGGGGGAAGCTTATCTCTTGATCGGCGGCCGGCGTTTGGTCAGCTCTGCACGATCTTATAGTTCCCCAGGATCGTTTCGACCTGTTGGAAGGCTTTCGCCGCGGCATCCTGCGGTGTCATTCCGTTGCGGATTACGCTCGCCTGCGCCTGGCCCCAGACCTGCTGCGCGTTCGCCACCGCAATGCCCGGATTGAACGCGTAGAAGCTGGCGATCGTCGGGCTGAGCAAGCCCTCCCGCACATAGGGCGGACGGTGCGGGTCCTTCGGATCCAGCCAGAACGGGTCATTCTTGACGATCGACGGCATTGCCGGCAGCCAGCGACCGAGACCTTGCTTCAGGTATGCGTTCGCCACTTTTGGCTGGCAGATGTAGGAGATGAACTGCTTGCCGGCCACGACGTTCTTTGCTCCCTTGGCCATGAAGCAGCCGCCGGCACCAAGCCCTGCCGGCACGACCTGGCCGTCATTGCCGAGCGGCAGGCCCATCGTCACCATGTCGTCGTAGTACGCCGTCTTGTCGTGGAACAGCGCCACTTCGGTGGAGATGGTGCCGTCGAAATCGATCAGGATCTGCTTGGCGTGGAATGCGTTGTTATCGTCGGCGTCGTTCCAGCTCAGCGCGCCCGGCGGCACAAAGCCCTGCTTGTAGGCGGTTGTCGTGTACTCGATCGACTTGATCACCGCCTCCTTCACCCGCGGATCGTCGAAATGCGCCGTGCCGTCGGGTGTGACCAGGTTCCGGCCGCCGTTGGCCAGCACAAAGGCATAGAACAGGTTGTTGCCGTCCGCCGGGCCCGTGCTGGTGATCTGCAGGCCGAGCGAGTAGATGCCGCGATTGCCCTTGGCACGTAACGCCGTCTGCATCGGCTTGAAGAAGTCCCAGAACGCGTCCCAGGTCTTCGGCACGTCCGACATGTTGTAGCCGGCTTGCTTCACCATGTCGCCCCAGATGTGGAACGGCACGCAGGCGGTCTTGTAAACCGCGATGTAGTAGCCGCGACGCTTCGTCACGTTGTTGAAGTATTGCGCGTCCAGGTTCACCGTCGGCGAGTATTCCGCCTTGTACTTTTCCACGATGTCGCTGAGGTCCATCAGCTTGTCGTTCCACGCATTCTGCGGAACGATGGTCAGATCGGCTGCGTCGTAGGACACCACGTCCGGGACGTCGCCGCTGGTCAGCGCGGACACAACCTTCTGTCCCAGCGGTCCGAACGGGATGATGCTCAGGTCGATCGTGTCGCCGCTTTGCTTTTCGTATTCGGCGACCACGCGCTTGATGGCAGCATCTTCTTCGGGCACGAACCCCTGCGTCCACCACGCGGTGACCGTTGTTGCCGCGGCATTGGCGATATAGGGACGACTCAGCGTTCCCGCTGCTGCAAGGCCAACAGACCCCTGCAGCACCGAGCGTCTGCTCAGTGCATTCATGATGGCGCGCTCCCTGTTTGCCCGCATTCGGGCACTTCGGACCGTTATCGGCCGAACTCTGGGTTGCGCGAATTCAGAACGCGCGCTCCGGCGCTTGTCAAACAAATAACATCGTAAGTTTGTCGGGACGCGATGCGTACCGATGTCGGGAATTACCCGTCCGCTGCCATCCGTCGCGCCGCGGCTTCCTCGGCCGAAGCAATGCCGCCATGCGCGGCGGACCATGCGACGGGATCTTCCAGGAAACGCCGAACTTCCTTCAACGCTGATTCATCGAAATACGGCCGGTCGGCGCACGCTTCCAGCACATCCCACCACGTGCACAAATGGTGCAGCGACACATCCATTCGCGCCAACGTCTCGAACGCGCCGGGGAATACGCCGTAGAAGAATACGACAAACGCATGGTTCACGATCGCGCCCGCATCGCGCAGCGATTGCGCAAAGCGTATTTTCGACTGCCCGTCGGTTGTCAGGTCTTCCACCAGCAGCGTCCGGCGGCCTTCCGGCACGTCGCCCTCGATCAGCGCGTTGCGGCCGAAGCCCTTCGCCTTCTTGCGCACGTACGCCATCGGCGCGGCCATGCGGTCGGCAATCCAGGCGGCGAATGGGATGCCCGCGGTCTCGCCGCCCGCCACGACCTCGATCGTTTCGTAGCCGACGTGCCGGTGGATTTTCTCCACCGCCAGCTCGCAGATGCGGGACCGCACGCGCGGGTAGTAGATGATGCGTCGGCAGTCGATATAGACCGGCGACGCCCAGCCGGACGTGAACACGTACGGTTCTTCCGGGCGGAAATTGATCGCCTTGATTTCCAGCAGCATGCGCGCGGTGTTCAGGGCCGCATCGCGGTCCCACACGGTCTCCGCCGTCTTCGGCATGGCGGGGGCTGGCTTGGCCATGTCACACGAGTCCTCTATCTGACCACCCACTGATAACCGACCCCGCATGAAGGAACCAGTCCCATGGCGCGCACCCATCGCATCGCGGTCATCCCCGGCGACGGCATCGGCAAGGAGACCGTGCCGGAGAGCATCAAGGTGCTGGACGCCGCGGCCCGCCGCTTCGGCTTCGATCTGGCCTACAAGCACTACGACTGGTCGTGCGAGACCTACAAGCAGACCGGCGCGATGATGCCGCCCGACGGCCTGGACCAGTTGCGCGAATCGGATTCCATTCTGCTCGGCGCGGTCGGCTGGCCTGGCGTGCCGGACCACATCTCGCTGTGGGGGCTGCTGATCCCGATCCGCCGCGGCTTCGACCAGTACGTGAACCTGCGCCCCTGCAAGCTGCTGCCCGGGGTGCGCACGCCGCTCGCCGGCCGCACCGAGGCCGATATCGACTTCTACGTCGTGCGCGAGAACACCGAAGGCGAATATTCCTCGGTTGGCGGCCGCATGTTCGAGGGCACCGACCGCGAGTTCGTGGTGCAGGAGACCGTGCTGACCCGCAAGGGCACCGACCGCATCCTGAAATACGCGTTCGAACTGGCAATGACCCGGCCGAAGAAGCACCTGACGTCAGCCACCAAATCGAACGGCATCGCCATCACCATGCCGTACTGGGACGAACGTTTCGCTGCCATGGCGAAGAACTATCCGGACATCCGCACCGACCAGTTCCACATCGACATTCTGTGCGCGCATTTCGTGCAGCACCCGGACTGGTTCGACGTGGTCGTCGGCACCAATCTGTTCGGCGACATCCTGTCCGACCTGGGCCCGGCGGTTGCCGGCTCGATCGGCATCGCCGCCGGCGGCAACATCAACCCGGAAAAGACATTTCCGTCGATGTTCGAGCCGGTACACGGCTCGGCGCCGGATATCGCAGGCAAGTTCATCTGTAACCCGATCGGCCAGATCTGGTCCGCGGCGCTGATGCTGGAGCATCTCGGTGAGGCGGAAGCCGCCAGGACGATCGTCGCCGCGATCGAGACGCTGTTGCGCGAGAGCGGCCCGAAGACGCGCGACATGGGCGGCCAGGCCGGCACGAAGGATGTTGGCAACGCGATCGCGCAGATCGTGGCTGGATCGTAGCGAATGCAATAAGAATGACCGACTCTCGGTGAGCGCCGGGAACAGTGTCATTGCGAGTTGGCCACCGGCCGGTGGCAACTCGCAATGACATCGTCGCGGCCGCGCCGCATCGGTCAATTTTTCCTCGCGGTATTACTTCCGACCAGATGGGTTGAAGGTCTGCGGTGGGCCCCAACCCCGACGCGCGGTGCGAGCCGGGCAGGGCGGGCGCATGCCCCCACTCCTGCGGCGGCGCCCGGTTGCCCCCGCCCGCCCGACAGCCTACAAGGCCCGCCGCCCGGAGGAAGCCGCCTTTGATCACCGTCCTGCTGATCATCCACGTGTTCGTCACCCTCGCCCTGATCGGCGTGGTGCTGATCCAGCGCAGCGAGGGCGGCGGCCTCGGCATCGGCGGCTCCCAGGGCATGGGCTCGTTCATGTCCGGCCGCGGCACCGCCAACCTGCTCACCCGCACCACCGCCGTCCTGGCCACGGTCTTCCTGGCGCTGTCGATGACCCTGGCGCTGCTGAACCGCAGCACGCCGGGCGGCGGCGGCCACGGGTTGTTCGGGAACCTGCCCGCCGCACCGGCCGGCATGCCTGGCGCGCCGCCGCAGCACGCCCCGGCCGGTGGCACCGTCCCGCAACCGGTCGCGCCGCCGCCGGCCTCCGAGGGACCCCACGTCCCCACCCACTGACCGGCGCGTGACGCATGCGTGAAGCCCAAATGACGGACTTCCCCTCCCCCGAGTCGGGTCCGTATAAGGACCGCCCATGACCCGGTTCGTGTTCATCACCGGCGGCGTGGTCTCCTCCCTGGGCAAAGGTATTGCCTCGGCGGCGCTCGGCGCCCTGCTGCAAGCCCGCGGCTTCTCCGTGAAGCTGCGCAAGCTCGACCCTTATCTCAACGTCGATCCGGGCACCATGAGCCCGTACCAGCACGGCGAGGTGTTCGTCACTGACGATGGCGCCGAGGCCGATCTGGACCTGGGGCACTACGAACGCTTCACCGGCGTCCACGCCACACGGCTGGACAATGCCACCACGGGGCGCATCTACCAGGACGTAATCGCCAAGGAGCGGCGCGGCGACTACCTGGGCGCGACAGTGCAGGTGATCCCGCACATCACCGACGCGATCAAGCAGACCATCGTGCGCGAAACAAACACCTACGACTTCGTACTGGTGGAGATCGGCGGCACCGTCGGCGACATCGAAAGCCTGCCGTTCCTGGAAGCGATTCGCCAACTCGGCAACGAACTCGGCCGCGATCGGGCGATGTTCGTCCATCTGACGCTGGTGCCGTACATTCCCTCCGCCGGCGAGTTGAAGACCAAGCCGACGCAGCATTCGGTGAAGGAGCTGCAGAACGTCGGCATCCAGCCGCAGATGCTGCTGTGCCGCTGCGACCGGCCGATCCCCGACAACGAGCGTGCCAAGATCGCGTTGTTCTGCAACGTGCGGTCGGAAGCGGTGGTCGCGGCGCTCGATGCCGACACGATCTACGCCGTGCCGATCAGCTACCACCAACAGGGGATGGACCGCGAAGTGCTGCGGCATTTCGCGCTGCCGTTCGAGCAGGAGCCGGACCTGTCGCGGTGGCAGCGGATCGTCGAGCGGGTGCGCAGCCCGGAAGGCGAAGTCCGCATCGCCGTCGTCGGCAAATACACCAACTTGCTCGACAGCTATAAGTCGCTGGCGGAGGCGCTGGCGCATGGCGGCATCGCCAATCGGGTGAAGGTGAACCTCGACTGGGTGGACAGCACCATCTTCGAGGACGGCGGCGCGCTGCACCGCCTGGAGGAAGTGAACGGCATCCTTGTGGCGCCGGGTTTCGGCGAACGCGGCACACCCGGCAAGATCGAGGCGGTGCGCTTCGCGCGCGAGCGCAAGGTGCCGTTCTTCGGCATCTGCTTCGGCATGCAGATGGCGGTGATCGAGGCAGCCCGCAATCTGGCCGGTCTGCCCGAAGCATCATCCACCGAGTTCGGGCCGTGCGACACGCCGGTGGTCGGGCTGCTGACCGAATGGGCGCGCGGCAACGAGATCGAGCGGCGCATGGAAGGCGGCAACCTGGGCGGCACGATGCGGCTGGGTGCCTATCCGGCGGTGCTGGCACCGGGCTCGCTGGTGTCGGAACTGTACGGCGGCGTCGCGCGGATCGAGGAACGGCATCGCCACCGCTACGAAGTGAACGTGCATTTCCGCGAATGTCTGGAGGCGACGGGCATGCGTTTCTCCGGCATGTCGCCGGACGGCGTGCTGCCGGAGATTATCGAGATGCCCGGGCATCCGTGGTTTGTCGGCGTGCAATACCACCCGGAGCTGAAGTCGAAGCCGTTCGCGCCGCATCCGTTGTTCGCCGGGTTCATCGAAGCGGCGGTGAAGCAGGCGCGGCTGGTTTAGGCACTGTTGACGAATAATCGAATCGGTTGAGCGAGGCACCGGCCTTTGCCCCGTCATGCCGACCACCGGGTCAAGTGCCCGGTGGCAGGCTCCGGTCGGCATCCACGTCTTGCAGTGCCGCAGCGGAGGAAGGCGTG
>DASXFW010000238.1:0-13503 GCA_036489395.1 Acetobacteraceae bacterium | reverse complement strand
CAGGGAGCCTATGATGCGGTTCGTCAGTCCCCTTGTGGGTGATACCACCAACCGGAGAGCCGGATGCGGGAGAACCGCCAGTCCGGTTCGGAGGGAGGGGGAGGCGGGACAACCGTCTCTCCCTACCCCTATCACGACTTTGCCGTGCAACACGAAGGAAAGACGTGGGTGACCGGGCCAAGCCCGGTCATGACACTGTGGGCAGTGTCGCCCTACTTGTCGGCTGATGAGTAAAGTTCAGCAGCCATAAGCATATAAAGCCCTCCGTGATCCCCGTGGTCCTCCGCGCTTCCTCCGTGCGAATCAAAAATAATCCGTTGACCCACCGCCCGTGGAAGGAGAGCGCAAACGCCGCCGCGTGCGAAACACCCGCGATCGTGCGGGCCGTTGCAATTTTGATTCGCACAGCCGGTGACACTGCATCGGGGCCGGCGCCGTAGCGGCCATGCTTCCCCCCTTGCCCCCCACGTTTGACGCCGGCCGTCGCTTATCCCCATCCTCCTCCTCCAAGCAAAACCACCATCGCCATGCCGGGAGAAACGGACCACCAGGATGTGCCCCATCGGGCAATGATCACGGCGTGCGCGATCCTCGCCACCGTGCTGCAATTGCTCGACCAGACGATCGCCAACGTCGCGCTGCCCTACATGCAAGGCAGCTTCTCCTCCAGCTTCGACGAGATCACCTGGGTCCTGACCTCCTACATCACCGCGTCGGCGATCATGACCGCGCCGGTCGGCTGGCTTGCCGCCCGTTACGGCCGCAAGCTGCTGTATGTCGCCTGCATCCTCGGCTTCACCGTTGCTTCGATGATGTGCGGCGCCGCCCAATCACTGACTCAGATCGTCGTGTTCCGCGTGCTGCAAGGCACCTTCGGCGCCGCGTTAGTGCCACTGTCGCAGGCCACGCTGCTCGACATCTACCCGTTCGAACGCCGCGGCATGGCCATGGCGATCTGGGGAGTCGGCGTTATGCTCGGCCCGATCATGGGGCCGACGGTCGGCGGCTGGCTAACGGAAACCTACACCTGGCGCTACGTCTTCTACATCAACCTGCCGTTCGGTTTGCTCGCCGCCGCCGGCATGATGATCTTCCTGCCGGGTGGCGGCGCGCAGCAACGCCTGCGCTTCGACTGGCTCGGCTTCAGCGTCTTGGCAATCGGCATCGGCGCCTTGCAACTGATGCTGGACCGCGGCCAGGACAAGGACTGGTTCAGCTCGCACGAGATCATCGCCGAGGCCGTATTCGCCAGCCTCGGATTCTATCTTTTCCTGGTCCACGTCTCGTCCGCACGCCAGCCGCTGATCCGCCCGGCATTGTTCAAGGACGTGAATTTCGCGTCCGGCGTCCTGCTGATGTTCATGGTCGGCATATTCATGGTCTCCAGCCTCGCCCTGATGACGCCGTGGCTGCAGATCCTCAGCAATTATCCGGTAGAAACCGCCGGCCTCATCATGGCGCCACGCGGCTTCGGCAGCCTGATCACCACCATGATGACCGGGCGCCTGGCGAACCGCGTGGATGCCCGCCTGTTAGTGGGGATCGGCCTGGTGATGCTCACCTACACCTATTGGCTGATGACGCAGTGGACGCCCGACGTGTCGCAGCACGAGATCATCGTCGCGATCATCATCCAGGGCGCCGCGATGGGGCTGCTGTTCACCCCGATCCAGGTGCTCGCTTTCGTCACGCTGGCGCCATCGATGCGCACGGAAGGCGCCGCGCTGTTCAGTCTGCTGCGCAATTTGGGCGCGGCGATCGGCGTGTCGGTCGCGATGTCGGCGCTCGCGCGCAATACCCAGGCGATGCACGAAATGATCGGCGCGTCGGTCACGCCGTTCAATCGCGCCTTGCAAGCGGCCGTGCCGATGCGTCACTGGCTCGATCCGGCAACCGGCCACGGTGCGACACTGCTGGACCGAATCATCAACCAGCAGGCGCAAATCACCGCCTATGCCGACGACTATGTGCTGCTGATCGTGGCGACCGTCCCGGCGTGGCTGCTGCTTCTGATGATGCGCCTGCCGCGCAAGCCGCTTCCGACGGCAGCCGAATAATCAGCCGCGCGCCGCAACGCCGATCAAGCGTGGTGCGCGGACACCCGGCAGACTGCCCCCATGTCCAGGCAACAACTGATATGAACCCCGTCGCCAAGGCCCTCTGGTTCATCGAGGCGCATCTCGGCGACGACGCGTCACTGGCGGAGATCGCCGACAGCAGCGGAGTCTCGCGCTACCAGCTTCTGCGCGCGTTCGGCACGGCGACGGGGCGTTCGGTGATGCGCTACGTGCGCGCTCGTCGCCTGAGCGAGGCCGCACGCGCGCTCGCCGCCGGCGCGCCGGACATCCTGACCGTGGCACTGGATGCCGGCTACGGCTCGCACGAAGCCTTCACCCGCGCATTCCGCGACATGTTCTGCCTGACTCCGGAAGCCGTGCGCGAACACGGTGCACTCGACAAGCTGCAACTTGTGGAGCCAATCAGAATGGATGCATCTCTCATCGTGAAGCTGGAACCGCCGCGTTTCGAATCCGGCCGCACGTTGCTGATCGCCGGCCTGGGCGAGCACTACACGTTCGAGACCAACCAGGGCATTCCGCTGCTCTGGCAGCGTTTCGTCCCCTACATCGGCAACATTCCAGGCCAGGCCGGCGACGTCACCTACGGCGTGTGCTGCAACGCCGACGGCGCGGGCAATTTCGAATATATCGCCGGCGTGGAAGTCGCCAGTTTTGACGACATTCCCGAGGAACTTCGCCGCACCCGGATTCCAGAATACCGTTACGTTGTGTTCACCCACCGCGACCATATCTCGGCGATCCGCGGCACCTGGTACACCATCATGAACAAGTGGCTGCCGGAGTCCGGTTACGAAATCGCCGACGCGCCGGACTTTGAACACTACGACGCGGATTTCGATCCGCAGAAGGGTACCGGGAAGGTGGAAATATGGTTGCCGCTCAAGGCATGACCCGCCGCAGCCTGGTCGCCACGCTCGCCGGAGTCGCCGCCATGGCATCGACTGCGTTTGCGTCCGGCCGCTGGCACACCGCGAGTCCGGCACGCGCAGGTTTCTCTGCCGATCTCGCGGCGAAGCTGAACGCCGGCGTGCGCTCGGGGCTGTTGCAGGGTCTGCACTCTGTGCTGGTCAGCCGGAACGACCGGCTGGTGCTGGAACAATACTATACCGGGCAGGATCAATCCTGGGGAAAGCGGCTCGGCAACGTCGCGTTCTGCCCAGACACGCTGCACGATCTGCGTTCGGTCACCAAGAGCATCGTCGGTCTGCTGTATGGCATCGCGCTCGATCGCCGCCTCGTGCCGCCGCCCGACGCGCCGCTGCTCGCGCAGTTCCCGGAGTATCCCGATCTCGCCGCCGATCCCGCGCGCGCGAAGCTGACCGTGGCGAATGCGCTGACCATGACGATGGGAATGGCATGGGATGAGAATCGTTCCTATGCCGATCCGAAGAACAGCGAACGGGCGATGGAGGATGCGCCTGAGCGGAATCGTTACGTGCTGGAGCAGCCGATCGTTGCGGCTCCGGGGACGCGCTGGATCTATGGCGGCGGCGCGGTGGCGCTGCTCGGGGCGCTGATCGCGCGCGGCTCCGGCAAGCCGTTGCAGGAGTTTGCGCGCGAGGCGTTGTTCGAGCCGCTCGGCATCAGTGTGTTCGAGTGGGCGAAGGGACGTGACGGCGTCGCGGCCGCGGCGTCGGGACTGCGTCTGCGCCCGCGGGATCTGCTGCGCATCGGCACGCTGGTGCTGGCGAAGGGCACGTGGGACGGCCGGCAGATCGTGTCGCGCGCGTGGCTCGATGCGTCGTTCAAGCCGGAGGTGGCAACCACGGGGAACCTGGTCGGCGTGGAATACGGCTACGTGTGGTACCTCGGGGAGGGCACCTGCCTGCGCTGACTGGCCCACATCGCTGGATCGCGGGATTCGGCAATGGCGGCCAGCGGCTTTGGCTCATGCCGGATGCCGGCCTCGCGGTGGCGATTCTATGCGGCAATTACAACGCATCGGACCAGTGGGTGACGCCGCTGCGGGTCTGGCGCGAGATCGTGCTGGCGAATTTGCTGCACGCTTAGGTTTGGGTTTGGGTTCAGATTTAGATCTCCCCCTCCCCTTGAGGGAGGGGGCCGGGGGGAGGGGTGCGTCCTTCCGCTGACCGTGGCGATACCCACCCCTCCCCCCAACCCCCTCCCTCAAGGGGAGGGGGAGTTTCAAAGTTTCAAAATTACCCTGCTCGCGCTACCATCGTTGCCACGTCGATATCGAAACTCCCATCCTCCGCAATCGCGAAATGCGCCTTCACGCTGGTCGGCGCGCCCTGCTGCAGCGACCGGATCGCCGCCGCATGCTCTGGCGGCGTGCGGGTGCGCGCGATCCACACCGGGAAGTCCATCCACAGCCGGCGGTTCGTCAGGCCCTCCAGCACGAACCCCGCGCGCGTCAGCGCACCGACCCACTCCACCATCGCGTAATCGCGCACGTGCGACACGTCGCGCAGCAGCTCCACCGTCTGCAAATGCGTGTCCAGCAATGGGTCGGCCGGCGCGATCACGTCGATGAAGATCGCGCGTCCGTCGCGCTTCAGCACGCGACGGGCCTCGCGCAGCCCGGCCTCCATGTTCTGCCAGTGATGCGTGGTGTAGCGCGACAGCACCAGATCGAAGTGCGCATCCTCGAACGGCAGATGCTCGGCCGCGGCCTGCTGCGTGGCGATGTTGGTCAGGCCGCGTTCCGCCGCGGTGCGCGCCACCGCGTCCAGCATCGCCTGCGTCACGTCGCACGCCACCACCGACGCGACATGCGGTGCCGCGCGATAGCTGACATGGCCGCCGCCGCAGCCCAGGTCCAGCACATGCGCGTCTGGATGGCCACGGACCTCGGCCTCGATCTGGTCGAGGTCGCCGCCGCTGCTGTGCACCAGGCTGGTAACGTAATCCTGCGCGCGCGGCGCGTATTGCCCGGCGACGTACTCCTGCTGCGTGGCGCTCATGTCCGGTTCCTCCCGTGACGACGTCGCCATTCTGTCAGGCCAGCGGCACGGGTATAAGTGGGGCAGTTATCCTGGTATCGGTTGTCCCACCATGGAAGACGACCAGCGGCGCCAGCTCGGCGCCTTCCTGCGCGCCCGGCGCGAGGGCCTGGACCCCGTCCGTGCCGGCGTGCCCGCCACGGCACCCGGTCGCCGCCGCACGCCCGGCCTGCGCCGCGAGGAGGTCGCGGTGCTCTCCGGCATCAGCACCACCTGGTACACGTGGCTGGAGCAGGGACGGGAGATCGCGTTGTCGGCGCCGGCCCTGGCGCGGCTGGCGGACGCGCTGCGCCTGACCTCGGCGGAGCGCGGCTACTTGTTCGAGCTGACCCGACGGCGCGATCCGGCGCCACGCGGCGCCGATGCGGCGGGTGTGGCCGCGCCCCCGGAGCTCGAAGCCGTGCTGCACGCGACGACCGCTGCGGCCTACCTGCTCGACCCGCTATGGTGCGCGCGGGCATGGAACGCGGCGGCGGCATGCTTGTTCGCGCCGTGGTTCGACAGCGGCGAGGCATCCCTGCTGCGCTTCGTCTTCCTGGACCCGGCCGCGCGCGGCTTCATCTGGGACTGGGAGGACCGCGCACGCCGCCTGCTGGCAGAGTTCCGCGCGGACACCGCGCGCGATCCGGAGAACCCGGGAATGCGGGCGCTGGTGGCGTCGTTGCAGCAGGAGAGCCCGGCGTTCGCGCGGTTGTGGCGCGAGCAAGCGGTACTGTTGCGGGAGGGCGGGACGCGAAGGTTCGTGCATCCTCCGGACGAGGTGGTGGAATACGAGCAGGTCACGCTGGTGCCGGCGGCGCATGCGGGGTGGAAGGTGGTGGTGCTGCTGAATATGCGCCCCGCGATATGACCGCCCGCGTGGCGGGCCAGTTCATGCCGGGGCTCTACCGACAGTGGCGTGGCCCGGCAACGCAACCGAGGTCATGCCGCCAGCCGGCCTGCCCCCCCGCCGATGTGTGCCAGTGCCTGGTCAACACAGCGCAGCATCGCGGCATCCTGGCGGAATGTCAGCGCCAGCATGCCACGCGCCGACCGCACGATACGCGCGGCAACCGCGCCGCTCGCACCCGGCAGCTCGACCTGCACCTCGGTGCCGGCGGCGGCCGACCAGTCGCAGCGCAGCGACACGCCGCCGCGCGAGATATCGTTGATCGCGACGCGCTGGTTGGCATTCCCCGGCACGCGCAGCATCGCATGGGTGCCGTTGCCGGGTATGCGCTCATAGGCGCGCCGGTCCTCATCGCTGGTGCTGGCCATCGCCTGCAGGAACTGAGTCACTTCGGCGCGCATCGTGTCGGCGTCGCGGCCGACCGCATCGGCCCCTTCCAGCACCTTGCCGCTGGCCGCGTCGGTGTGTTCTGAGGCCGCCGAGACTTCCTGCATCGCCTTGGTGGCTTCCTGCGTCGCGGTGGTGACGTTGTGCACACTGGTGACGATGTCCTGCGTCACCGAGGCCTGTTGCTCCACCGCGGCGGCGATCGCCGTCGCCACTTCCTCGACCTGGCCGATCGCCGCGCCGACCTCACGCACCGCGGACACCGCGTCGGCGGTCGCGGCGCGGATCGCGGTGATCTGCGTGGAGATCTCGCCGGTCGCCTTGGCGGTCTGCGTCGCCAGGGCCTTCACCTCCCCGGCGACCACGGCGAAGCCCTTGCCGGCGTCGCCGGCGCGCGCCGCCTCGATCGTGGCGTTCAGCGCGAGCAGGTTGGTGCGCCCGGCAACGTCGCTGATCAGCGCGACCACGTCGCCAATCCGTGCGGCCAGCTCCGCCATGCTCGCCACTTTGGTATCCGTGTCCGACGCCCGCGCCACGGCGGCGTGCGCGGCATCCGTGGCGCGTGCCACCTGCTGGCTGATCTCGCGAATGCTGGCCGACATCTCCTCGGCCGCGGCAGCCACCGCCGCCAGGTTCTGCGCCGATACGCTGGCGCCCTCGGCGGTACGCGCAGCGCCGTCCCGGGTGCGCTGCGATGCCGCGGACATATCAGCGGCGACCGTACGCATCGTCTCGGCCGAGCGTGCCAGATTGGCCATGACCCCCGCGGCCGAGGTGCCGAAATCCTGCGTATAGCGGTCCATCGCCGCCTGGCGACGTTCCTTCAGCACGCGCGCCTGGGCAGCCGCCGACTGCAGCGTGCGCGCTTCCCGCGCGTTCTCCCGGAACACCAGGAGCGCCGCCGCCATCTGGCCCACTTCGTCCTTGCGGTCCGTCGCCGGAATTTCGGCGGCCAGATCGCCGGCGGCGAGTCGGCGCATCGTCGCTGTCATCGCCACGATCGGGCGCGACATCATCCGCCCGAGCACGGTGGATGCCGCGATGGACAGCAGCACCGCGATCGCCGATCCAAGCGGTATCAGGACAATGCCGCTGCGTAGTTCCTGCTGGTTCGCGTGCTCCGCCGCCGCCGCGACTTTCGCCGCCGCCGCCAGCAGAATCCCGACGTCGTGCTCTGCCGCCGTATATTTTTGCTCGGCGTCGGTCATGAACATGGTGGCGTTGAATGCGTCTTCTTCCACAAACGAGGCGGCCTGTTTCGCCGCGTCGGCATAGGCGTTGACCGCCTTGGCGGAGGCCGCCAGCAGTTGCGGATCAATCTCCAGGCCAGCGATGTTCAGCGCGGCGACCGACACGCGGGCATGGTCGATGGCCTCCAGGGATTTGATCTTCGCCGCTCGTACCAGAGCCACTTCGACGTTCTGCGATTTCAGGTTGATCGCCCGGTACAGTGCCGCCTGACCGGTCGCCAGATCGCCGGTCACGCCGCGCGACCCCGAGCGCAAGCCGACCGCGGCATTGGCCGCTTCCATCGTCCGCTGCACCTGGAGCAGGGTGAACGTAGCCAGGCCCGCGAGGGCAATCAGCACCAGGGCGCCGATCAGCGTCGAGATCAGCGACTTTGCCGTGATCGATGCGTCGTGGAGCAATTTCATGAGCCATCCAACCCGCGAGTGCGGCTGCAGCGGGTGATGCCGGCCATCCGGACAATCGGCATCACGTTGCGCTGGGTCATTTGGCGTAGGCGCCGACGCCGACGATGTACTCGCCAACGCGAACCTCGTAAGCGGTCTTTGCCTCGACAGCCTTGGTCACCGGATTCTGCCACTTGTAACTGACCCACCCGGCATCCTTGATCGCCTGGATCTCCTGGTTGAATGGTTTGCCGTCCACGTCCCGGAGGTTCAGCATCGGCCTGCCGATCAGTCCCGGGTTGGTGCCGTGCGCCACCAGGACGCCCTTGTCATCCTCTACCGTCACGTAGAGGTCGCGATCATGCCAGGTGCTGTTGTCCTTGGCGTCGAACGCGGCGAATGCCTTGTCTGGGCCAGCGGATTTCAGGTAGTCGGCGGCCTTGGTCGCCATCGCCTTGGCGTCAGCGGGCGTCGCCTGGTCGGCCGCCTGCGCGACGGGTGCGAGGAGCAATGCCGCGCCGAGCGACAGCAGCGGGAGCAGGTGTTTCATCGGCGGCACCTTTTGCGGGTTGTGATGCCGCTGCATACGCCGAAAATGGTTAATTATTCGCTTATTGGCCGGATCGAGCGACCGTTGCCGATGGCGAGTTGCCGCGGACTGCGCAGCCTGACGCGAAACCTGGGCCAAAAAATCATCGCCGCGGAGTCGGGGACCCAGGCCGTTTGGGTCCCCGCTTTCGCGGGGATGACGAATTGACCGTTCAGCCTTTCCCGCCGAACACTCGCGCAAAGATCGCATCCACTGCCTTCAGATGCTGCCGCGCGTCCATCGCAGCATCCAGCGCCGCCGGCGAGATACGCCCCGCCACTTCCGCATCCGCCAGCAGGTTCTCGCGGAAACTTCGCCCGCGCGGCGTGCCCAGCGCCTCCCATGTCGCCATCGCATTGCGCTGCACGATGCGGTACGCGTCCTCCCGCGAAATCCCCGCACGCGTCAGCGCCAGCAGCACCTCGCCCGAGTGCACCACGCCGCCCAGGCTCTCCACGTTCGCCGCCATGCGTTCCGGGTACACCATCAGGCGCTGCATCATCCCCGCCAGCCGGCCCAGGGCGAAATCCAGCGCGATCGTCGCGTCCGGCGCGATCACCCGCTCCACCGACGAATGCGAAATGTCCCGCTCGTGCCACAGCGTGACGTTCTCCAGCGCCGGCACCACCGTCGCGCGCACCACGCGTGCCAGGCCGGCCAGGTTCTCGCTCAATACCGGGTTGCGCTTGTGCGGCATCGCGCTGGAACCCTTCTGGCCCGGATGGAAGAACTCCTCCGCCTCGCGTACTTCGCTGCGTTGCAGGTGGCGCACTTCGGTCGCCAGCCGCTCGATCCCCGACGCGATCACCCCCAGCGTGCAGAAGAACGCGGCGTGCCGGTCGCGCGGCAGCACCTGCGTGGACACCGGCTCCGCCGCCAGCCCCAGGCGTTGCGCGACATACGCCTCCACCTGAGGGTCCAGATGCGCGAACGTCCCCACCGCCCCGGACACCTGCGCGACCGCGATCTCCGCCCGCGCGGTTTCCAGCCGGGTGCGGTTGCGGGCGAACTCGGCGTAGTGGCCGGCCAGCTTCAGGCCGAACGTGGTCGGCTCGGCGTGGATGCCGTGGCTGCGGCCGATCGTCAGGGTGTATTTGTGCTCTTGCGCGCGCGTCTTCAGCGCTGCCAGCACCGCATCGATGTCGGCGAGCAGCAGGTCGGTCGCCTGGGTCAAT
Source organism: Acetobacteraceae bacterium (assembly GCA_036489395.1). Lineage (GTDB taxonomy): Bacteria > Pseudomonadota > Alphaproteobacteria > Acetobacterales > Acetobacteraceae > JASHVB01. The sequence continues at coordinate 3,785 of DASXFW010000238.1, read as the reverse complement.
TGCACCGACAGACAGGTGTCCAGCACGTCGGAGCTGGTCATGCCCTGGTGCACGAAGCGGCTGTCGGGACCGACCGATTCGGCCAGCCAGGTGAGGAACGCGATCACGTCGTGCCGCGTTTCGCGCTCGATCTCGTCGATCCGATCTATGTCCGCCGGGCCGATCGCCCGGATCGCCGCGCCGCCGCGCTCGCGGATCGTGCGGGCCGCTTCGGCGGGAATGGCGCCGGTCTGCGCCATGGCTTCGGCGGCCAGCGCCTCGATCTCGAACCAGATGCGGTAGCGGTTTTCCGGCGCCCAGATGGCGGCCATCTCGGGTCTGGTGTAACGGGGAACCATCGGTGTCACCTCCGCTGCGCCTCGAAGGGCCAGCTAGACCGCCATGCCGGTGGTTGGCAAGCGCCTCCACCGGGCGGTGTTGGGCCGGTTTGGGCGTCGTCTGCCGCGCCGCGGGGGCGGGGGCCGAGTCGCTCGGGCGAGACAGTCGCTTTCGACCCGGCGCGGACCATCGTGACACCGGCCATTTTTTCGGCTCCCTCTTGAACTATGGCCCACGCGTGGGTGGCGCGCGGGCGGCAAGGCGGCTTCCCACCAGACGCCGGTCTCGATACGCTCAGCGGATGGCACCAAGACTGAAGAATATCACCCTTCGAGGGTTCAAGACGATCCGAGACCTGACGGACTTCGAGCCCGGTGACCTAACCGTGCTGATAGGGCCGAACGGAGCCGGCAAAAGCAATTTCATTTCCTTCTTCCGGTTGCTCTCGTGGGCACTCGTGCCGCCCGGCCAGTTGCAAGTTCACGTCGCCGAGCAAGGGTTCGCGAGCGCTCTGCTGCACGACGGTGCGAGCGTCACGACGCAGATTGACGCAGTGCTGGCCCTCGCCACCGATGCTGCCAGGAACCAGTATGGCTTCCGACTGGCCTACGCAGCCGGCGACACTCTGATTTTTGCGGACGAGTGGTTCCTGTACGAACCCCATGGGGACCACCGCAGCCCCCGCAATTTGGGCGCGGGTCACCGCGAGTCGCAACTCATCAAAACGCCAGGAAAGGCCGCAAATGTCATTTTAGGAATGCTGCGGCGCATCGTCGTGCACCAATTCCATAACACCTCACAGCGCGCGCGAATCCGCACTGCGTGGAATGTCTCCGACAACCGATTCCTGAAGGAGGACGGCGCCAATCTTGGTGCCTTCCTCCATCGGCTGCAGAATGAACGACCCACGTATTTTACCCGAATACAAGATACTGTTCGGTTGGTCCTGCCATTTTTTGCATCATTTGAACTTTACCCAGAGTCAGACAGTGTACTTTTGCGTTGGCGAGAGATCGGTTCCGACCAGGTATTCAACGTCTCACAGGCATCGGATGGCATGCTGCGCGCAATGGCTCTCATTGCTCTGTTGCAGCAACCACATCAGGATCTGCCTGCCGTGCTCATTCTCGATGAACCGGAACTTGGGTTGCATCCCTATGCGATTGAGATACTTGCCAGTCTGATCCGTAGTGCATCGAAGCATGTGCAGGTCATCGTTGCCACGCAATCTGTATCGCTGATAGATCGGTTCGAGCCGGACGACATCGTCGTGGTGAACCGTGCGCATCGTGAATCGTCGTTCAAACGGCTCAACAGCGCCGAACTGACTGAATGGCTGGAATCGTACACGCTGTCCGAACTATGGGAGAAAAACGTCGTTGGCGGGAGACCTTCGCTCTGATCCGGCTCCACGTTCTTGCTGAAGGCCAGACCGAGGAAGGTTTCGTCAGAGGAATTCTTGCTCCCGTTCTTGGCACGCATAGTGTCTTTGTGGACGCCCGCCGCATCGAAACAGGGCGTCACCACGGTCGCATATTCCGCGGAGGTCTGATGGATTATGAGCATCTCGCCCGAGACCTCAAATTATGGATGAAGCAGGATCAGAATGCGGACTCCTGGTTCACAACCATGGTTGATTTCTATGCCCTGCCGGGAAATTTCCCAGGCTTCGCCACGCTTCCTCCCGATCTTTCCGCGCTTGAGCAGGTCACACGCCTTGAAGCCACTCTATGGCAAGACATCATGGAGCGTCTCGACGGATTGCCCGTGTCCCGGCGGTTCATACCCTACATTCAGTTGCTTGAATTCGAGGCATTGCTGTTTTCCGATCCTGCAGGATTCCAAGAAGCGTTTCCAGATAGGCCGGCGGCCGTGGCTCAACTGACTGCAATTCGTGCGCAGTTCTCGAGTCCGGAAGACATTGACGACGATCCGCGGACGGCTCCCTCCAAACGCATTCTCGACGTGCTTCCGGATTATCAGAAGCCCGTCGCGGGCCTGCTGATCGCAGAGCAAATCGGCCTCGAGAAGATCCGCGCCGAATGCCGGCACTTCGACGACTGGCTTGCGAGGCTGATTGAATTGGCTGGTCCCGAGGTCAGTCTAACCACTCCGTGAGAACGCGGACCGTCGCTTATGGCGCGAACTTGTCGCTTAAGCGGCCAAGCCCAACGTCCGCTTCCCACCCAAGGCGAGCATAGTAGTGTCCGCCAGGCCAACCCTTCGCCTTCGACCCTTTGCACCCGTCAAAATTGCCCCACTATCCGTCACGCCGCCGAGGCCCGCCTGTCCATGCACTTCGCAATGCTGACCGACCAACTCACCGCCCTGGCGCAGGTGATGCTGATCGACATCGCGCTGGCCGGCGACAACGCCGTGGTCGTCGGTATGGCCGTCGCCGGCCTGCATCCGCGGCAGAAGCGTCCCGCCATCATCCTGGGCATCGGCGGCGCCACGGTCATCCGCATGGCGCTCGGCGCCGTCGCGCTGCAATTGCTTGCCGTCATCGGTCTGCTGCTCGCCGGCGGCGTGCTGCTGCTGTGGGTCTGCTGGAAGATGTACCGCGAGCTGCGGCGCTTGCATCGCATCGGCCTCGGCACCGACGGTGCGGGCAAGACGCTTGGCCAGGCGATGGTGCAGATCGTGCTGGCCGACCTGTCCATGAGCCTGGACAACGTGCTCGCCGTCGCCGGCGCGGCGAACGGCCACACCTGGATTCTACTGCTCGGGCTGATGCTGTCGGTGGTGCTGATGGGCCTCGCCGCCAACCTGCTGGCGCACGTGCTGGAGCGCCAGCGCTGGATCGCCTGGGTTGGGCTGCTGATCGTGCTGTATGTGGCGCTGAAGATGATCTGGCACGGCTGGATCGAGGTCGCCGGCGCCGTCGTGCGCTGATTGTCAGCGGGTCCGCGCGCACGCGACGGTGTCAACGCACAAGGCGGAGAGCGCTGACATGCCGCAGGAATTGCAAGGTCGTGCCGGGTGGACCGGCGCCGAACTTGAGCGCACCGGCGACTGGATCCGCGTGCTGAATGCCACGCAGGTCGCCGACATCGCCGACGCTGTGGGCCACGTCCGTAACCGCCCGTTGTACAGCTTCCGGCGCGACGACTTCCCGCTGCCGCACACGGCGCCGCTGCTTGCGGAGATTTCCGACGAACTGGAGAACGGCCGCGGTGCCGTACGGCTGCGCAGCCTCGACGTGTCGCACTTCACGCTGGACGAATTGCGCCAGGCGTTCTGGGGCATCGGCTGCCATCTCGGCACGCCGGTGTTCCAGAATGCCAAAGCCGAGACCATGGGCGAGGTGCGCGATGAATCGCGTCAGAGGTGGCCGGCCAAATTCGGACAGCTCGATAAGTGGAGTTTCTGCCTGAGAGCGGCGAGTATGCCGCGGAACAGGAGAGACAATGACCAGACGATCCCGCCGGACCCAGGCTCCGGCATTCAAGGCCAAGGTGGCGTTG
>DASXFW010000186.1:0-1773 GCA_036489395.1 Acetobacteraceae bacterium | reverse complement strand
GAGCTGCGTGCGATGGACTACCGCAAGCTCTCCGCCCGGCCACGCCATCATGTCCAGGCCGAAGGCGCGATCGAGCATTTTAAAAAAGTTTCCCCGATCTTCTGAACGAGATCGCGCGTGAGCAGGGTATCAATGCCGATGTAATTGCTCACCTGGGTAACGCCTGACGCGCTGTCGCCGTGGCGAAGGGTGGGCGACAAGGTTGACGTGATCACGGGCGACTCGATTCAATCTGTGCGTGGCACCCGAGATCGACCTCAGCACACTGACCGTTGCGGAGAAGGATGCACTCATCCTGTCGCTGCTGCCGCTGGTTGGGCGGTTGGAAGCGGCTCTTGCCCGCATCGCGGCGCTTGAGACGCGGCTGGCCAAGTTCGAGCGGCCGGGCAAGACGCCGGACAATTCCTCGCTGCCGCCGTCGAAGGGACAAAAACCCGAGCGGCCCGCCGGCGCCAAGCCGCCGCGCCCGAGCCGCCCCGGCATCGGGCGGACGCTGCACCCGGACCCGGATCGCGTCGTCGATGCCGCGCTGGATGCCTGCCCGCATTGCGCTGCCGCTTTCCCTGTCGCGCAGCAATCGCCGCAGCAAGTGTATGACCGCATCGAGTTGCCACCGATCCGGCCGGACGTGACGCGGGTGCGGCTGTTCGGCGGCCGGTGCGCCTGCTGCGGCGCGCGGGCGACCGCGACCGCGCCGGCCGGGCTGGAACCGGGATCGCCCTTCGGTCAGTCGATCGCGGCCCTGGTGGTGTATCTGCACTACGCCCATGCCATCGGCCTGGAACGGTTGGCCACGCTGATGGGCGAGATCTTCGGCCTGGCCATCAGCGAGGGCGCGATCAGCAACATGCTGGCGCGCGCCAGCGCGCCGCTGGTGGCCGCCGCGGCGGCGATCCAGGCCGCCGTGATCGCGAGCCCGGTGGTCTGCTCGGACGAGACCTCGGCTCGGGTCAGTGGCAAGACCTGGTGGGAATGGGTTTTTGTTGGCACCCTGGCGGTGCTGCATGTCATCCGCCCCAGCCGGGGCAAGGCCGTCGTGCAAAACCTGTTCGGCGTCATCCAGCCGATGGTCTGGGTGTCCGACATGCTGGGCAGCCAGCGTGGCCACGCGGTGCAATGGCAGGTGTGTCTGGCGCATCTGCTGCGCGACGCGCGCTACGCCATCGAGTGCGGCGATACCGGCTTCAGCGGCCCGTTCAAGCGGCTGCTGTTGCGGGCCATCGCCATCGGCCGACGACGAGAGCGGCTACAAGACACGACGCTCCAGCAGTATCGGGCCGATCTGGATCGCCGGCTCGACCGGATCATGGCGGCGGCCCCGCTCGGCGAGCCGGGCCGCAAGCTGCGCCGCCGCATCGCCGCCAACCGGGCGCACCTGTTCGTGTTCGTCACCAACCGCGACGTGCCCGCCACCAACAACGTCTCCGAGCGGCATCTGCGACCCAGCGTGATCTTCCGCAAAGTGACCAACGGCTTCCGCTGCGAGTGGGGCGCCGAAACCTACGCCGCCTTCCGATCCGTCGTCAGCACCGCCAAGGCCAACCGTGCCTGCGTGCTCGACGTCCTCCGCTTCGTGCTCGCCAACCAATCACCCGGCGAGCCGCTCGCCGAGGTGGAGTGAGCAATTACTCCTGATCATCATTTTCTAACCATGTGACCGGAATCCTGCCATAAAAATATGCGACATTCAATATCGCGTCGTGAAAAAGCGGAAATTCAAGCGGTGAATGACCGTCGTTCACTTTAATCGTTTTATCATTTTGTACAGCATGG
>DASXFW010000219.1:0-2743 GCA_036489395.1 Acetobacteraceae bacterium | reverse complement strand
CCTTTGAAATCAAAAGCGAAAAAATTTGACGGACTGACGATCGGATTTAGGGCCTGTCATCAATTGAGCCAAACGACGCTGGCGACGAGGTGGATGGCGGCCAGGAAGTTCCGCGCGGTCGTTTCGTAGCGGGTGGCGATCGCGCGAAACTGCTTGATCTTGGCGAAGAAGTTCTCGATCAGATGGCGCGCTGCATAAAGCTCGCGGTCATACTTGCGCGGCAGGGATCGGTTGGTTCGCGGCGGGATCACCGGGGTCTTACCGGCGGCCGCAAGCGGCTGAAGGACGCGCGCATCGGCGTCGAATGCCTTGTCGGCGATCAGCGTGTCGGCCTCCATCGTGGGCAGCAGGTGGTCGGCCCCGACCAGGTCGTGTGCCTCGCCGCCGGTCAGGAAGAAGCCGATCGGGTTGCCCAGCGCGTCAGCCAGGGCGTGGATCTTGGTGCTCAGTCCGCCGCGCGAGCGCCCGATCGCCTGGTCCTCACCAGCTTTTTTTGGGCGCCGGCGCTATGCTGGTGAGCGCGCACGATGATGCTGTCGATCATCGCATATTCGTTGTCGGCGTCTGCGGCGAGATATTGAAATACCCGTTCCCACACACCGCTTTTGGCCCAACGACTGAACCGCAGGTGGACCTTTGTCCCGTCGCCGAACCGCTCCGGCAGATCGCGCCACGGTATCCCGGTACGATAACGATACAGCACGGCGTCCACGAACAAACGATTGTCTGCCGCTGTCACTCCAACTGAGCCTTCGCGCCCAGGCAACAGGTCCTTGATCCGCTCCCACTGATCGTCGCGCAGTCCGAACCGTCGCATCGGTCAGCCCCCCACATGCTGACCGTCTATGAATCGAAGAAGCCGCCGCGCCGGAACCGAACACGTATCACCCGGCGCCGATTGACGGCTGAGTGTGGCAATCGGGACTCACCGGTCCAACACCGTGCGGGTGCCGCCCACCGACCGAGATCGGCTAATTGATGACAGGCCCTAGCAGCCTGTCGGAGTGAGTTGGCGGGCCGTCAGTTGGCCGGACGGATTTGGATGTGTCTGGCCGGCGTTGATTAGTGGTAGATGCGACCTTGCGGCGAGCCGAGCGTGGTTTGGTCGATTTTTCGGAACGCTAATGGGCCATCGGTGCGCCCGTTTGTGCAAGCAGGGCGTGGTTTTCCTCAGACTGCGCCTGCAAGAGCGAATAGTCTCTTTATGTTCCATGCCATGGTGACAAGTTTCCACTCACCCCGAACTTTCTCCAGGCCACGCAGCGAGAATTGCCGGAAGCCCATCACCGATTTGATGATGCCGAACACCGGTTCCGGTATCTGCTTGCGCAGCGCATAGAGGGCCTTGCCGGCTTTGGTCTGCAGACGATGAGCCATCGCCTCGGCCGGCGTCGGATTTTCTGGCGCCGGCGGATCGGCCGCGGTGCGTTCTGAAAGCGGCGGGTAATGGCTCTGCCGGCCTTGCGCGATCAGTGGATCGATCCCCGCGGCAGCGCACGCATTGACGTTCGCTTCGCTGAAATATCCAGTATCCGCCAGCAAAGTCTCGGCCTTGCCAAGTTCGCCGGGCAGTGCGGCAAGCGCCCCCAGCATTGGCTGTACTTGCTGCTTGTCGTTGGGCGCCTGCACGACGTCGCCGGCGACCACCAGAAGACTGTCCGCGGCCACCACCGCCTGCGCGTTGTAGCATTGCCCGAACCCGCCAGCGGCCACCGGCATGATCCGCGATTCTTCGTCCGTCAGGTTGACCTGGTCCGCAGGGCCCGGTGCTTCTGTAGGCGGTGCAGGCGGCCGGCCTCCCGGCTTCTTGCCGGTCTCTGCACTTTTGGCTGCGCGCGCTGCCATCTTGGCCTCATGCTCGGCTTTCTCGCGTGCGCAGCGTTCCTTCGCCCGCGCCTCAATGATCGCGCGCGCCCGGGCGATCTCGGCCAGCCGCTTTTCTCGCCGCGCCAGCTCCTCGGGAACTGACATCCCATCCGCCACATCGGCCTGGTCCGCTGCTTCAGCCAGCGCGGTGAGCCTGGCGACCTCCTCGCGCAACTGCATCTCGATCTGACCGGCACGTTCATAGGACAGTGCGCTATGACGGCTCGCGTTGGCGTGGATTTTGGTACCATCCAGCGCCACCGTGCCTAACTTCAGTATCCCCATCTCGCGCGCCATTGCCAGCACCTGCACGAACAGCGCTTCGATCTGTTTGAGAAAGCGCCGGCGGAAGCTGGCGATCGTGTCGTGGTCGGGGTGCTGGTTGGCGGCGATGAAGCGAAAGGCGACTGAATCATAGGTCGCCCGCTCCAGTTTCCGGCTGGAAAACACACCCGTGGCATAACCGTAGACGAGCAGCCCCAGCAGAATGCTGGGGTGGTAGGAGGCCTCCCCAGAACCGCGGTAGTCCCCGGTCATGGCTCGCAAATCCAGCCCCGCAATCACCTCGACAACGAACCGCGCCAGGTGCCGCTCCGGCAACCATTCATCCACCGACGGCGGCATCAGAAAGCCGGTGTCGCGATCAACAGGGCGGAAATTGCTCATCTGGAAAAGGGGACCCTGCCGAAAGCGAAGCGAATCACGGTCCTGATTCTAAACAGTTCCACCCAGCCGTGTTAAGTCCGACAGGCTGCTAGCGGACGATCCCGCGTCGCGTTAAGTCCGACAGGCTGCTAGACGACCTGACCGAGCGCACCGACGAGGCAGCGGCGACGCGGTGACGGATCGCGCGACGCTGGCACGCGTGCCCAGACCG
>DASXFW010000111.1:0-7770 GCA_036489395.1 Acetobacteraceae bacterium | reverse complement strand
TCACCCCGTCGCATCCGCTGTGGCAGGAGCTGCGCCAGGCCGCGGCACGCAACGGCGGGCGGTTCACCCGCCTGATCCGCATCACGCAGTGGCGGGTGCTGAATGCCAGCCGCAGGTTCCCCCAGGTGTTTCGCGAGCCGGCGCTGGCGCTGAGCGCCGTTGGCCGTCCGCCGGACGCTCCGGCAGAGCAAGACGCCGACGTCGCGGCCATATTGCGTGTCGCCAGGGCCGCGACCGGACCGCCCTGAACGCCCGGATGGCTGCGCTGGCGCGCACGGGACCGCATCGCGGCGGCCCCGCTGTGGCGATTCGGGTGTGGGTGTCATTGCGAACAGCAAAGCGCGGCTGTCATCGCTTCGCCGCTGCACTCCTGACAAGAAACCAAGGTTCAACCCGCCGGCGCCGTTTCACCCCGGGCGGGCGCGCCCCTCAGCCCGTGGCAACGCACACTGGCCGAATGCAGCGCATTCTACAGCCGTTCCGCCGGTACGGTGTGTCCACCCGACAGATGATGCAGCCGCTCCAGCAACGCCGGCACGCCATCGGCGACCTCGAACAATCCGCGTGCCCCGGCGGGTGCGAACCCGCTCGCGATCGCCGCGTCGATCGTCGCCAGCAACGGCGCGGCCGAGCCGGCGACGTCGCACACCAGGATCGGCTTGTCGTGTAGCCCGAGTTGCCGCCAGGTGATGATCTCGATCGTCTCGTCCAGCGTGCCAAGCCCGCCCGGCAAGGAAACGAACGCGTCGGACAGCTCGAACATGCGCTGCTTGCGGCTGTGCATGCTGTCCGTGGTCAGCAGTTCATGCAGCCCCTTATGCTCGACCTCGCGCCGCTTCAGGAAGTCCGGGATCACGCCGATAACCTGCCCGCCGCCCGCCAGGACCGCGTCCGCCACCACGCCCATCAGCCCGACCCGCCCGCCGCCATAGATCAGCCGGATGCCGGCTGCCGCCAGTCCGCTGCCCAGCGCTTCCGCCGCCGCCGCGAAAGCCGGATCGCCGCCCCGCTGGGAGCCGCAGAACACCGCGATGGAATGAATGCGCGCCATGATCGTCCTTCGATTCGGGCGTTGCGTGCGGCACCGCCTCTGCTAGTAGATCGGTCAATCGGGTGCGGTCGCGCAACCGCAATCCCGCACAGGTGAGGGGGACAGGGATTACAACATGACGAAAAAGCTCGTGCTGGCCGCGGCCTTGGCATTTGTCGCCGCGGGCGTCGGCGCCGCCTACGCCGAGGGCTTCGATCCGATCGCGAGCCGCCAGGCGGGACAGGACCTGCTGGCCGGCGATTTCAGCGGCATCAACGCCGTCGTGAAGGCAAATGGCAGCGCCAAGACGCTCGAAAAGCCGGCCGCCGCGCTGGCCCGTTGGATGCACCAATTCCCGACGCTCTTCCCGCCCGGCAGCGACAAGGGCGACAACACGAAGGCGAAGCCCGAGATCTGGAGCGATCCGGCGGGCTTCAACAAGGCGGCGGACGATTTCGTCGCCCAGGCCAACAAGCTGGTCATGCTCGCCAAGGCAGACGATGCCGCGTCAATGCCCGCGCAGGTGAAAGCCGTCGGCGCCGCCTGCGTCGCCTGTCATAAGAAATTCAAGACCCAGTAGCGGCGCCCAATAACGGCGCGGATGGACGGCGCCGGCATCGGCGCCTTCACCCGATCGGCCGTCAGTGCACCAGCGCGGGCATCATCTCGTGCTGCACGATCGCCGCCAGCGCCACGTCCCGATCGCCGGCCACCGCCATCGGCGTGCCGTCCGCGGCGTGGATGGCAAAGCCCGCCGTGCCGTTGACGATCACCGGCTTCACATAGGCCAGCTTGGCCATGCCAAGCTGGGCGAATTGCTCGTCCGACAGCCTGCGAATATCGACCATGACGGGCGCGGGCATGCCCGCCGGGTCGTCGGAATGATTGGATGAGTTCATGTCCATCGTTCTATCTCCTGTCTGGCGGCGGCCTTCTGAAGCGCCGGCGCCCTCCTGGTGCAGTCGGGACCGATCTTCGGCTCCCGTGACGTTCTCTTGCGGCGGCCGGCCTTGCAGCGGCCGGGATCAGCCTTCACTTTCGAGCACCTTGCTGCGGCCCGAGCCGTTCGGCTTGAGGCCGGCCGGCTGCCCGGCGCGGGTGATCTCGATCGTCTTGACCCGCGGCTCCGGCTGCGGCCGCGCGAGGTCTATGTGCAGCAGCCCGTTGTCGAGCCAGGCGCCCTTCACGTCGATTCCCTCCGCCAGCACGAAGGCCCGCTGGAACTGCCGCGCGGCAATGCCGCGATGCAGGAACACGCGGCCCTGCGAGTCGTCGGTCTGTCGGCCGCGGATCACCAGTTGGTTGTCCTCCTGCGTGATCTGCAGCTCGTCCATGGTGAACCCGGCAACAGCGAGCGTGATGCGCAACCCGGTCGGGCTGAGTTGCTCGATGTTGTAGGGCGGGTAGCCGTCGGACGATGTTTTCGCCGCCCGCTCGAGCATTTGCTCGAGATGGTCGAACCCAAGGAACATCGGCGAGGTGAATACCCGGGTCGTCATGGCCCCCTCCTTAGAGCGAAGCGTCCGCCGGAACCCGCATCGGCATCCCGGCTGCGGAACATCTTGGCACCCCGGGGAGCGGTTGCAAGGGGGTTGCCGTGGCGATCTGCCTCGAAGCGGCGGCGGCCCGTGCCGGCACCACGCAGGATTTCCGCGGTATGCGGTGACTTCGATTCAGCGCAAAGATCGCCCGACGACCCCAGAACACGCGCTTCGCCGCCACGCCGCCTTCCTCGGTTCCGTTCAGTCCGGAACTGCTCTAGGTTTGCCCCGCTCATGCGCTGGACGCTCCTCCTCACCGCTATCCTGCTGGCCACGGCCGTTCCCGCCTGCGCGCAGGTGACGGTGGATTTGCACGCGCTCGACGCGCTGCCGAATCACCCGCAGGCGCCGGCACCCCACATGATGCGCGCGCCCGCGCGGATCGAGGCCGCCGCGCGTCCCGCCGCCCCCATTCCCACGCCGCCCGCCCCGGTCACCCCATCCGCGCCCTCCGGCGTCGTCACCCCATCCGCGCGCCCCGGCGCGACGCCCGTTGCCCCAACGGCCTCGCCGCCGACGGCCACTCTGCCCGCCGCACCGCCGCCGGTTGCAACGATCGCGCCCGTCGCGCCGCCGCCCGCGCCGGCCAATCCGGCCAAGCCGCCGCCACCGCCGCCGGTGGTCGCGACGGCCACCACCGCCGCCGCCAAAATGCCGGCCGGACTGCAACTCACCTTCGCCAGCGACGCGTCCGACCTCAGCCCCGACAGCGCCGCGGCGATCAAGCAACTGGTGGTAACCACCCCCAGCGGCGGCGACACCACATTCAACGTCCTCGCCTACGCAGCCGGGGCGGCCAACGATCCGTCGGAGCCTCGCCGCCTGTCCCTGGCACGCGCGCTTGCCGTGCGCAGCGCGCTGATCGCCGACGGCGTGTCCTCCGCCCGCATCTACGTGCGCGCGCTGGGTGCACAGGGCGGCAGCGGCCCGGCCGATCGCGCGGATATCGAGGTGATGGGGGCGAACGCGCCCGCCGGAGCGAAATCGCCATGACCCGCCCGACGATCTACCTGGTGCGGATGGTCGTGTTCCTGGTGCTGGTCGCGGTCGTCGCCGCGCTGCTGTCGCCCGTGCTGCTGCCCGCGTTCCGCAACAATCCCGCGCTGAACAGCTTCATTCTGTTCGTGATGCTGCTGGGGATTTTCTGGAATCTGCGGCAGGTGCTGCGGCTGACGCCGGAAGTGACGTGGATGGAAACCTTCCAGAATTCGCGCGGGCGGCTGGCCGCGTTGCCGTCGCCGAAGCTGCTGGCGCCGATGGCCAGCATGCTGTCGGGCCGCGAGAAGCAGGCGCGCGCCGGGGAATCCGGGCGCTTCACCCTCTCCACGACCGCGATGCGCAGCCTGCTCGATGGGATTTCATCACGCCTCGACGAAAGCCGCGAACTGTCGCGCTACATGACCGGGCTGATGATCTTCCTCGGTCTGCTCGGCACGTTCTGGGGATTGTTGAAAACCGTGCATGCGGTGTCCGACGTGATCAACGGCATGTCGCTGAACTCCGGCGACGTGAACACGATGTTCGAGCAATTGAAGAGCGGCCTGGTGAAGCCGCTGGGCGGCATGGGCACCGCGTTCTCGGCTTCCATGTATGGCCTGGCCGGCGCGCTGGTGCTGGGCTTTCTCGATCTGACCGCGGGCCAGGCACAGAACCGCTTCTTCAACGAGCTGGAGGATTGGCTGGCCGGCCAGACGCGGCTCGGCTCCGGCGTGCTGGCCGAGGGTGAGGGGTCGGTCCCCGTCTATGTCCAGGCGCTGCTGGAGCAGACGGCGGAGAACATGGAGAATTTGCAGCGCATCCTGGCGCGCGGGGAAGACAGCCGCGCGCAGGCCAACCAGGCGGTCACCACGCTGAACGAGCGCATGAGCGTGCTGTCCGACACGATGCGCACCAGCCAGCAGCTCATGCTGCGCATCGCGGAGACGCAGTCGGCGCTGGGCCCGGTGCTGCAGCGGCTGGGCGAGCAACGCGGCGGCGACGATGTGGCGCGGGCGCATCTGCGGAACATCGAGCTGTATCTGCAGCGGCTGCTGGCCGAGTCGGAGCAAGGTCGGGCGCAGTCGTTGAACGAGCTGCGAGGCGATCTGCGGATCCTCACGCGCACCGTCGCCGCGCTGGCGGAGGAACGCTCGTGAGCAGTCGTCATTGCGTCGCCGGAACGCAAGGTGTCCCCCCTCCCCTTGAGGGAGGGGGTCAGGGGGAGGGGTGCGTACATCCAAGGTCCGGCGGCAGCACGCACCGGCTCGTACTGGTCCAAGCTGACAGCGATCGGTGCGTACAGCCAAGGTCCGGCGGCAGCACGCACCCCTCCCCCTATCCCCCTCCCTCAAGGGGAGGGGGGAACGCTGGCTTTGGCTATCCCCGCGATGACAGCCTGCGCCACGCCGCCCTGGTGCGCTGACGATGGCCACACGTGGTCGCCGGCGCGACAGCAACGGACTGGAAGCGTGGCCAGGCTATGTGGACGCGCTGTCCACGCTGCTGATGGTCATCATCTTCGTGCTGCTGGTGTTCGTCCTGGCGCAGGCGTTCCTTTCGGTGGTGCTGTCGGGCCGCGACAAGGCGCTGGACCAGGTGAAGAGCCAGCTCGCCGTGCTGACCAACGCGCTGTCGCTGGAGCGCAGCCACAGTGCGTCGCTGGAAGCGTCGATCTCGCAACTCAACCAGCAGCTCGCGTCCGGCCAGGCGGCGCGTGACGCCCTGACGCAGCAGCTTGCCGCGTTACAGGCCAACGCCGACAGCATCCTGGCGCAGAACAAGGCGCTGCTGTCCGAACGCACGGCGCTGAACCAGCAGCTTGCCGCGCAGACCGCGCAGGCCGGCGCGGCGGACCAGAAGACCGCCGATGTCGCGGCGAAGCTGGCCGTCACGCAGCGGCTGCTCGCCGACGCGCAGCAACGTCTGGCGGACATGCAGCAGCAGATGGCGGACCTCGACAAATCCGTCCGCGTCAACAAGGAGACGATGCAGTTGAAGCTCGCCGACCTGGCGAATCTGGAGGAGCAAACGCGCGCCCTGGCGGCATTGCGCGATCAGTTGGAGAAGCAGGCGGCGGACGCGGCGGCGCGCGCAATGACGGAGCAGCAGCGGCGCGAGGCGGTGGCGGCGCAACTCGCCGACGAGAAGAAGCTGGGAGACTCGGCGAAGGCGCAGATCGCGCTGCTGAACCAGCAGGTCGGGCAGTTGCAGGTGCAGCTTGCCGCGGTGGCGAAGGCGCTCAATCTGGCGCAGCAGCAGGGCCGCGACAAGGACGTGCAAATCGCCAACCTGGGGCAGAAGTTGAATGCGGCGCTGGCGGCAAAGGTGCAGGAGCTGCAGCAGTATCGCAGCGAGTTCTTCGGCAAGCTGCGCGCGGTGCTGGCGGGACAGCCCGGCATCCACATCGTCGGCGACCGCTTCGTGTTCCAGAGCGAGGTGTTGTTCCCGGTCGGCAGCGCCGACCTGACGCCGGAGGGCGTCGCGCAGATGACGGCGCTGGCGGTGACGATCAAGGACATCGCGACGGAAATACCGCCGGATCTGTCGTGGATTCTACGCGTCGATGGGCACACCGATCCGCAGCCGGTGAAGGGCGGCCAGTTCGCCTCGAACTGGGAGCTGTCAACCGGGCGGGCGATCACCGTGGTGAAGCTGCTGATCGCCGACGGCGTGCCGGCGGATCATCTGGCCGCGACGGGGTTCGCGCAGTTCCAGCCGTTCGTCCCGGGCGACACGCCGGCGGATTACGCGAAGGACCGGCGGATCGAGCTGCGGCTGACCGATCGGTAACGACGCTCCACCACCTGTCATTGCGAGTGGGCCACCGGCCGGAGCGTAAGTCTCCCCTCCCCTTGAGGGAGGGGTTGGGGGAGGGGTGCGTTCATCCACCGACCGCGGACGTACGCACCCCTCCCCCAACCCCTCCCTCAAGGGGAGGGGGAACCTTGAGTTTCTTGTTCGAAGCGCCGCGACGAAGCAATCTCGTTTGTGATAAGCGGCGGCTCATCACGAACGAGGTTGCTTCGTCGCTCCGCTCCTCGCAATGACAATCCCCTCGCAATGACAATCCCTTTGCAATGACAATAAAGACGACCCCATGCCGCACAATCTGCTGACCGACATACCAGGCATTTCGATCGGCAACGTCGAAGACCTGGCGCTGGGTTCTGGCGTCACCGCGGTCATATTCGATCAGCCTGCGATCGCGTCGGTCAGCGTGCTGGGCGGTGCACCCGGCAGCCGCGACACCGAGATGCTCGCGGCGCACAACACAGTGCAGGCGATCGATGCGATCGTGCTGTCAGGCGGCTCGGCGTTCGGACTGGATGCGGCGGGCGGCGTTCAGGCGTGGCTGCGAGAACACGGCCGCGGGCTGCTGGTGGGCGGGATACGCGTGCCGCTGGTGGCGCAGGCGATCATCTTCGACCTGGCGAATGGCGGCAACAAGGATTGGGGGAAGTTCTCGCCGTATCGCGACATGGGCTACGCAGCAGCGGAGGCCGCCAGCGCCGGAGTCTTCGCGCTGGGCACGATCGGCGCAGGCACCGGCGCTACGACGGCCACGGTGAAGGGCGGCCTCGGATCGGCAAGCGCCATCACGCGTGCCGGCCACACCGTGGCGGCGATCGTCGCGGTGAATGCGGTCGGCTCGGCGACGATCGGCGACGGGCCGTGCTTCTGGGCCGCGCCCTACGAGCAAAACGCCGAGTTCGGCGGGCGCGGCTGGCCGGTCGAATTCGACACGACCTTCCGCATCAAGGGTTCGCCGGGCACGAGCACGACGATCGGCCTCGTGGTGACCGACGCCGCGCTGACCAAGCCGCAGGCGACGCGCCTGGCGATCATGGCGCATGACGGCCTGGCGCGCGCGATCCTGCCGGCACATGCGCCGCAGGATGGCGACACGATGTTTGCGGCCTCGACCAGGGTGCGGACGATGGCCGATCCGGTTCGCGAACTGACGGAGCTCGGCCATGCCGCAACGCTGGTCATGGCACGGGCAATCGCGCGCGGGGTTTACGAGGCGTCGGCGCTGTCGGTAGCCGGGGCGCAGCGATCGTGGCGCGATCGTTTCGCCACCGCCAGTGTCATTGCGAGTTGCCCACCTGCCTTCGATCGACCCGCGACTGGATGAAACGGCGTCGGCGGCTGGACGCAGGTTCCCCCCTCCCCTTGAGGGAGGGGTTGGGGGAGGGGTGCGTACATCCGCGGTCGGTGGAT
>DASXFW010000084.1:0-4906 GCA_036489395.1 Acetobacteraceae bacterium | reverse complement strand
CCGAGTAGGCACGCAAGGCCCCCCTCCCCTTGTGGGTGGGGTTGGGGGAGGGGTCGATGCTTACGTTCGACCCCTCCCCCAACCCCTCCCTCAAGGGGAGGGGGGAGCGTAAGTCAAGCCGCCGACGCCGTTTCATCCAGTCGCGGGTCCGCCACGCGGGCCGGTGGTCAACTCGCAACGACAGCGACGCCAATCACACCGCCGCACATAGCCGCTGCAGCAATGCTGCGGCCCGCGGCGTATCGATGTCCTCCAGCGCTGCCAACGCGGCGTCGCGTAGCGCCGGGTGCTCTCGCGCAATTCGACCCAGCAGTACCGTCGCATCTTCATCCGCCACTGGCACCACCGCCTCCAGCATCGTCGCGTCCGGTGCCTGTCGCAGCGAACGCAGCAGCGGCGGACGCGCCTCCGGGCGCCCCATCCGCCCGAGCGCACATGCCGCGGCGGTTGCCACGGAAGCGTGCAAATCCTCCAGCAGTCCGATCAGCAGCTCCGCCACCGCGCGCGTGTGCGGGACGCAACGGCAGGCGTCTGCCCGTACGACGGGATCCCCATGCCGCAGCAATGCCAGCACTACTTCCTCCGGCAACCGGCAGCGCAGTGTCGCCGCGGCATGAGCGCCCTCGCGCAGGCCCGGCCCCTGCACCGCTCCGCCGGTGATCAGGCGCCGCACCGCAGCGGCGGCGTCGGCCCCGCCCAACTCGGCCAACGCACGCAAGGCTGCGACTTGCTCCGGCACCGCGCGCTCCTGACCGAAGCCCCGGAAGCGGCGGCACAGCGACTCCAGCGCCGGGACCGCCGCGTGCAACCGGCGCTGCACCGTCGCTTCGGCCAGCGGCCCGCAATCACGCAGGCCGGCGTGGGGGATCGCTTCGATCAGCGCTGCATCGGACAGCGCATCGGCCTGCACCGGCGCGCGTTCGACCACCGTCGCCGGAGCGACCCCGCGCGCTGCAAACAGGTTGAGCTGCTGCGCTTCCATTTCACCACCATGCGGCGATTCGCCGTGCCAAGCCATTGCCTTTTCACGAGGGAACAGATCAGACTGGTGCCGGCTTGCCAGCCCGGAGGGAAACCATGGCGCCCATCGGGGAGTCGCAGGAAGAACAGACGCTGACGTTCCGAGGCCCCGCGGAGTGGGCGGAGGCCGCGCGGACGGACGAACCGGTACACCTGCTGGTCGTGCTGGAGGAGAATGCGCCGCCGCGTCGCGTCCCCTTGCGAAGCCTGCCGGTCACGATCGGACGCAATCCGCCCGCCGAAATCATCCTGGAAGGCGGTACCGTCTCCCGCCGCCACTGCAAGCTGGAGCAGCACGGACAGAATCTGGTCATTGCCGATCTGGGATCGACCAATGGCACGTTCGTCAACAATCGCCGCGTCGAGTCGCCTGTCGTGCTGGAAGATGGCGTCATCATCACGGTCGGCGCGCACCGCCTGCGCTATCACCGGCGCAGCGAGGACGAAACCGCACAGGCCGAAGCGATCGAGCGCGAACTGGCGGATGCGTCGGACTATGTCGCGTCGATCCTGCCGCCGCCGATCGCCGAGGGGCCAGTTCTGGCGGAATGGTTCTTCCAGCCCAGCGCCCGGCTCGGCGGCGATGCGTTCGGCTACCAGATGCTGGACCGGCAGCATTTCGCCGCGTTCGTGCTGGATGTGGCCGGGCACGGCACCGCCGCCGCACTGCATTCCGTGTCCGTGGTGAACGTGCTGCGCCAGCGCCTGCTGCCGGAGGTGGATTTCCGCGACCCCGCCGCAGTGATCCGCAGCCTCAACCGCATGTTCCCGATGGAGCGGCACAACGCTTTATTCTTTACCATCTGGTACGGCGTGTACGACCTCGCGGAACGTGCGCTGACCTTCGCCACTGGCGGTCATCACGCGGCCTATTTGATCCCCCCGGCGCCGCTGCTTCCGGTGCAACTCGCGACACGCAATCCGTCGATCGGCATCGTGCCCGACCGCGACATGGCCGCCGCCCGCATCAGCATCCCACCTGGCAGCGCACTTTATCTGTTCAGCGACGGCGTGTTCGAGATCGTCGATCGCGACGACAAGCAATGGGGCCTGGACGAAATCCTCGGGCTGCTGCCGGATTGTGCCGGACCCGGCGGGCCGCGCCGGCTGTATCGCCAGGTGCGCGGCGCTGCGCGGCCGGGACCGCTGGAGGACGATTTCTCCGCTGTCCTGTTGCGGTTTCCGTGATCGGCGCGGTGGCGGCATGATCGCATGATGCTCCCTGCTCGCCGCATGCTGATCGACGCTGAGGACGTCGCGCCCGGCGTGACCAAGCTCAATCTGCGTGGCCGTCTGGATGCGACGGCGGTGCAGGCGATCAGCCCGATGTTCGACCGGATAACGCGCGCCCAGCGGCAGCTTATCGTCGATCTGTCGCGGGTGAGTTTCATCGCCTCGACCGGCCTGCGTACGCTGATCAGCGCTTCGCGCACGGTGGCGTCGCGCCATGGGCGCATGGTGTTCCTGCGGCCCGAGCCGTCGGTCGAAGCCGTGCTGATCGCCAGCGGCACCGACGTGCTGATCCCGATCTTCCACGATCTGGTCGATGCGATCTGTGCGGTCGGCGCCGGCGAATTCGACGATGACGATCTTCCCGCCAGCAGCCTGTCGTTTTCAGTGCAGGTGGAACGCAGCATGCGTGGCGTGGCGCGCGTCGGAGCCTGGGTGGACGAGCTCGCCATGCTGCTCAATCTGGCGCACCGCACCGAATACGCGCTGCGGCTTTGCCTGGAAGAGGCGGTGACCAACATCGTGACCCACGCGATGCCGGTGCCGGGCGTCAACGCGGATACCGTGTCGCTGCGGCTGATCGCGGCGCCCGACAAGTTGACGGTGACGGTGCAGGATCAGTGTGCGGAGTACAATCCGCTGCTTGCCGATGCTGCCGAGAACGACCGGGAAAAGCCGAGCGAGGGCGGCCTTGGGGTCAGCCTGATGCGGCAGCACGCGCGGGAGGTGACATGGTCGCGCGTCACGACGGCGAACCGGCTTGCCCTGACGATTCCGCGTTAGGCGAGAACGAGAGTGGAATCTCGCGGTCTTAAGAACACACGCCCTACGTCCGATGGTTCGTACCCGTACCGCCACCCCGCGCCGCGTCCGCGACCCACATCAAAGGAACTTCAACATGCGCATGACAACGGACGAGGTTGCACCTGGGATAACCCGGGCCACGCTCGTCGGTCGGCTTGATATCGGCGGCTCGCAGGAGATCGACCTCGTGTTCAACGCGCTGACCGGCTCGGCGCGCGCGCTGATTGTCGATCTGACCCAGGTCGATTTCATCGCCTCGATGGGTCTGCGGCTGCTGATCATTGGCGGGCGCACCGTGGCGCGGAAGGGCGGACGCATGGTGCTGCTGGCGCCGCCGATCGCGGTCGAGGCCGTGTTGATCAGCAGCGGCACCGACAACGTCGTGCCGATCTGGCGTAGCCTCGATGACGCAATCCAGGCCGTCGGTGGCTGACACCGATACCAGGCTCGCCTTGCGGATACCGCGCAGCATGGATGGCCTGGCGCGGCTTGGCGGATGGGTGGACGATGTCGTTGCGGATTTGCATCTTAATCCGACGGCGGAATACGCGTTGCGCCTGTGCGTGGAGGAGGGCGTTGCCAATCTGGTGATGCACGGGGCCGCCGCGCCTGGACGGGACAGCAGCGAAGTAGCTTTGTACGCCGCAGCGGATGCAGATGCGGTGCGGGTGACGATCGAGGATGCGTGCACGCCGTTCGACCCGTTGCATGTGTCGCCGCCCCGGCGTCCCGCGAATCTGGCGGATGCGCAGGAAGGCGGGCTGGGGATTCACCTGATGCGGCAATATGCGCGGACGATCGGCTATGAATCGATGGGCGGGCGCAACAAGCTGACACTGACGATCGCGCGCGCCCGCTGACCAACTGCCCGCGGTCTGAACAGCGCGTGAGGGAGGCGCAACGATGCCGCAGCGTGGCCTGACGCGTTTGCTTTCTGGCCGCAGGCACGGTGAATATCCGGCGCCGCCAGGAGGACAATCGCCATGCCGCAACTGATCGCCGGGAACTGGAAGATGCACGGCCTCAACGCCGATGCGCTGGCGCTCGCGCGCGGTGTGGCGGCCGGCGCCGCCGGACTTCCCTGCGACCTGCTGGTCTGTCCGCCCTTCGTGCATCTTGCCGCGGTGGCACAGGCGCTGGCGGGCTCCGGCGTGCCGGTGGGCGGCCAGGACTGTCACCAGGCGAAGCAGGGCGCGCATACCGGCGATATTTCCGCACCGATGCTGCGCGACGCCGGCGCGAGCTGGGTGATCCTCGGCCATTCCGAGCGCCGGCAGAACCATGGCGAGACCGACGAGCTGGTGCGCGAGAAGGTGCTGGCGGCGGTGGAGGCTGGCCTGACGCCGATCGTCTGCGTCGGCGAAACCGCGGATCAGCGCGCCGGCGGTCAGGAGACCGAAGTGGTCGGCTGGCAGATCGCCGGCAGCCTGCCGAAGCCGTTCTCGGGCGTAATTGCCTATGAACCGGTCTGGGCGATCGGCACCGGCAAGACCGCGACGGAGGAAGACGTGGCGACCATGCACGCGTTCATTCGCGAGGAATTGACCCGGCAGTTCGGCGAAGCGGGGCAGGGGATGCTGATTTTGTATGGCGGCTCGGTGCGTGCGGCGAACGCTGCCTCGCTGCTGGCGGTGCCGCATGTCGGCGGCGCGCTGGTCGGTGGCGCGAGTTTGAAGGCCGACGAGTTCCTGGCGATTGCGCGCGCGGCAAAGGGTGCGATTCGACCTTGTGGGGAGTAAGCTGGCAATTCGGCAATCGAGGGAATCGGACCCATGGCAGCGGCAAACCTCAGCGACGAGGCGCTTTTGGCGTTTTTCCAATCCCATCCGGATTTCCGCGACAGAGTGGCGTC
>DASXFW010000079.1:0-34381 GCA_036489395.1 Acetobacteraceae bacterium | reverse complement strand
AAGGGCAATGCCCTTGGCGGGGATCCAAGGGGCAGCGCCCCTTGGTCGGGGTCCGGGGCTGAAAGCCCCGGCCTTTTTCCCCTGTTCACCCGATTGCCCTGGCTGGGGGGGGGCCGCGCCGGCTTGCCGGCCCCCCTGCCCCGCAGTACCAATCGCCATGTTCGCTCTCCCCGGGGCACACTCCAACGCCCCACTCATGGAGGATTCCGGCATGCAGGCGCTTCTCAACGGTCACGTGGTTGCCGACAGCAACGACATCGTCGAAGTCGGCGGCTACCAGTATTTCCCTCCTGGCACGGTACGCCTGGAATGGCTGGAGAAGGCGGAAAAGACCGAGTCCGATCACGCCTGCCCGCACGGCGTGCAATTCTACGACGTGATCATCGATGGCGTGCGGCACGTGCGCAACGCCTGGTCGTACGAGGCGCCGCAGCCGAAGATGGCACAGGTGGGCGGCCGCTTCGGCTTCTGGGAAGACGTGGAACTGCGCTGAACCCAGCGCCGCGGTCCGTAGCCTGTTGCGTCAGTGGATTGCGGCGTCAGTGGATCGCGGGGTCAGTGAATCGCGGCGTCAGTGGATCGCGGCGAAGGTCGAGGCGATCAGCGACGGCACGGCCTGCCAGTCCGCCAGGACGAAGTAGGTGCCCAACAGAACGACAATCCAGAGTACCGGGCCGTAGAAGGCACGGTTGCCGAAGATGCTTGAATGCTCGTCTCTGCGTGATACAGCCATCATCGCCTCTCCGTTCGTTCGGATAGTACCGCCTGGAACCTTCCGAACGATGTGATCATTATCACCAAATGCGGCGGATTTTTGCACGCGCGATAAACGCCCATCTGGCAATTTGCGCGGCAGACCCGCCTGTGACGCATAGGTCGTACGGCATTATGCGATCATAATGATTCGACTGATCACGCCTACGTGAAATCCCCTGCCGCAGGACATCCCCGCCTTGAGCGAGAACACGATCGCCAGCCGCCCGATCGCCACCCCCCGTGTCGCCGGCCCCCGTGTCGCCGGCCCCCGTGTCGCCGGCGACGCCAACACCAACACGACCTTCGCCATCCTGGCATCGCTCTCGGTCTGTCACCTCCTGAACGACATGAACCAGTCGCTGGTGCCCGCGATCTATCCAATCTTGAAGCAGTCCTACGACCTGGATTTCGGCCAGATCGGCCTGATCACATTGGCCTTCCAGCTCACCGCCTCGATGCTGCAGCCGGCGGTAGGCCTGGCGACGGACCGGCGCCCCACGCCATTCTCCCTGCCGGTGGCGATGGGCTGCAGCCTGATCGGCCTGCTGCTGCTGGCAGTGGCACATTCCTACGGCATGATCCTCGGTGCCGCGGCGCTGGTCGGCGTCGGCTCATCGGTCTTCCACCCGGAGGCATCACGCGTCGCCCGCATGGCCTCCGGCGGACGCTACGGCTTCGCCCAGTCCTTGTTCCAGGTCGGCGGCAGCACCGGCTCGGCGATCGGCCCGCTGCTGGCGGCGTTCATTGTCGTGCCGCACGGCCAGATAAGCATCGCGTGGTTCTCCGCCGCGGCACTGCTGGCGATCGTGCTGCTGAGCACCGTCAGCGTGTGGTACGCCCAGCATCCCTCGACCCAGGAGCGTCGCGGCCGCCGCAAGGCGGTCCCCGTCAGCACCCCCTTCCCACGCCGCACCGTGGTGGTCGGCATCACCGTGCTGCTGACCCTGCTGTTCTCCAAGAACGTCTATACCGCCAGCCTGAGCTCGTACTACACGTTCTATCTTATTCAGAAATTCCACGTGTCGGTGCCGAGCGCACAGTTCCACCTGTTCGCCTTCCTGGGTGCGGTGGCTGCGGGCACCTTCGCCGGCGGCCCGATCGGCGACCGGTTCGGGCGCAAGCCGGTCATCTGGTTCTCCATCCTCGGCGCCTTCCCGTTCGCACTGCTGCTGCCCTACGCCAACTTGTTCTGGACCGGCGTCCTGTCCGTGCTGATCGGGCTGATCCTGGCGTCGGCGTTCACCGCCATCCTGGTCTATGCGCAGGAGCTGCTGCCTGGCCGCGTCGGCATGGTAGCCGGCATGTTCTTCGGCTTCTCGTTCGGCCTGGGCGGCCTTGGCGCCGCCGCGCTGGGGCGGATTGCCGACGTGTCCAGCATCACGACGGTCTATCAGGTGTGTTCCTTCCTGCCGCTGATCGGGCTGCTGACCGCGTTCCTGCCAAATATCGAGCGCCAACGTTTCCGGCACTGACCCGCCGGATCGCCCCTTCACTATTTCCGGATCGAGCCCATCATTCGCTGACCGTTTGATTGGGGGTTCCATGCACGTACGTCTTCTGGGTCCGGCGCTTGCCTGCCTCTTTGGCCTCACGGCCGCCGGCGCGCTGGCGCAAACCACGCCGCCGGCCGCCACTCCGCCCGCCGCGCCACCAGCAGCCGCACCGGCCGCGGCGCCGGCCGCCGCACCGGCTCCGGCTCCAGCGCCAATGCAACTCGCGCGCATCCGCGGCACCATCGCCAAGGTGACAGACCATGAGCTGATCGTGCACACCCGCGCCGGCACCACGGCCGACATCGCCCTTATGGACCCGCTGACCGTGGTGACGCTGAAGCGCGTTCCGCTGAGCGCGATCAAGGACGACACCTATGTCGGCATCGCCTCGCGCAACGGCCCGAGCGGCGTGGCTCAGGCACTCGAGGTGCTGGTCTTCCCGCCGGCGATGCGCGGCGCTGGCGCCGGGCATTACGCGTGGGACCTGGAGCCCGGCAGCATGATGACCAACGCGCCGGTCACCGGCGTGGCGAAGATGGGGTCGGGCGGCAATCTGACGCTGACCTACAAGGACGGCACGTTCACCGTGCACGTACCCCCGCGGACGCCGATCGTCACGTTTGCCCCCGCGACGCGCGCCGACCTGAAGCGGGGGCGGAAGGTGTTCATCGTCGCGCACAAGGATGCGGACGGACACTGGGCAGCTCCGCGCGTGACGGTGGGCACCCACGGCGTCAATCCGCCGATGTAAGCGACGGCACCGCCGACGCAATTGCTGCGGGCAGGCGGCCGCGCCTGCCTGCGAGCGGCGTGACGAACCACTTGATTGACGTTACACCGGCAGGGTATCCGCCCGCTTGCATACAAACGTGTGCAAGCGGGCAAACATGTGCAAGCGAGCGTGCCGCACAGGCAACAGCTCAAACGTAGAACGCCTCGTCCTGTCCGATGTTTCCGCGACCAAGGACGATCCCGAAAGCGTGCGATCGAGATTGGAGCACCGTACTGAAACGTTCGAACCGGCTTTTTGGTTCTGGGTGATGTGCGCAGGGTCGGTTTCCACGTTCGCGATGCTGCGGAGGCATCGATGCCGAACGTCTCGGCTCGATGTGCAGCGGGTTAACCGGCGCTTTACCGCTACGGTGGCATGGTGACCGCGTTCCTGCTACCAAGAGGCGCGCATGGCGTTCGCATTCGACACACTCGGATACGCAAAGCGGCTACGCGACGCCGGCGTTCCTGAAGCCGAGGCCGAGGCACATGCCGAAGCCGCGCGTGGGTTCATCATGACGGAGCTGGTGACGCGATTCGATCTCGACGTCGCCCGGCGGGAGCTGGAAGGCTCGATCGCGGGGGTGCGGCAACACGTCGATACGTCTGTCGCGTTCTTGTCCCAACGTATCGACAGCGCAATCGATCTGCTGCGGCAGCATGTGGATGGTTCAGGTCAGGCACTGCGGCAGCACGTGGACGATTCGCACGCCGCCCTGTGGCAGCACGTGGACGATTCAAGCCAGGCACTGCGGCAGAAAATGGACGATTCCAGCGCCGCCCTGCGGCAGCAAATGGGCGATTCCGGTGCCGCCACGCGTCAGCATGTGGATGATTCCAGCGCGGCCCTGCGGCAGCAAATGGGCGATTCCAGCACCGCTACGCGTCAGCATGTGGATGCGTCCTATGCGGCCGTCCTGTAGCACGTCGATCTCGCCATTGCCGCATCGGAGCAACGCTCCAGCGCGCGAATGGATCGGCTTGGGCTACGAATGACAATACAGTTTGGCGGAGCACTTGCGGTCGCCGTGGGCGTTCTGGCCGCGTTGATCAAGTTCTGACCCGAGGCTGCGGCAACCGCACCGGCTGCCGAGCAGCGATGGGAAAAGCGCGCGCGGGCGGAGAGTCCTGGAGCGGGTGAAGGGAATCGAACCCTCGTGTGCAGCTTGGGAAGCTGCCGTTCTACCATTGAACTACACCCGCCCCGCGCCTCGCATCCTACCGGCGCCGGGTTGACGGCGCAATCGCCGCTGCCCTAGGTTGCGCCCCGCCGGCCGACGCCGGCCCTCGTGATTTGTCCGGCCGGATTGCGGCGAGGTGAAACAAGCGCGCTAAAGAGGCCAGCGACCGCGATTCCCCAGCGGCGCTGCTCCATCGGTCGGGCCAACCATGAAGGGCCCAGACAGCATGTCCACCGAACCCCGCAAGTTCCGTCCCGCCACGCGGCTGGTGCACGGCGGCGTCAACCGCAGCCAGCACGGCGAGACCGCCGAAGCGCTGTACCTCACCTCCGGCTACGTCTATGACAGCGCGGAGCAAGCCGAGGGCACGTTCGCCGGCACCGTCGAGCACTACCAGTATTCGCGCTTCGCCAATCCGACGATCGGCATGTTGGAGGAGCGGCTCTGCCAGATCGAAGGCGCCGAGGCCTGCCGCACCACGGCGACCGGCATGGCCGCGGTGAACGCGGCGCTGCTGGCGCACCTGAAGACCGGCGACCGTGTCGTCGCGTCGCGCGCGTTGTTCGGCTCGTGCCACTGGATCGTGTCCACGCTGCTGCCGAAGTTCGGCATCGCCACGCAGTTCGTCGATGGCGGCGACCTGGCGCAGTGGCGCGCCGCGCTGGCAACGCCGGCCAACCTGGTGCTGCTGGAAACGCCGTCCAACCCGATGCTGGAGATCGTCGATCTGCGCGCTGTGTCGGAGCTGGCGCACGCGGCCGGTGCGATCGTCGTGGTCGATAACGTGTTCGCCACGCCGCTGCTGCAGCAGCCGATGCAGATGGGCGCCGACGTGGTGATCTACTCCTGCACCAAGCATATCGACGGGCAGGGCCGCGTGCTCGGCGGCGCGATCCTGGCGAACCGCAAGTGGGTGAACGACACGCTGCAGCCGTTCATCCGCAACACCGGTCCCGCGATGTCGCCGTTCAATGCGTGGGTGCTGCTGAAGGGGATCGAGACGCTGGCCCTGCGCGTCGAGGCCGGCTGCCGCGCCGCCGAGTCGATCGCCGATTTCCTTGCGGCGCAGCCGGGCGTGACACGCGTCTGGTACCCGACTCGGGCCGATCATCCGCAGCGCGCGCTGGCGATGCGGCAGATGACGGGCGGCGGCACGGTCGTCACGTTCGAAGTCGCCGGCGGCAAGGAAGCCGCGTTCCGCGCGATGAACGCGTTCGGGCTGATCGCGGTGTCGAACAATCTGGGCGATTCGAAGTCGCTGGCTACGCATCCCGCCACCACGACGCACATGCGCATCGGTTCCGAGGAACGCGCGAAGCTGGGCATCACCGACGGCGTGATCCGCGTATCGATCGGGTTGGAAGATCCCGAGGACATCAAGGAAGATCTGGCGCAGGCGCTGGCCGCGATCGCTGGTGCGACGACGGCACGCGCGGCCGAGTAGGCACGCAAGGCCCCCCTCCCCTTGTGGGAGGGGTTGGGGGAGGGGTCGAGACTTACAAATCGACCCCTCCCCCAACCCCCAGGCGGATCGGCATGCCATAGCCTTGAAGGGGTCGAGACTTACAAATCGACCCCTCCCCCAACCCCTCCCACAAGGGGAGGGGGGTATTTCGGTTCCGGCCGTAGTACGTCGCCCATCGCGTTGGCGGATGCTATGCCGGTGCCGCACGCTGGGCCCGAACCGTTGGCGCGCCGGCACAGGAGAACCAACCGATGGCCACTGAAGCGACCAACTTCGACATCGCCTTCCTGCGCTCACGCCGCACCAACAAGTGGCACAAATTCGCCGGCGACGTGCTGCCGGCCTGGGTCGCCGACATGGATTTCGGCGTCGCGCCCGCGGTGACCGCGGCGATGCAGCGCCTGACCGACAACCAGGAATACGGCTACGCCGCGCGTGACGGCGTGCTCGCCGCCGCCTTCGCCCGACGCATGCAGCGCCGCTTCGACTGGACGGTCGATCCAGCCGATACGCACGCCATCGGCGACCTGGTGCAAGCGACGTTCTCCTCCGTGATGGCGTTCAGCGAGCCAGGCGACGCGATCCTGTTGCAGCTTCCGTCCTATCCGCCGTTCATGGCGGCGATCAAGGACACCGGCCGCCGCCTGCTCGCCAATCCGATGCGCGACAACGGCACGCGCTGGGCGCTCGATCTCGCGGCGTACGAAGCCGCGCCCGACCCGCGCACGCGCGTGCTGATCTTCTGCCATCCGCAGAACCCGACCGGCCGCTGCTATTCGCGCACTGAACTGGAGGAAGTCGCGGCGTTCGCCATCCGCCACGACCTGATCGTCGTGTCGGACGAAATCCACGCCGACATCGTCTATCCCGGCTACACGCACATCCCGCTGGCATCGCTGTCGCCGGAGATCGCCGCGCGCACCATCACCATCACGTCGGCGACCAAGAGCTTCAACATCCCCGCGCTGCGCACCGCCGTGATGCATTTCGGCACGCCCGACCTGAAGCAGCGCTTCTTCGCGCGCATTCCCCAGCGGCTGCTTGGTTCGCCGGGCGTGACGGGCGTGGATGCCACCGTCGCGGCCTGGGATGATGGCCAGCCGTGGTTCGACGAAATCATGGGACAACTTCAGGCCAACCGCGACTGGCTGGCGCAGACCATCGGCGCCGAACTGCCAGGCGTGACGATGCGGCTGCCGGAGGCGACGTATCTGGCCTGGCTCGATTGCTCCGCGCTGGATCTGCCGACGCCGGCCGGGCAGTTCTTCCTGGAGAAGGCGCGGGTGGGGCTGAACTTCGGGGAGACGTTCGGGCCGCAATACCCGCATTTCGCGCGACTGAACTTTGCATCGCCGGCGCCGGTGCTGCGGGAGGTAGTAGGCCGAATGGCGGACGCGCTGCGACGGCGCTGATGCGTCATGGCCGGCGCAGGCCGGCCATCCACACCTTTGCCGCGGTCCACCTCGTAAGTCGTGGGTGGCCGGCCTGCACCGGCCATGACACGTGAGAGGCGTCGCGTCTGCGTCCGCCGTTACCTCGGCGACAGCACCATGACCATCTGCCGGTTTTCCATCCGCGGCATTTGCTCCACCTTGGACGTGGGGTCCATCTCGGTGCGGATACGTTCCAGCACGCGAATGCCGATTTCCTGGTGGGCCATCTCGCGGCCGCGGAAGCGCAGCGTCACCTTGACCTTGTCCCCCTCCTCGATGAACGACTTCATGGCGCGCATTTTTACCTGATAGTCGTTCTCATCGATATTCGGGCGGACCTTGATCTCCTTGATCTCGATGACCTTCTGCTTCTTCCTCGCTTCGTTTTTCTTCTTCTGCTGCTCGTATTTGTACTTGCCGAAGTCGAGAATCTTGACCACGGGCGGATCGGCGTTCGGGCTGATCTCCAGCAGATCCAGCCCGACGGCGTAGGCGCGCTGCTGCGCCTCCCGGGCGCTCATCACGCCGGACATTTCGCCATCCTGGTCGATCAGTCGGACCTGGGGGGAACGTATCTCCTCATTCACGCGCGGCCCGTCGCGGGTTGGCGGTGCGGGCAAGGGTGGTCTTGCTATGGTGTGCTCCTGTTGCAGTTGTGGTGGCGGTCAGGGTCGCCCGACCGGGGCGAACCTGACCAACCCGTAATCTGGCCGATCATTCCACCCGAAATCAAGCTGCCTCAAGCCGTGTTGCTGCTTGCTTAAGATCGGGAGGCGTTGCCTCGGCCGCAAGACGCTTCACCGCCTCGGCCAGCGGCAGCACCTCCTGCGCCGCGCCGCCCAGCCGGCGCAGGGCCACGGTGCGGTCCTGCGCCTCCTTGCGGCCGACTACGGCCAGCACCGGCACATGGCGCAGGCTGTGGTCGCGCACCTTGGCGTTGATCTTCTGGTTGGTCAGATCGAGCTCCGCCGTCAGGCCCGCCCGGCCAAACGCGGCCGCGACGTCCCGCGCATAATCGTCCGCATCGGACACGATCGTTGCCACCACGACAGGCACCGGCGCCAGCCAGAGCGGGAAGCGGCCGGCGTAGTGCTCGATCGTCACGCCGAGGAACCGTTCGAAGCTGCCCAAAATCGCCCGGTGCAGCATGACCGGGATGCGGCGGCTGCCGTCCTCGGCGACGTATTCCGCGCCGAGCCGTTCCGGCAGGAAATAGTCCACCTGCAGCGTGCCGCACTGCCAGTCCCGGCCGATCGCGTCGCGCAGCACGAATTCCAGCTTGGGGCCGTAAAAGGCCCCCTCGCCCGGGTTCAGCTCGTATTCGACGCCGGCGATGGCGCAGGCTTCCTTCAACGCCGCTTCGGCCTTGTCCCACAGCGCGTCGGAGCCGATGCGCGGCGTCGGCCGGTCGGAGAACTTCACCCGGAACTCCGGATAGCCGAAGTCGCGATAGGTGGTTGACAGCAGCTCCACGAACCGCACCGTCTCCGAGGCGATCTGGTCGTCGGTGCAGAAGATGTGCGCGTCGTCCTGGGTGAAGGCACGCACGCGCATGATGCCGTGCAGCGCGCCCGACGGCTCATAGCGGTGGCAGGCGCCGAATTCGGCCAGCCGCAGCGGCAGCTCGCGGTAGCTGCGAATGCCCTGGCGGAAGATCTGCACATGGCACGGACAGTTCATCGGCTTGACGGCGAGGACCTTGGCCTCGTCCACCACCTCCGCAATGAACATGTGCTGGCGGTAGTTCTCCCAGTGGCCGGACTTCTCCCAGAACACGCGGTCGAGAAGCTGCGGGGTCTTCACCTCCAGGTAGCCGGCGGAGTCCAGGCGGCGGCGCATGTAGGCTTCGGCGGTACGGAACAACTTCCAGCCGGGCGGGTGCCAGAAGATGCTCCCGGCGGCTTCTTCCTGGAGGTGGAAGAGGTCCATCTCCTTGCCGATGCGGCGGTGGTCGCGGCGTTCCGCTTCCTCAAGCTGGTGCAGATGCGCGTCCAGCTCCTTCTGGTCGCGCCAGGCGGTGCCGTAGATGCGCGACAGCATGGCGTTGCGGTGATCGCCGCGCCAATAGGCGCCCGCGGTCTTCATCAGCTTGAACGCGGTGCCGACGTCGGCGGTGGAGCGCATGTGCGGGCCGCGGCACAGATCGACCCAGTCGCCCTGGGTGTACAGGCTGATGGTCTCGTTGCGCGGCAGGTCCTGGATCAGCTCGGCCTTGTACTTCTCACCCTTGTCCTGGAAGAAGCGGATGGCGTCCTCGCGGTCCATGGTGGAGCGGACGAACGGTTCGCCGCGGGCGACGATCTGGCGCATCCTCGCCTCGATGGCGGGGAAGTCTTCCGGGGTGAACGGCTCGGTGCGGGCGAAGTCGTAGTAGAAGCCGTTCTCGATCGACGGGCCGATGGTGACCTGGGTGCCGGGGAACAGCTCTTGCACGGCCTGGGCGAGCACGTGCGCGGCGTCGTGGCGGATCAGTTCCAGCGCGTCGGCATCGCGGCGGGTGACGAACACGACGTTCGCGTCGTGGTCGATGGGGGTGCCGAGATCGACCATCTTGCCGTCGAGCTTCATCGCCAGGGCGGCGCGGAGGAGGCCGGGTCCGATTGCCTCGGCCACCGTCGTGCCCGTCACCGGCGCGTCGAAGCGGCGCACGGAACCGTCGGGCAGTGTGATGGCGGGCATGGGTCGGGGCTCCTCCTGGTGGGGGTTTGCGAGGGCGGTGTCTATGAGGGGATTGGGGGTGGGAACGCAAGCCCGTGGGACGGCTGCACCACCTTCGCGTCGTCCGATGGGCCGGGTCTGCGATGTTGCGCCCGCTACGCCGCGATACGATCGCCGAGCGCCGCTTCGTTCGCGTCGTAGAGCCGCCGCAGCACGGCATCGCGATGCCGCAGGATCGCCTGCGGCGCCGGCAGGTCGTTGGCCGCTGCGAGAATGGATTGCAGCCCGGCGCGCAGGATGGAGACCGGCCGTGCCTCGTGGCGCTCGGGCGGCGCCTTGAGCAACGCCTCGACCAGCCAGGCGGCGGACTCGTCGCCGAGCACGGCACGGGCGACCAGGGTCAGCGCCTGCAACCGAGGCTGCTGCTTCGCCAGCGCCTCCAGCCGCGCCCGGTCGCCCTGCGCCAGCGCCTGCTCGAAGGCGACGGCGAAGCTGGGGAGCATGTCGGCGGAGTCGACGGCGCCGAACCGTGCGGCGAGCACCCCGGCATAGGCGAAGGCGGGATCGTCGCGCAGGATGGCGCGCACCTCGTCGAGCGCGGCCTGGCGCGCGGCCGGATCGCCGGTCTCGGCACGCGCCCGCAGCCGCCGCAAGCGGCCGTAGCGTATGGTGTCGTCCAGCGCCGGATCGTGTGGCGTTGCGGTCTGCGGCGGCAGGGCGGATTGCGGGGTTGGCCGGCGCATCGCCGCGCGCAGCAGTGGCAGCGGGCGGCCGCTGGCCAGGATGCGCTGGTAGTCCTGCAGCACCCTGTCGGAGGGGAACCGCCGCGCAAGCCCGTCGCGCAGGGTCGCCGCCGCGTCCCGCGCCAGGCCGCGATGCGATTGCAGGCGCGCCCGCAGCGCGTAGGTCGCCTCGCCGACGGCACGGGCGGTGAAGGCGGCATCGACCACCGTCTCGGCGTCCGCCAGCCGGTCAGCCGCGATCAGCAGTTCGGCAAGCTGATTGCGGGGGAAGGCATTGTCCGGGAAGGCCGCGGTGGTATCGCGCAGCAGCGCCTCGGCGTCGTCTGGGCGGTGCAGCGCCTCGGCGAGCAGGGTGGCAAGCTGGGTGCGGGCGACGGCGTTGTCTGGGAAGGCCGTGATGGTGTCGCGCAGCAGCGCCTCGGCGTCGTCCGGGCGGTGCAGGGCCTCGGCGAGCAGGGTGGAAAGCTGGTTGCGGGCATCGACGTGGTCCGGGTCGCGGCGGATGGCTTCCCAGCCGATCAGCTCGGCTGCCTCCAACGCTCCCTCGGCCGCCAACGCGTCACGCCACAGCGCCCAGAGGTAGCGGTCGTACGGCTGCCACTCGAGGCCTTCCCGGACCAGCGTCTGTGCCTTGCGCGCACGCGCGCCCGGTTGATCCGCGCCTGGCCGGATCAGGGCTACGCCGACCGCGTGCACCGCACGGACGAAGTATTGGGGGTCACCTGTCGCGCTCAAGAACAGTCGGTGGCGTTGCAACAATATGTCCAGGCGCGGTTCCACCCGTGCCCATGACTGCTCGAACCGCTCGATCTCGGCATTGCAGTCCTCTGGCGAGGGGGAGCGAAGCGGTGCGCCGGCGGGGTGATAGTTCGATCGTGTCAATGGTCGGAAATCTGGATCGCCGAGCCACAAATCCTGCAACTCGGATCGCATGTCGCGGAACTGCGATGTCGCCAGCAGGCGGGCCACCAGTTCCCGCCAACGTTCGGCGGTGCGTGGATAGAGCGGCTTGAGCGCCAACCATTCCGCCTGGAACTCGGCCCGAGTGGGCTTTTGTGCCAGGGCCCAATGAGCGAGGCCGGCGACCCAAGGCGCCTCCGACCCCGCAGGCGATTGCGGCAGGCGCCGCAAGCCGAGCAGGCCGATTTCCAGGTAATGACGCGGCAACGGATCGCCGGCCAGACGGGAGATCTCAACCCACAACGCCGCGAGCGCATCGGCCTGGTTTACCGCGCCGGAGCGCGTCAGCAGCGGCTGGGTCAGCGCCAGCATCCGCCAGTATTCGGCATGGGCATCGCGTGCGGGCGACAGCACGAACCGCGCCGACCATTCGTTCCACGCAACGTAGTGCCGGCGCAGGTCGGCCGCGGCGTCCGCCACATCGAGCAGCGCGACGATCTCGAACGCCTCGCAGATTTCCCGCACCCAGCGTTGCCGGCGTGGCGCGGTGGCGGGCGGCGGCTCGCGGCGGCGCTGCCGCAGCCAACCCAGGATCGCCGGGCCGATCGCCACGCGGGCGGGATCGTCGGCCGGCAGCGGGCCGAACAACATGCGGGCCGCGTCCGGTGCGTCGGCGCGCTCATAAGGCGGGACGCGCGCATAGCCGGCCAGCAGGTCGCCGAACGCCTGCACCGGCGCGCGCTCGAACGTCGCGAGCCAGGGGTGGTGGGGCGCCGGTCCGGATGCGGCGGTTACCGACATCTACGGAATGTCCTCGCCGAAATCGTCGCGGAGGGCGGCAACCTGCAAGGCGAACAGATGGCGATTGCGCAACTCCTTGATGTCGGGCGTGCCCAGCGGGCGGAGGATTTCACCCAGCCGAACGATATGCTCGCGCCGATAGGTTAACCGCACGTGCAGCATCTCCGCCAGAAGCTGGCTCTCATCGTCCACCGGGTTGAGCGGCATGACCCGACCATAGGGTAACTCCCGCGGCGCCGGGAAGAAATACGGCCAGGGTCCGCTATCCAGCACTGTGGGGGCGGTGAAGCTGTGCGACAAGCCGTGCGCCGCCGCCTCGATGGTCACATCCCGCACTTGGTACTCGACCAGGGCCACCGGCATGGGGCCGTTGCGGCAGTCGTAGTGCGCCAGGCCGAGGCGGTCGCGCAGCAGATCCGGCCAATCCGGCTGCTCCAGTTCGTGCAGCAACTGGTCCTTCCAGGCGGCAAACGCCGGCCGGCGGTCTCGTTTGCGGTTCCAGCTCTCCAGGAACCTGGCGAACACATCGGCCTGCGCGGGATCGTCGAATGCCGCCTTCAGGCGGTCGAAGCGCTGACGCAGGTTTTCGCCCGGCATGCCCCAAGCTTCGAGCGGGCGGGTCAAATCCTCCAGGCGCACGATCGGCTGGAAGGGTTCCAGCGGCCCCGGGCCGAGATCGGCGGGTTCGAACTCGCTCAGGAATGTGTGCGGCCAAAGATTGGCATCAACCTCGGCATCGAAATCGATCTTGACGAAGGTTTCGAAATAGTCGGTTTGCCGGTTCTGCAAGGCAATCGGATCGGCGGCACCCGCTGCCTCCGATTCGAAGAGTGCCTGACGCGTGGGACCGACCCGCTCCTCGAACCACAGGTTATCGGCCGATGCCCGCTCGGCGTGATCGCCCCCGTTACGCCACTGGGTTAGGACGGAAAGCAATGCGGGATCAGCGAAACGCATGTGGCGGAGGCTGCCTTTTGAGCGTCGCGAATACGTTACGCCAACGCGAGGCCTTCGTCATCCGTTGTGCTCATTCTGCCATACCATCGCCAGGGGGCTCGGGCGAGGCCGGGACCGATTGCCTCGGCCACCGTCCCTGCCCGTCACCGGCGCGTCGAAGCGGCGCACGGAGCCGTCGGGAGGGTAGGCGGGCATGGGTGTCGGGGCTGCTCCTGGTGGGGGTGGCGGGGCGGTGTCCATGCGGGGATCGGGGCGGAAACGAAACCCCAAGATAATCGTTTCATCCAGGGCGGATCGGCTACGCCGGCCGGTGGCAACTCGCAACGGGCGGAAGCGCGTCAAAGCCGCAGGTTGTGCGCGAGCCACATCATGCATGCCATGCCAGAACCATATTGAACATCGCGCCGCCTGCGACAACGACAACGCCCAACCATGTGTAAAATTTCGATCTGGCCTCCGCGGCAGCAATTCTGACGGCGAACCCGTCAGGGACCGGCGCGGCTGGACGCGTACGTTCGCAGACCGCCGCCGTGATTGCCTCGAGCACAGCCTCAGCTTGCACCTCTGGCATCCCAGCCGCAGTCATTGACGTCAGCGAACTACCAGTCTGGAACATTTCACAAATATACCATCGGCGCGCCGTGCTGGTCTAGCGTCCGGCGGAGAGTTCAGACGCGTCTGCCCCTAACAGAAACCTGTGCTTATGCCTCCGGTCCGATGAACCCGGCGTTAACGCCGCGGCGTCAGAGCTCCACTTGCTCGACCGCCACGACCTCCGGCACGTAATGCCGCAGCATGTTCTCGATGCCATGTTTCAGCGTCGCCCGCGATGACGGACACCCAGAGCACGAGCCCTGCATGTGCAGCCGCACCACCCCGTCGCGATAGCCGCGGAACACGATATCGCCGCCGTCACCGGCCACCGCCGGACGCACGCGCGTGTCCAGCAGCTCCTTGATCTGATCGACGATCTCCTGGTCGGCCGGATCGACGTCCTCGTCCATCAGATCGTCGGCGTCACCCACGATCACCGGGCGGCCGGCGACGAAGTGCTCCATGATTGCCGCCAGCACCTGCGGCTTCAGTGCCGGCCAGGCGATCTCGTCGGTCTTGGTGATGGTGATGAAGTCGTTGCCCAGGAACACCCGCGCCACGCCAGGCAGATCGAACAGGGTGGTGGCGAGCGGGGAACGCTCCGCCGACGCCGGGGAGGCGAAGTCCGCAGTGCCGGCTTCCATGACGTAGCGGCCGGGCAGGAACTTCAGGGTGGCTGGATTCGGCGTGCCTTCGGTCTCGATGAACATGGCGGCCTGGCTGACCTCGCGGGCTTGGGAGAAAGGGGACCGGAGCGGTCCTGTCGCTCGCTTATGTCGGACGGAACCGGCGCGATGGCAAGGGGGGAAGCGAAGCACGGGCGTGTCGCCGTTACAGCCACCGACCCGGAGACCGCGGCCCTAGCGTCATGCTCGGCAACCAGCCATTGCCGACAAGACCTTGCGGTCCAGCGCCAGAATATCCACAGCATTTTGTGGCCGCCGCGCCGAATCCCGTTGACCCCCGACTCGGCAAGCGATACCCCCGACTCGTGACAACCGTCGAGTCCCATCCCTTCATCCGGCTGCGCGGGCGCTCCTTCATGGCGCTGGTCCTCGCGCCCGAGACGCCGCTGCCCGACTGGTTGCGCGCGCTGGACGCGCAGATCGAGCGCTCGCCGTCGTTCTTCGGCAACCGCCCGGTCGTCCTCGACCTCGCCCTTCTACCGGCCGAGCAACCCAACATCGATACCCTGCTGCGCCAACTGGAACAACGCGGCATCCGCATCATCGGCACCGAAGGCGCTCACCCGTCGTGGAAGGGCATCGAGGCCTGGGGCCGCCCGCTGCCCAGCGGCGGCCGACCGACCCGCGAGGTCACCGTCCCCGACGAACCGTCCCCCGGCAAGCCCACGCCCGATCCGGCACCCGGGGAAGCAAGTTCGCTGCTGGTGGACCAGCCGATCCGCTCCGGCCAATCGGTGGTGTTCGAGCGGGGCGACGTGACCGTGCTCGGCTCGGTCGCCTCCGGCGCGGAGGTCATCGCCGGCGGCTCGGTGCATGTGTACGGCACGTTGCGCGGCCGGGCGATCGCCGGGTTCAGCGGCAACCCGCGCGCGCGAATCTTCTGCCGCCGTCTGGACGCCGAGCTGGTGGCGATCGACGGCGTCTATCAGACCGCCGACGACATGGATGCAACGCTGCGCGGCCGTGCCGTCCAGGCCTGGCTCGACGGCGAACTGATGCGCATGACTGCCCTGGACTGACAAAAAAGGGGGAAGCGAATGGCCAAGGTCGTTGTGGTGACTTCAGGCAAGGGCGGCGTCGGCAAGACGACCTCCACCGCCGCGCTGGGTGCGGCGCTGGCGCAGAACGGCGCCAACGTCGTGGTGGTGGATTTCGACGTCGGTCTGCGCAACCTCGATCTCGTGATGGGGGCCGAACGCCGCGTGGTGTTCGATCTGATCAACGTGGTGCAGGGCGACGCCAGGCTGTCGCAGGCGCTGATCCGCGACAAGCGGCTGGAGAATTTGTCGCTGCTGCCCGCCTCGCAAACCCGCGACAAGGACGCGCTGACATCCGAGGGCGTGCAAAAGGTCATCAACGAGCTGCGCGAGAAGTTCGACTGGATACTCTGCGACAGCCCCGCCGGCATTGAGAAAGGCGCCGTCATGGCGATGCGCCACGCCGACATCGCGATTGTGGTCACGAACCCGGAAGTATCGTCGGTGCGCGATTCCGACCGCATCATCGGCCTGCTGGATTCCAAGACCGAGAAAGCCGAAAATGGCGGCCGGATCGAAAAGCACCTGCTGCTGACGCGCTTCGATCCAATCCGCGCCGCCCGCGGCGAGATGCTGAAAACCGACGACGTGCTGGAAATCCTGTCGATCCCGCTGCTCGGCATCATCCCGGAAAGCGAGGAAGTGCTGCGCGCGTCCAACCTCGGCTCCCCGGTGACGCTGCTGAGCCCGGCCAGCGCGCCGGCCCGCGCCTACCTCGACGCGGCGAGACGGCTGCGCGGCGAGCACATCGAAGTGGTCGTGCCACTGGAGCGCAAGGGCTTCATCGGCCGCTTGTTCGGGAGGAAGGTGGCATGAACCTGATCACCTTGTTCCGCCGGCGCACTTCCGCGCCGGTCGCTCGCGAACGGCTGCAGGTGTTGCTGGCGCATGAACGCTCATCGCTCGGCGGCAAATCCGACCTGCTGATGAAGCTGCAGGAGGAAATCCTCGCCGTCATCGGCAAGCATTTCACCATCGACCGCGACAAGGTGCAGATCAAGCTGGACCGTGGCGACAGCGTGTCCACTCTGGAGATCGACGTGGAAGTCCCCAGCCTGGCGAGGGTGCCGGAAGCCGCAAGGGCGTAGTCCGCGGCATGATGCCGTGCGGCCTAACCAGAAACTAAGGTTTCCCCCCTCCCCTTGAGGGAGGGGTTGGGGGAGGGGTCGATTTGTACGCCTCGACCCCTCCCCCAACCCCTCCCTCAAGGGGAGGGGGGAACCTACGTCAAGCCGCCGACGCAGTTTCATCCAAGGCGGGGCGGCTCGCCGGCCGGTGGTCAACTCGCAATGACAGGGTGCGCCGAACCTTTCCCGTGAAACCGCTTCAGGTCGCCGCGTTCCGCGGAACCCCGGTACGTCCCTTGCGCGCAACAAAGTGATGCCACGAGGCCGCGGCGTGCGTGGCTGCCTCGATGGGCAGGTGCAGCCCCTCGGGTGTGAAGATCGCCTCTACCTCGAACCCCGCCGCGCGCAGCCGGCGCACCTGGCCCGGAATCGAAACGAACACCGACACCAGCAAAAAATTGCAGGCGGCCAGTGGGCCGATCGCCGTCTCGTCATCCCGGCACGCGACCGAACCGGCGTGCAGCCGATTGATGCCTCCCACCGCCAGCCGCGCCACTCCACGCGCCAGGCGCCACGGATCGGTTGCGGCGCCGTCGAATACCGACCAATCTGGCCAGTGGCCCTCGCGCGCCGCCGCGGCCAGGTTCAACGCGGAAAAGACAAAGCAGCCACCGGGCGACAGGACGCGATGCACCTCGCGCAAGATCGCCTGCTGTCCCGCCAGGTCCACGGAATCAATGCCGTTGTAACTGAATGTCGCCAAAGCGAAGCTGGCATCGGGAAAATCGAGGTGGCGTGCATCCATCAACATGAATCTCAGATCAGGAAACCGCCGGCGCGCCAAAGCGACCATCGCCGGAGCGTAGTCGATGCCGCAGTACTCCTCGCTGATCGCACACATCAACGGCGCGGTGCGCCCGCCGCCGACGCCGAGATCGAGGATCGGCGCGCCGCTTACGCCGCTCGCCACAGACTGGATGGCGGCGCGCTCCCCCTCCTCCAGCCAGCCACTGGCGTTGCCAAACATGCGCAGAGCAGCGCGCTGCTGGTAGGCATACCGGTTGACCCGGTCCAGCTCTGGGAAAATCAGCGGGACCCCGTGCGCGACCATGGCAGGACGCCTTTGCAACGGACCGTCATATGGGGGTTCGCTTGCAAAAGATCGCGGCGCCACCCGTCACGATAGGGCGACGTTTCGTAAAACTCATGCTATAGCAAGGAAATTCTCTCGATTGCATGGTTCGTTACGGCGTAACGCTTAACGTCCCGCGTAACAGGCGGGTCCCGTAACGCATCCTCGCCGCCCGAGCGACACACGCCGCAGGAAAGTGCCGGCACTCCCAATGTGTTGCATCGCGTCGGCGTCGTGGCGCTGGCATATCATTTGCTCTGCCCGCATCGCCGGTCGCGGCCCGTGCACCGGAAGCGTTCCAACGCCCAGAACATCAAGAGCACTCCATGACGACGACGCAAGGTGATATCCGCAACATTCTCGCGCAAAACGGGCGACTGGCGGTCCCGATCGAAAGTCTCGACGACAAAGCAGATCTATTCGCTGCCGGGCTGGATTCTCTCGCCATCGTGAACGTCCTCATGAGCCTGGAAGAGCATTTCGATATCGAGCTGCCGGATGAGATGCTGCAGCGCCGGTCGTTCTCCAGCATCGCTACCATCGAGACCGTCGTTTGCAGCCTGGTCAGACAGGCCGAGCACACATGAACGTGAGCAATCTGTTGGATTCCGCAGTCGCCGCGGTGTCCACGGTCGCCGCAGAAAACGCCGACAACGTAGATCGTGCCAGCCACTTTCCGCAGGCCACGCTGCGGGCATTGCAGCAGCATCGGCTGATGCATCTGCTGGCGCCCGCTTCGTTCGGCGGGCCAGGACGCTCGCTGACCGAGGTGGCAAGCGTGTGCCATGCGCTCGCACAGGCCTGCGGCTCCTCCGGCATGATCTACGCGATGCACCAGATCCAGGTCGCGTGCATCGTCGCACACGGACGCGAGAGCGCCTGGCATCAGGCGCTGCTCCGCCGGCTGTGCGAGGAACAATGGCTGCTGGGCTCGGTCACCTCGGAGGTCGGCACCGGCGGCAACATCCTCGCCAGCGTCTGCGCCCTGGAGTGCGATGATGGCCGTGCGCGTCTGAACAAGGATGCGCCGACCGTGTCATACGGTGCGGAAGCCGATGCGCTGCTGATCACCACTCGTCGCACGCCGGATGCCGCCGCGAACGACCAGGTGATGGTCGTCGCAACACGCGATTGCTGCGAACTCGAACGTGTCTCGGGCTGGGATGCGCTGGGCATGCGCGGCACCCACAGCGAGGCCTTCAAGGTTCGCTTTGCAGGCAGCGCAGAGCATGTGCTGCCAACGCCATTCGCCGACATTGCAGGGCAGACCATGCTGCCGGTGTCGCATCTGCTGTGGACCAGCGTGTGGCTGGGTATCGCGACCGATGCGGTGCATCGCGCACGGGCGTATCTTCGCCAGCAGGTGCGGGCCCGCGCCAACGTCTCGATGATGGCGCACCGGCTCGCACGCGGCGTGGGCCTGCTGCAACTGATGCAGGCGCGGCTGTCGCAGGCGCTGCGCGACTACGACGCGGTCTTCCCATCGGCGCAGTCGCTGCCGCTGGGTTTCACCGCCGACATGAACAACCTGAAGACGACAATTTCGGAGAACTGTCTCCAGGTGGTGCAGCACGCGTTCATGGTGTGCGGCATCAACGCCTACAAGAACGGAACTGAATTCAGCCTGGGGCGGCATCTGCGCGATCTGATGTCGGCCCCGCTGATGATCAACAACGACCGCATGCTGGAAAGCACCGGCAATCTTCTGCTGCTGCAGAAGCCGATGCTTGGGGTGTTCTGACGATGGCCGAGCTGCTCTCGCAACTTCTGGATGCCGGCCTGCTGTTCCGGTCGGGCGTGGACGGCATCTACGGCCGCAGCGCGATTTTCGACAATGTGATCGAAGCGGTGAATGCTGCGGCAACGCGAGTCGGCGCCTCGGAAAACGCCGAAGTGTTCCGCTTTCCGCCGGCGATGCCGCGCGATCGGCTGGTACGCAGCGGCTACCTGGGAAGCTTCCCGCAGCTTCTCGGCACCATCCATTGTTTCTGCGGCAACGAGTCGGCGCACCGCCGGATGCTGCAATGCGTCGATGACGGCCAGGAATGGGCGACGCAGCAGGACGTGACGGACCTGCTGCTGACTCCCGCCGCCTGTTATGCGCTGTACCCCGTGGTGGCGGAACGCGGCACGCTGCCGGCCGGCGGTGGTATCTACGACGTGCATTCGTGGTGTTTCCGCCATGAGCCGTCGCTCGATCCGGCGCGCATGCAGTGCTTTCGCCTGCGCGAGTACGTGCGCATCGGCAGCACGGACCAAGTGCTGGAGTTCCGTCAGGCGTGGCTCGACCGCGCGCAGGGCTTCATCACCGAG
Organism: Acetobacteraceae bacterium; assembly: GCA_036489395.1. Taxonomy (GTDB): domain Bacteria; phylum Pseudomonadota; class Alphaproteobacteria; order Acetobacterales; family Acetobacteraceae; genus JASHVB01. The sequence goes on along the minus strand of DASXFW010000079.1, from coordinate 14,394 downwards.
ATCGGCCTGCCGTTCGAGATCGACGTCGCCAACGACCCGTTCTTCGGCCGCGCCGGCCGGCTGATGGCGGACAGCCAGCGCGAGCAAAAACTTAAGTATGAACTGCTGGTCCCGGTGTCGCGCGACGACAAGCCGACCGCGTGCATGAGCTTCAACTACCACATGGATCATTTTGGCACACCCTGGGGCATCAAGCAGGCTGACGGCAGCGTGGCGATCAGCGGCTGCATCGGCTTCGGGTTGGAACGCCTGGCGCTGGCATTGTTCCGTCATCACGGACTCGATCCCGCCGGCTGGCCCTCAAGCGTGCGTACAAGCCTGCGGTTGGATACATGAGCGACGTCGCCGAAGCGCAGATCGTAGCGCCGGCTGTCGAATGCGATTGGCCGGTCACCAACTGCTACATCGATGCGTGGCTGTCGATCCTGCGTGCCTGGGGCATGCAGCCATTGGCCGCGTTGGGTATGACAGTGACGCAGGATTATGAAGGCGACCAGTTCACGTTCTTCAAATTCCTGCATGAGGACCTGGAGCGCATGTTCGGCGTCGTCGCGGGCGAGCTGTCCATCTGGCTGCCGTTGCAGGACCATATCCAGGAACAAGTGCAGCGCGGCCATCTGGTTCTGGCGGAAGTGGATGGATATTTCCTGCCGGATACGCGCGCGACGAGCTATCGCACCCAGCATATCAAGACGACGATCGGCGTCGATCGAATGGAGTGCTCCGCGGGCTGGCTGAGCTATTTCCACAACGATGGCCACTACGAACTTTCCGGCGAGGACTACGCCGGACTGTTCGACAAGGCCGCGGCAGGACTGCCGCCCTATGTGGAGTTCGTAAAGCGCCGTTGGACGCCGCTGCAAGGCCCGGCGCTGACCGAAGCCGCTATCGAGCTGATGCGCCGCCACCTGCACCGGCGGCCAGAGGAGTCACCGGTTCGCCGCTACCGCGCGGATTTCGCCGGCCGCATGGACTGGCTGATGGCGCATCCCGCGATGTTCCACGAATACGCCTTCAATAGTTTCCGCCAGCTTGGAGCAAACCACCAGTTGCTGGCAGGGCACGTTGCCTGGCTACGCGCCCGCGGCATCGGCGGAGTCGATGCCGCGCACGACGCCGCGGCGGCAATTTCATCCGCCGCCAAGGCCATGCAGTTCAAGGCGGCGCGTATCGTCAGCAAGCGCCGCTTCGATCCATGCACCGCGTTGTTCGACGCGATGGAGCAGAGTTACGCGGCGGCGATGCAATGTCTCGATCGGGTATTCGGATGATGTTCAGGCGGTCGCGACAAGCCATGCTTCACCTGTCATTGCGAGCGCAGCGAAGCAATCTCCTGGTGGATAACCCCCGGGAGATTGCTTCGCTGCGCTCGCAATGACAGGGCGAAGGATCGACCGTCGTGGCCCGGGTCCGTTTCACCACCGGGTCGTTGATTCAGCCGTTGTCCGAGGACTGGCAATGCGCCAGGACCGAACCCGGAGCGTTCGCGACACCGGATGACCTCCCTGCCCTTCCCTGGTTAGCCGCGTCCGTCCCCGGCACCTTCGCCGCGGCATCGCGTGCCGCCGCTGAATGGAACGGCGAGCCACCGTTCGAAGCGCATGCCGACGATATCTGGTACCGCACGAAGTTTTCCGGCGGCGAACCGGAGATTCTGCACTTCGAAGGCCTGGCCACCATCGCCGAGGTTTGGCTCAACGGCGAATTGCTGTGCCGATCGCAGAACATGTTTCGTTCGCACCGCATCAACGTCCGCACCCACGCGACAAACGACCTGCATATCTGCTTCCGCTCGCTGTTCGCCTGGCTGGGGGCACAGAACGGCCGGGCACTCTGGCGTCCGCGCCTCGCCACGCCCTCCAGCCTGCGCTTCGCCCGCACGACGCTGCTGGGCAACATGCCAGGCTGGTGCCCGACCGTGCACGCCGTCGGGCCGTGGCGCCCGATTCTGCGCGAACGCCGCAACGGTGCCGCCATCGAAGCGCTGGACATCCGCACCGCCGTGTACGACCGCGAGGGCCGCATCGTGGTCCGCGCCGTCCTGGACCAGCCGGCCGATGTTGAAGCGATCGTCGAAGTGGGCGGACACGCCGGCCGCCTCCATCGCCAAAATTCCAGTGTCCTGATCGGCGAAATCACGCTGCCCGACATCGAACCTTGGTGGCCGCACACGCACGGCGCGCCGGCGCTGCACCGTGCCACGCTACGCCTCGGCGACACGCTGCACGAGCTCGGCGACATCGGATTCCGCCATATCGAGGCGCACCGCGACGACGACGGCTTTGCCGTCAGCATCAATAACGAACCGGTGTTCTGCCGCGGTGCCTGCTGGACCACCCCCGACATCGTCGCACTGCCTGCTGACGCAGCGGCCTATCGCCCCTGGCTGGTCGCGATGCGCGACGCCGGCATGAACATGGTGCGCGTTGGCGGTACCATGGTTTACGAAGCCGACGCATTTTACGACCTGTGCGACGAACTCGGCCTGCTGGTCTGGCAGGACGCGATGCTCGCCAATTTCGACTATCCGGCGACGGAAGCGTTCCGCGCCGAGCTTGCCGCCGAGCTCGCGGATTTCTTCGCCCGCACCCAAACCAATGCATCGCTCGCCGTGTTCTGCGGCGGCAGCGAAGTGCTGCAACAAGCCGCCATGCTCGGCCTGCCGGCGGAGCGCATCGATGCCACGCTGTACGACAGTATCATCCCGGACATCGTGCACGAGCACCGTCCGGATGTGGTGTACGTTGCCAATTCGCCGTCCGGCGGCGCGTTGCCGTTCCTGCCCGATACCGGCGTTGCGCATTACTACGGCGTCGGCGCCTATCTGCGTCCGCTGGATGACGCGCGCCGCGCCAATGTCCGCTTCGCCTCCGAGTGCCTGGCGCTGGCCAACGTGCCGGATGCGCGGACCATCGCGAGCATGGGCGCCGGGCCGGAGTGGAAGCGAGCCGTGCCGCGAGATCCCGGCGCCGGCTGGGACTTCGAAGATGTGCGGGACCATTACCTCGCGCTGTTGTTCGGCGTCGATCCAACGCAACTTCGCTGGACCGATTTCCCGCGCTACCTCGACCTGTCCCGTGCGGTGAGCTGCATCCTGATGGAGCATGTGTTTGCCGAGTGGCGACGCGCCGGATCGTCTTGTTCCGGCGGGCTGGTTTGGCAGTTGCAGGATCTGACGCCCGGCGCGGGCTGGGGGGTTATCGATTCCGACCGCCGCCCCAAGCCGGCCTGGCACGCGCTGCGCCGCGCCTTCCGCTCGCGCCAGGTGATCCTGACCGATGAAGGCCTCAACGGCCTGCACGTCCACGTCATCAACGAAGCGGCGACGCCGTTGCACGCCACGCTCCGCCTCGTCTGCCTGAAGCACGGCACGCGCCCGGTGCGCGAGGCGTCACAGCCGATCACGGTTGCGGCACGCGGTACGATCTGCCTTGCAACTGCCTCGTTGCTGCCTGGATTCTTCGACATCACCTATGCCTATCGCTTCGGTCCGCCGACGCATGATGTGACCGTCGCAAGCCTGCACGATAGGGAGAACGACACGGTGCTTGCAGACGCCGTGCACTTTCCGGGAGGGCCTGCGCTGCCGGTGCGTGACGTCGGCCTCGAGGCCGCGGCTGAACGTCACGATGGCACATGGCAGCTCGTGCTGCGTCCGCACAGCTTCGCCCAATTCCTTCATATCGACGATCCGGCTTTTGCAGCAGATGATAACTGGCTGCACTTGCCGCCGAATCGGGAAAAGCGAATCACGCTGCAACCGCTCGGTGATCCGGCGGCGATTCCCAATGGCGAAATACACGCACTGAACATGGACCGCGTCGTGCGGTATGCGGGGCGAAGATGACACCAGTGTACGTCTCCGGCTGCTTCGGCATGCTGCATCCGGCGGGCGGCACGCATGGCGTGCTGATCTGCGGATCGCTCGGCGACGAGGCAATGAACAATTATCGGCCGCTGGTGTTTTTGGGAGAGCGGTTTGCGGCGGCGGGGTGTCCAACGTTACGGCTTGAATACTACGGGGTTGGCGATTCGGCGGGCGAGGACGGCGAACCGGGCCGCTTCCAGGAATGGCTGAACGGCATCGCCGTCGGCGTACGTTGGCTGCGGGAGAATTGCGGCGTCGGCCCCGTCACGCTGGTGGGAGTGCGCATCGGCGCGGCGATCGCGGCGCGCGCCGCTTGCTGCATCGAATGCGTCGAGGGCCTGATCTGCCTCGCCCCTGTCGCGCGCGGCCGGCGCTTCCTGCGCGAAATGACTCTCGCGGCCAACGCCACCGCGGAAATCTGGCAGGTGGAAAACCGCATCAACGACGGCGACTGGTTCGAGGCGCATGGCGTGCGCATCGACCGCGCCACGCATGACGCGCTGGAGCGGCTGGATATCGCCGCCCTGCCGCGCCCTCCGGCGCCGCGCGCGCTGGTGCTGGACCAATCGGACAGCCCGTCCGGCCCGGCAACCGCCGATGCGCTGCGTCATCTCGGCGTGGATGTTGTCGCTGAATCGATCGACGGCCTGCAAGGCATGCTGCGCGATCCTTACGAAAACGCCGTGCCGCACGCGGCGTTCGAGCGTGCGGTGCAGTGGGCCACCGAACATTGCCGTCAACAGCAGTTCGGACCCGCTCTCGTTCCCACCGAACCCGCAGTGCTGCGCACCGGATTCGGCGAGGAACGCCCGGTCCGGTTCGGCCCAAACAACGCCTTGTTCGGCATCCTGTCCAAACCGGCACACGCCAGGTCGAACGCACCATCCGTGCTGATTGCCAACACCGGAGCCAATCCGCGCTACAGCAATTCGCGTGGCGCCGTGGCAATCGCCCGATGGCTCGCTGCCCACGGCATTGCGTCGCTGCGCATCGATGGCGCCGGCATTGCCGATGCAGCCCCGGAAACCGGCGAGCGCGGCATGCCCTATTCGGCCCTGGCAGATTTAGACCATGCCGCGGCCATCGACGAACTCACCCGGCAATGTCCTGGACCGGTGATGGCGCTGGGCATGTGCTCCGGCGCATTCCATGCGCTTCGCGCGGCGTACAGCGACGCACGCGTCAGCGGGCTGATCCTGGTCAACCTGCAAAAGTTCGTTTGGGAGGAAGGCGAGTCGCTGTCGGTCGTGCAGCGAACCACGTTCCGCACCACGCGATTCTACATGCGCAACGTGGTCTCTCCCGCCGTCTGGCAACGGCTGGCACGCGGCGAGATCAACGTGACCGGCATCACCCGGGCGCTGACCGGACGCGTCATCCGCCGGATGGCGGCCGCGGCCGACCCCATGCTGGGTCTGTTGCAGCGGCACGAAAGTCACGTGCGAACCGTGCGCCGGCACATGCGCCAGCTCGACCAACGCAACGTCCCGATCTTGTTCGTGCTCAGCGGCAACGACCCGGGACTGGACGAAATCGCCGAGTATTTCGGCGCCCAGGGCCGCCAGTTGCGTCGCCAACCCAACATCATGTTCCGCCTGCTGCATGGCGCGGACCACACGCTCAGCGCGCATCGCTCACGCGAGACGCTGATGCGGATGATCGCCGCATTCCTGCGCGAGCGCGTCGGCGTTCCCATCGAGGGCGAGACGCAGGAACCCGCCAGCCCCCCGCCTTCCAAACCGATGCGGCTCGACGCGTTGCTCCGCGCGCCGCGCCGCCGTCCCGCGATTGACACCACACGGGCCGCTGCCTAGACGAATCGTTGCCCAGAACAAAGGCAACGGCCATGAACGATACAGCGCAGGCAATGTCCCGCCCACCGGAGCGGCAGGCATTCTACGATCGCATCGCGCCACACAGCATGGCGCCGCTGTGGGAACGGCTGCACACGCTGGTGACGCGCGCGCCGGTAACGCCGGTGCTCCCGGCGATCTGGCATTACGACGAAGACGTGCGGCCCTACCTGATGCAGGCCGGTAGCCTGATCACCGCGAAGGAAGCCGAGCGCCGCGTGTTGATCCTGGAAAACCCCGGCATGCCAGGCCAGACCTGCATCACCCATTCGCTGTTCGCCGGCCTGCAGCTCATCATGCCGGGCGAAATCGCGCCGGCCCACCGCCATGCGCAATCCGCGCTGCGCTTCATCATCGAAGGCCACGGCGCCTACACCGCGGTGGAAGGCGAACGCACGCTGATGGAGCCTGGAGATTTCGTGCTGACGCCAAGCTGGACCTGGCACGACCACGGCAACGACACCGACCAGCCGATGGTGTGGCTGGACGGATTGGACATCCCGATCGTGCGGCTGCTCGATGCGGGTTTCATGGAGCCGTCCAACGCCGACAGCCAGAACGTAACGCGACCCGCCGGCGACAGTTATGCGCGCTACGGCGCCAATATGCTGCCGGTGGATTTTGTGCCTGGACGCGCGTCGCCGGTGTTCAATTATCCTTACGAACGCACCCGCGAAGCACTGATGACGCTGGCGAAGAACGGCGAGCCCGACGCGCATTTCGGCTACAAGCTGCGTTATGTGAACCCGGCGACCGGCGGATCGCCGATGCCGACGATCGGAGCGTGCATGCAGTTGCTGCCGGGCGGCTTTGCCACCGCGCCGTACCGCAGCACCGACGGCACGGTGTTCTCCGTCGTGGAGGGAGAAGGCGAAACGATCGTCGGCGACACGACGCTGCGCTGGAAGCCGCGCGACGTGTTCGTGGTGCCGAGTTGGGCCCGCCACCAGCATCGCGCGGCGTCGGAGTCCGTGTTGTTCTCGTTCTCGGACCGCCCCGTGCAGGACGCGCTCGCGCTGTGGCGCGAAGAGCGCGGGAATGCCTGAAGCGACCAGGCCGCGCGTCCTTATCGCCGGCGCCGGGCTCTGCGGACTGACCACCGCACTGGCGCTGCTACGACAAGGCTGCGACGTTCGCGTTTACGAACAAGCCCGTGAACTGAAGGAAGTCGGTGCGGGCGTGCAGTTGGGATCGAACGGCACACGCGTGCTGATCGCGCTCGGCCTGGAAGTCGCGATGCGGCAGGTTATCTGCGAACCGACGGGCAAGGAGATCCGCCTCTGGACCACCGGCCAGAGCTGGCCGGTGTTCGATCTGGGCACCGAATCAGTGCAACGCTACGGCGCGCCATACTGGTTCGCACATCGCGGCGACTTTCATACGGTGCTGCTGCGGGCCGTGCGGCAAATTGGCCCCGGCGTGGTCCACGCCGGCATGGCCTGTACCGGCTACACGCAGACCGACAGCAATGTCACGCTGCATCTGGACAGCGGCGACCACGTCAGCGGCGACGTGCTGCTGGCGGCGGATGGCGTGCATTCCGCGATCCGCCGGCAAATGTTCGGCGAAGGCCACGCGGTGTTCTCCGGCATCATCGCCTGGCGCGGCCTGGTCCCGATGGAGCGTCTGCCGCCGCACATGCGCCGCCTGGTCGGCACCAACTGGGTCGGGTATGGCGGCCACGTCGTCACCTATCCGCTGCGCCGCGGCGAAATCCTGAACTTCGTCGGCGCGGTCGAGCGCGACGACTGGCGCGTCGAATCATGGACGGAAGCCGGCACGCGCGACGAATGTGCGCGCGACCTGACGCACTGGAACGAAGACATCCAGACGATCGTTCGTAACATCGACGTTCCGTACAAATGGGCCCTGCTCGGCCGCGATCCGCTGCCGCATTTCGCGCAGGGCCGCGTGTGCCTGCTGGGCGATGCCGCACACCCGACGCTGCCATTCCTCGCCCAGGGTGCGAACATGGCGCTGGAGGATGCCGCGATCGTCGCGCGCGCTCTGAACGCATATCCGGTGGTGGAGGCGTTGCGGCGGTTCGAGGCGGCGCGGCTCGAACGGACCGCAGCGATCGTGCGCGGCTCGGCGGAGAATACCAAGCGATTCCATAATCCGGCACTGGGGGATTCGGCCGGGGCCGCGGCGTATATCGATCAGGAGTTTGCTGCGGAGAAAATCCGCCAGCGGTACGATTGGCTTTACGAATACGACGCGCTGACCGTGGCGATCTGATCGGCACTTCGCCCTTCCCCGCCCCTCATGCAAGGGGCGGGGGAGGAACAACTCGCGTCAGCCCTCGTTCTGGCCCAGCGTCACACCCACGAAGACCGCCTGGCCGTTGCGCATCACGCGCAGGGCGACCGCGTGATCCTTGCTGTTAATCGCCGCATGGATCGCACGCGCCGCCTCATCCAACGACGTAACCTTGTGCGTGCCGACGCCGACAATCACGTCACCCGCCTGCAGCCCGGCGGAATCCGCCGGCGATCCCGGCTTCACCCGCTGCACCACGACGCCATCCGTGTCGTCAGGCACCTCGAGCTGGCCGCGCAACTGCGGCGACAACGGGGCCAACGCCAGCCCCAATTGCTCGCCGTGCTCTACGCTGCCCTCGTTGCCATTGCTCGCCGTTTGCTGCGACGGCAGGGTTGCGATCGTCAGCGTAACGTCCTTCGTCTGGCCGTCATGCAACACAGCGAGATGCGCCTGCGAACCGGGCTTCAGGCTGGCGACGTCCACCGCAAGCTCGCGCGGGTCCTTGATCGTCTGGCCGTTCACCGACTGAATGACGTCACCCGGCTCCAGGCCCGCTTTCCGGGCCGGACCATCAGACACCACGGCCGCCAGCAGCGCACCGGAATCGTCGTGCATATGCAGCGCCTGCGCGGTGGCGCCCTTCAGCTCCTGCGCCTCCACGCCGATATAGCCGCGTGTGACGTGACCATGCTCTTCAAGCTGCTGCGTCACGTTGTTGATCATGTCGGAAGGAATGGCAAAACCGATGCCGATCGATCCGCCGGATGGCGACAGGATCGCGGTGTTCATCCCGATCACCTTGCCCGCCTGCGTGAACAAAGGACCGCCGGAGTTGCCTTGGTTGATCGGTGCATCGGTCTGGATGAACTGGTCATAGGGCCCGTCGCCAATGTCCCGGCTGACCGCCGAGACAATGCCCGCCGTCACGGTGCCACCCAGACCGAACGGGTTGCCCATCGCCACCACCCACTGGCCCGGCTTCACATCGTTCGAATCGCCGAGCTGGATGTAAGGCAGCGGATGCCCGACATCGATCTTGAGCACGGCGATGTCGGTGCGCGGGTCGGCACCAAGGATCCTGGCCGGCACGGTCACGCCGCCATCCAGCGTGACGGTGACGCTCTTGGCGTCCTTCACCACGTGGTTGTTGGTGACGATGATGCCGTCGGGCTTGATGATGAAGCCGGAGCCACGCGCCTCGATGACGTGCATGCCCCCACCCTGCTGCGGCATCTGCGGGAACATGTGGTTGAACGGCGGCGGAAGCTGCGGCATCGGCCCCTGGCCCTGGCTTTCGTCCTGACCCTCGTCGGCATCCGACTTGAGCTTGGTGGTGATGGAGACCACCGCCGGCTTCACTTGCTCGACGAGATGGGTGAAGTCGGGAAGCTGTGCCGGTGCGACGGTCGCACCTGGCGGATTGACCGGCTGGGCCTCGGCAGCGAGCACCGAATGGCCGGCGGCAAAGCCGCCAAGCGCGGTGCCGGCCAGCAACATCGTGGCCAGAGCCGTGCGGCGCCACGTCCGGACGCGCTGCGGCGAGTGGGACTGAACAGTCATGGAACCTCCTGATTGAGCGGCAGCGTCGGCGACCGCACATGCAACGCCAGGCCGGCCGTATGGTTGTCGCCGGCTACCTGGGAAAAATGCGGATTCGCAGGTGAACGTTCGCCCAGCGCAGCGGTTAAACTGTTTCCATGTGGATGAAGTTCCTGTCATCTCGGTCGCAGCTTTCCGGGAGAAGCCCATGACCCGTCTTCGCATCGCAGCCGGTCCCTTCAGCTTCGTCGCACGCTTCGAGGAGGCCGCCGCACCGCGGACCTGCGCGCGGTTCGGCGCCCTGCTGCCCTACCGGCAGCGGATCATCCATGTCCGCTGGAGCGGCGAGGCGTGCTGGATTCCGCTGGGCAACCTGGATCTCGGGCTGGAGTACGAGAACCACACGAGCTACCCGGCGCCCGGGCAGATTCTGCTTTATCCGGGCGGGATCAGCGAGACGGAAATCCTGCTGGCCTATGGATCGGTGCAGTTCGCCAGCAAGGTGGGCGTGCTGGCCGGCAACCACTTCCTGACGGTGGTGGAGGGAAATCAGGACCTGGCAGCGCTGGGCAGGAAGGTGCTGTGGGACGGCGCACAGGACATCGAGTTCGCGGCGATGGATGGGGTTTAGCCGACGCTCCTGTCATTGCGAGTTGCCACCGGCCGGCGCGGCCGACCCACCCTGGATGAAACGGCTGCACCCCCCTGTCATTGCGAGGCCGCTGGGCCGAAGCAATCCCGTTCGTGACAAGCCGCTGCTGGTCACGAACGGGATTGCTTCGGCCAAGCGGCCTAACAAGAAACTCCCCGTCATGGCCGGACTTGGCCCGGCCATCTACGCACCGTCCATCGCACAGCTATCGCGGCGCTTGCGGCATCGTGCGTGGATGGCCGGGTCAAGCCCGGCCATGCCGGGAAAGCTCGATGCCGCCGCACCGTTTCATCCAGCCGCGGGTCGGCTTCCCTGCCGGTGGCAACTCGCAATGACAGAAGGGCAATGACCGAGACGGCGGCGAAATCGTCAGGCCCGCCGCGCCCGGCGGCGTGCCAGCAGGGTCATCGCCAGCAACGCGGCGCCGATAATCAGGAAGGACAAAGCCGTCGTCAGCGTTCCCAGCGCGTAGAGCACCGGCGTAGTGACGTTGGTCGTCATCCCGATGATCTCCAGCGGCAGCGTGTTGAAGCTGCCCGCGGTCAGCAGAGTACGGGCGTATTCGTCGTACGACAGCGTGAAGCCGAACAACGCGATGCCGATGACACTGGGTGCGATGATCGGCAGCACGACGTGGCGAAAGGACTGCCACGGCGTGGCGCCGAGATCGCGTGCGGCTTCTTCCCAGGAACGGTTGAAGCGGTTGAACACCGCGAACATGATCAGCAGGCCGAATGGCAAGGTCCAGGTAAGCTGGGCACCGAACGCTGATGTGTACCAGGTCGCGTCGAGGCCGGCCTGGCTGAACAGCAGACCGATGCCGAGGCTGACCAGGATCGACGGCATGATCAGGCTGGCGATGGTCAGCATGAATAACGCCCCGGCGCCTCGAAAGCGGCGGCGGAACGCCAGGCCGGCGGCGACCGAGACGACGACAGTCACGGCCATCACCATCAGTGCCAGCGCGAGGGAACGCTGAAAGGAGCCGCCGAAATCGCCGACCTGCTGTGGTTCGAACAAGCGGACGAACCAATGGGTGGAGAAGCCGTTCATCGGAAAGGTGAGGCCGCCATTGGGGCCCTGGAACGACAGCACGATGATGGTCAGCGTCGGGCCGTACAGGAACAACACGAACATGCAGAAGAAGATCAGCAGAAGGGTGCGGCCGAAGATTCCCATTACAGCTCCTTGCGGATATCGACGATCCGCAGGATGGCCGCGATCATGCCAAGCACGACGACCAGCAGCACCACCGCGTTGGCACAGGCGGCGGGGTATTGCAGCAGCGAAATCTGGTTCGCCATCATCAGGCCGACGGATGCGCTCTGCCCGCCGCTCATGAGCCGGACGGTGATGGAATCGCCCATCACCAGGGTGACGACGAAGATCGAGCCGATGGCCATACCTGGCTTGCACAGCGGCACGATGACGTAGGCGATGGTTTGCCAGGAACGGGCGCCGGCGTCGGTCGCGGCCTCGATCAGGCTGCGGTCGATGCGCATCATGGTGTTGAAGATCGGCACCACCATGAACAGCGTGTAGAGGTGGACGTAGGCCAGGATGACGGCGAAGTCGGAAAACAGCAGGAATTCGAGCGGATGGTGGATGATGCCGAGGGTGCGGAGCGTGTTGTTGAGCAACCCCTCGCGGCCGAGGAACGGCACCCAGGAGATCATGCGGATGATGTTCGACGTAAGAAACGGGATGGTGCAGACCAGGAACAACACCATTTGCGTTGTCTTGCTGTGCACTTCGAACGCGAGGAAATAAGCGACCCAGAACCCGATCAGCAGCGTGACCGCCCAGGTGATGACGGTAAAGCGCACGGTGTTGAGATAGGTGGTCCAGGTGACGGCGGAGAACAACACGTCGCGGTAATTACCGAGGACGAAGCGGTAGATGATCTGGACGCTGTCGTAATCGAGGAAGCTGACGACGATCAGCACCAGCATCGGCAGCAGCAGAAAAAAGCACAGAATCAGCGCGAGCGGCAGCGCCTGGACGTACGGCGTAAGATTGCCCTGGGCGATCGCCCGCGATACGGCTGGCGCACGTGGACGCGGCACGGGTGCGGCTGTCGGGCTGTCACCCGGCAAGGCGGCGGGTTCGACGGTGCCGCTCACGCGGCGATAAATTCGTTCCATTTCTGGATCATGTAGCGGTCCTCGGTCATCACCGAATTCCAGCAGGCGATATGGCTCATGCGCTCGTAGAAGGAGCCCCCGTCGCGCACGGTGCCGGCCTTTTCCATGACCTTGCCCTCGGGACTCAGGATGTCCTGTTGCGCGGGCTTGCCATCCATCCAGTAGCCCCATTCGTCCGCGGACATGTACTTCTTCGCCGTCTCCAGCACGGCGCTGTAATAGCCCTGGCGGTTGAGATACGCGCCGACCCAGCCGGACAGGTACCAGTTGATGTATTCGTAAGCCGCGTCCAGTTCCAGTCCCTTCAGATGCTTGGCCAGGCCGAGGCCGCCGGCCCAGGCGCGGTAGCCCTCCACCAGCGGCTGATACTTGCAGGGGATGCCGCGCGAGCGCACTGCCGCAACGGCGGGTGACCACATCGACTGGATGATCACTTCACCCGACGCCATCAGGTTGACGCTCTCGTCGAAGGATTTCCAGAACGCGCGGAACTGGCCGGCCTTCTTGGTTTCGATCAGGAAGGCGATGGTCTTGTCGATCTCCGGCCGCGTCATGTTGCCCTTGTCGCCGTACTTCATGCGGCCGAGCGATTCCATGACCATCGCGGCATCCATGATGCCGATGCCGGGGATGTTGAGGATGGCGGCGCGGCCCTTGAACGCGGGATCGACCAGGTCGCGCCAGTGGCTGATCGGACGGCCGACCAGATCCGGTCGAATGCCAAGCGTGTCGCAGTTGTAGATGGTGGGGATCAGGGTCGCCCATTCGGTGGGATGCGGCGCGAACTTCGTGGAGGTCTTGCTGAACACGAACGCAACGGTGCTCGGCGCGGTGCCCTGCGCCACATGCGAGGTGGGGGTCAGCTTGCCGGTGGTGAAGATCGGCACGATCTCGCCGAACAATTTGATCTTTTTCGTGTCCATCGGCTGCAGCACGCCGGTCGGAAAAATCTTCTTGGTGACGAAATACTCGATGTCGGCGACGTCGTACGATCCGGGCTGGGTCACCGCCTTCAACGTGACTGCGTCGGTATCCAGCGCGGTCATCTGCAAGGTAAAGCCGAGGTCCTGCTTCACCTTTACCGCGATGGCATTGAGGTTGGACACGCCGGTGCCAAACTGGCGCAACGTCACGTTCTTGATGTTCTGTGCCCAGATGGTGGGAAAGCCGGTAATCGCCCCCGACCCGGCGGCGGCACCGAGTGTCGAAAGCAGCGTACGGCGGCCGATGCGGGTGGCGCGTGCGGTCATGGGCGCTGGTCCTCTCTCATGCTGTCATTCCGGTTCCGGCGTGGCGGGTGCCGTCAACGGGTGCGACGATCGCCCTTGGGAGGCTTCGGGCTTGCGCATGAGGGTGCACGCATCGTGCCATTCCGCGAACGCCTGTAGCCAATGCGGCGAAGGCAGATCGTGCCGATCGCGTTGGGCATTTGCCCTGACGTTCGGCAGCAAATGAACAGATTCCGCTCATGGGGTTGAAATACGGATAAGCTGCGCGGCATCGGCGATTGCGCATTGGCAAGGCTACGCGCGCAGATGTTGACCGATGCGACGCGGCCACCACCATGTCATTGCGAGTTGCCCCCGGCCTTCGGCCGACCCGCACTGGATGAAACGGCTGCACCGCCTTGTCATTGCGAGGCCGCTTGGCCGAAGCAATCTCGTTCGTGACAAGCCGCTGCTGGTCACGAACGGGATTGCTTCGGCCAAGCGGCCTAACCAGGAACTACCCGTGTCATGGCCGGCCTTCGCCGGCCATGACACAAAGCGCGTCGGTGCAGCGGTTTCATCCAGCGCGGGTCGGCCGAAGGCCGGTGGCCAACTCGCAATGACAGAAGAGCGCCGTTTCATCCCGGGCGGGTCGGCAGCCGCCGGCCGGTGGCGACTCGCAATAACACTGGCCCGCACTTCTGGTTGCGATTACGCCTTTGCCGCGGGGTGCGAACCAAACTTGTGCGCTCAAGCGGCGACCTCTGACGACACTGTTGGCTGGTTGAGATTGGCGGGCGGCTTGGCGGCGAGGCGGGCCCAATAGGCGTCCCAATCGCCGTTCAAGCGGTTGATCCGCAGCGCCAGC
>DASXFW010000073.1:0-23966 GCA_036489395.1 Acetobacteraceae bacterium | reverse complement strand
GCGAGTATCGCGTCTTTGATCTGAATCAAAGGGGTGGGTGATTGGCAAAGTTTCCCCTCCCCTTGAGGGCTTGGGCCGCGAAGCGGACCAAGGTCACAGGGGGGAGGCGTGCCTACTTGCGATGGCCTGCGGCTGTAGGCTCCCCCTCCCCCCAACCTTGGTCCGCTTCGCGGCCCAAGCCCTCAAGGGGAGGGGAAACTTTGCCAATCACCCACCCCTTTGATTCAGATCAAAGACGCGATACTCGCGAGTAGCTCATCTTGCATCCTGGCGGCGCGGTAACCCGGGCCGGACGGACTTTCGTCACACCAGAACAAGGATGCACAGGGATGAAATTCGCCAATCCCGCGCCGCTCGGCCTCACCGGGTTCGCGCTGACCACCTGGATGCTCAGCATGGTGAATGCCGGATGGTTCGCCGGCTCGGCCGTGCCCCTGGTGCTGGCCACCGCGTTCGCGTTCGGCGGCACCGCGCAGTTCTGCGCCGGCCTGATGGAAATGCCGCGCGGCAATACCTTCGGCTTCGTCGCTTTCTGCTCCTACGGCGCGTTCTGGTGGGCCTTCGCCCTGTTCGTGCAGTTCTTCGCCCACGGCGTGCCCGCCGGTTTCGTCGGCTGGTGGCTGTGCATGTGGGGCGTTTTCACCTTGTTCATGTGGATCGGCAGCCTGGCGCTGAACCGCGCGGTGCAAATGGTGTTCCTGGCGCTATGGATCACCTTCTTCCTGCTCGCCGCCGCGGAATGGACCGGCATGGCCGGCCTGAAGAATGCCGGCGGCTATGTCGGACTGCTGACCGCGCTGCTCGCCTTCTACGCAGCCGCCGCCGAAGTCATCAACGAGACGCACGGCCATACCGTACTCCCGCTCGGCATGCCCGCCGCACCGCAGCAGCACGCGCCGATGGGCCATCCGGCCTGACCCCAGCCGTGCCACGCATCGCCCGGTCGCTTGAACGGCGATCGGGCGATGCGTAGCATTTCCGTCCTCACGCAGCGCGGGAAGCCGGACAGATGGAAGAGCACGCAGGGTCGGATACACAGCTTCCCTTCGCCTTGGACGATCAGCGTCCGTTGTGTCGTGTGACGGATATCCCGGACGGCACCGGGAAGGGCTTCGCGGCGGTGGCTGGCGGCTTCACCGGCCTGATGGCAATCCGTCAGGGCGAAGCGGTCTTCGTCTATGTCAATTCGTGCCCGCATATCGGCACGCCGCTGGACTGGACGCCGGACCGCTTCCTCTCGCGCGACGGCAGAACTATCGTCTGTGCCACGCACGGTGCCGAGTTCCGCATCGCCGACGGCGCGTGCATCAAGGGCCCGTGCATCGGCGATCGGCTGGAACACGTGCCGACCGAGATCAAGGACGGCACGGTCTATGTGCCGAAGGACGCCGGATTGTAAGTTTCCGGAGCACGATCCGGCGGAACCGCCAACAGGAAGGAACCACGCCCATGCCAGATATCCAACATCCCGAGGGCCAGCTCTTCCCGGTTCGTCCGGAGATCGCCGCGAAGGCGCATGTCAGCCACGCGCGTTATCTTGATATGTACGAACATGCGGGACGCGATCCGGACGGGTTCTGGGCGCAGCAGGCGCGTCGCATCGCGTGGATGAAGGCGCCGACCAAGGGCAAGGACACCAGCTACGCCGGCAATGTCTCGATCAAGTGGTTCGAGGACGGCACGCTGAACGCGTCGGTATCCTGCCTGGACCGGCACCTGGCGACGCATCCCGACCGCGTGGCGATCCTCTGGGAAAGCGACGATCCGTCGGTATCCAGGAAGGTCACGTATCGCGAGCTGCATGAGCAAGTGTGCCGGCTGGCGAACGTGATGAAGGAGCTGGGGGCGAAGAAGGGCGACCGCATCACGATCTATATGCCGATGGTGCCGGAAGCGGCGGTGGCGATGCTGGCCTGCGCGCGGATTGGTGCGGTCCATTCCGTGGTGTTCGGTGGGTTCTCGCCCGACAGCCTGGCCAACCGCATCCAGGATTGTGAGTCGGAGATGCTGATCACCGCGGATGAGGGCCGCCGCGGCGGACGCACCGTGGCGCTGAAGGCGAATGCCGATGCGGCGTTGAAGTTGTGCCCCGGCGTGAAGAGCGTCATCGTTGTGAAGGTGACCGGCAAGGACGTGCCGATGGCCGCCGGCCGCGATCATGATTATGCGACGGTGTGCGCGGCTGCGTCACCGGACTGCCCGCCACTGGAGATGAACGCGGAAGATCCGTTGTTCATTCTCTATACGTCTGGCAGCACGGGAAAGCCGAAGGGCGTGCTGCACACCACGGGCGGCTACATGGTGTGGGCCAGCTTCACGCATGAGATCGTATTCGATTACCAACCAGGCGAAATCTTCTGGTGCACCGCCGACGTCGGCTGGGTGACCGGCCACACCTACATCGTGTACGGCCCGCTGGCGAACGGTGCGACGACTGTCATGTTCGAGGGTATTCCGAACTATCCGGACAGCAGCCGCTTCTGGCAGGTGGTGGACAAGCACCAGGTCAACATCTTCTACACCGCGCCGACGGCGATCCGTGCGCTGATGCGTGACGGCGAGGGGCCGGTGCTGAAAACGTCGCGCCGGTCGCTGCGGATTCTCGGCAGCGTGGGGGAGCCGATCAATCCGGAAGCGTGGCTGTGGTACGATCGCGTCGTGGGCGAGCACCGCTGCCCGATCGTCGATACCTGGTGGCAGACGGAAACGGGCGGGATTCTGATTTCGCCGCTGCCGGGAGCGACGGCGTTGAAGCCGGGCTCCGCGACGCTGCCTCTGCCGGGGGTGAAGCCGATCATCGTCGATGGCGACGGCCACGAATTGCACGGGCCGTGCGAGGGCAATCTGTGTCTGGCGGATTCCTGGCCCGGGCAGATGCGCACGGTGTTCGGCGATCATGAACGCTTCGTGCAGACGTACTTTTCCACGTTCAAGAACCTGTACTTCACCGGCGATGGCGCACGGCGCGACGCGGACGGGTATTACTGGATCACCGGCCGTGTCGATGACGTGATCAACGTATCCGGCCATCGCATGGGCACCGCGGAAGTCGAAAGCGCTCTGGTTTCCCATCCGAAGGTGGCCGAGGCCGCGGTGGTGGGCTTCCCGCACGATATCAAGGGGCAGGGCATCTACGCCTACGTCACCTTGAAGCTGGGCGAGGAACCCACGGAGGAATTGCGCAAGGAGCTGATCGGCTGGGTGCGCAAGGAGATCGGGCCGATTGCCTCGCCCGATGCGATCCAGTGGGCGCCGGCGCTGCCGAAGACGCGCAGCGGCAAGATCATGCGGCGCATCCTGCGCAAGATCGCGGCAAACGAGACGGACAGCCTGGGCGATACCTCCACGCTCGCCGATCCGGCTGTCGTGACGGAGCTGGTGGAGAATCGCGTGTCGTGAGGTGACGGATCGGGCTGATCGGGTCAGGTCCTTGCACGGGACACTCCCCGTTACGGCGGGCCCTGTGTCGGCCACGACGGGGCGTCGCACCGAATGCGACGCCCCCATTCATGGTTCAGAACGTTCCGAGGAAGTCGCGCTTGCCGATCTCGATGCCGCGGTGGCGCAGGATGTTGTACGCCGTCGTGGTGTGGAAAAACAGGTTCGGGTAGCAGAAGTGCAGCAGGTAGGCGCGGCCCTTGAATGACATCTGCCGCTGGCCGGCCATCCAGGAGATGTCCTTGTCCTCGGTCCCCTCGATCTGTGCCGGCGTGAAGCTTTTCACGAAGGCCATGGACTTCTCGACGCGCGCCTGGGCGTCGGCGAACGTCGCGTCGTCGGTGGCGGCGATGTCCGGCCCGGCGACGCCCGCCAGCCGCGCCGGCGCGTTACGGGCGAAGTCGGTCGCCTGGCGGATCTGCCGCGCCAACGAGAACATGTCGGGATAGAGCCGATCGGACAGCATGACGGCTTCATCGAACTTCTTCGCCGCGACCTGCGTCGCCGCTTTGTCGAGCACGCCCGACAGCCCGCTCAGCATCTGCGCGCAGACCGGGATGCAGGCATCGTACATTGAGAACGCCATTGCGTCTTTCCTCCTCGTTGCAGTCGTTCAGTGCTGTGCCAGCAGCGGCGCCAGCACGTCCTCCACGCCGACGATCAGAATCTGCACGCCGATGCACAGCAGCAGGAAGGCGGATAGCCGCGTGACGGTGCGGCTGCCCCTGGGGCCCATCAGGCGCGAGATGCGATCGGCCGAACGGTAGGTGATCCAGATGACAATCGCCAGCGCGAGGGTGGCGGCGGTCATTCCGAGGAAGAACGAGATGAGCTGGTCCGTCTCCGTCGGACGTCCGGAACCGAGCGCGATCGCGACCGACATCGTGCCGGGACCGGTGGTGATCGGGATGGTCATTGGAAATAACGCGACGTCATCCGCGGTGTCGGCCGATTCTGCCTGCTGCTGCTTGCGGGCATCGCGTTCCTCCGGCGCATTCATCAGGTGCCAGCCATTGAGTGCGACGACGATGCCGCCGGCGACGCGCAGAGCTGCCAGGGTGATGCCGAAAAAGCCGAGCACGTACGAACCGGCCCAAAGCGCCACGGTCATCACGGCCAGCGAATAGAGTGCGATGAGGCGGGCCAGGCGTGCGCGGTGTTCCGGCCGCGTGGCGGTCACCTCGCGAAAGATGAAGGCGCCGCTGAGCGGATTTACGATGGAAAACAGCGCGGGGAAGCCGAGCAGGAAGGCGTTCAGTGCCTGGTGCAAGGCGGCCACGGCGATCTCCCTATTATTCTACGTTCCGATTACATTACAAACGAACGCAGGCCAAAGTTGAAAGCGGCAGCAAAGAACTATTTAACCACAGATGCACGCAGATGCACACAGATGCATACAGATGAACACGGGTGAATCGAGTGGAACGATGTGCCGGTGCGTTTTCGGCGGCGGCGGCGGAGGTACGTACCATCATTGAAACCGCCTGGTGTATCTGTGTGCATCTGCGTGCATCTGTGGTTAAAATTTCTTGCGTGCTTTCTTACCTGTCGGACGAGAAGGCTGGCCCCAACGGGTGAAACCAAGATCATCCTAAATCCGGCCGCTTGTCCGCCCAAGGCTGCGCTTGTTCGAACGCGGCCGCGGCTTGCAGCACGCCAAGATCGTCGAACCGCCGCCCAACAATCTGCAGCCCCACCGGCAATCCATCCGCGTTGAAGCCGCACGGGACACTTGCCGCGGGATTCCATGACATATTGAACGGGTAGGAGAACTCCGCCCACTGCACCCAATCCCAATCGTGCTGCGGCCAGTGCCGCGGCATCAGCAGCTCGGCCGGGAAAGCCGCAACGGATACAGACGGAGTCAGCAGGAAGTCCCAATCCTCAAACCAGAGATTGATCGCCGCAACATAGGTCATCTTGCGTTCGCGTGCCTCCTGGTACTGCGCGACCGAGTAGTTCTGCGCGTCCTTGATGCAGGCGACCAGGCCGGGGTCCATCTGCGCTTCCCACTTGGGCAGATAGCGTGCCAGGCGGGTCATATGCGCGGCCCAGAAGAAGCGGATCAGTTCAGGCCCGGCGCTGGCCCACGGCGTCGGCACTTCCTCCACCGTCGCGCCCAGTTCGGAAAACCGCGCGACGGCCTGCTTCACCAACTCGGCCACATCCGGATCGACCCGCGCATGACCAAGATCGGCGCTGAACGCGATGCGCCGCCCCTTGATACCTTCATGCAGCCGGTTCACATAGTTCCCAGGCCCTGCCTCCAACGACGTGTAGTCCAACGGATGCGGCCCGGACATGACCTCCAGCATCAGCGCATTGTCCGTAACGGTGCGCGTCATAGGCCCGTTGTGCGACGTGAAGTCGCCGACCGCCACGGGATACGACGGCACGCGGCCAAAGCTCGGCTTCAGACCGAACACGCCGCAGAAATGCGACGGCATACGGATCGATCCCGCACCATCGCTGCCCTGGTGCAACGGCCCGAACCCCGCCGCTGCCGCCGCACCCGCACCGGCGGACGACGCACCGGCGTTGTAGCCGTGCTTCCACGGATTGTGTGTGATGCCCGTCAGCGGGGAGTGCGACACGCCGGTCCAGCCGAACTCCGACGTGTTGGTCTTGCCCAGCACGATCGCACCTTCCGCCTGCAGGCGCGTTACCAGCGGCGTGTCCTCGGTCGGCTGGTGGCCGGCGAAGATCCTGCTGCCGTGCTGCGTCGGCATGTCCTTGGTGATCGCCAGGTCCTTGATCGTCACCGGCACGCCGTGCAGCCGGCCGATCCGTTCGTCGCGCATCAGCGCCACTTCGGCACGCTTTGCCGCGTCCATCGCCCGGTCCGCCGCGAGATATGCGAACGCATTGACCTTCGGTTCAAACGCCTCGATCCGCGCCAGCACCGCCTGCATGTATTCGACCGGGGACAGCTTCTTCGTGCGGATCAACTCGGCAATTTCGACGGCCGGCGTGAAGCACAGCGTTTCGGAGTCCATTCGCGTATTCCCTCGATCAGTATGTCGCGCGCCCGCCGGAAATATCGAAAACTCCGCCGGTGGTGAAGCTGCATTCCTCGCTGGCAAGCCACAGGACCAGCGACGCGACTTCGTCGATTTCGCCGAACCGGCCGATCGGAATCTTCGACAGCATCCAGTCGATCTGCTGCTGCGTCATTTGCGAGAACAGCGGCGTCCTCACCGCGGCGGGGGTGACACAGTTGACGCGGATGTTGGTGCTGGCGAGTTCCTTGCCCAGCGCCTTGGTCAACCCGATCACGCCGGCCTTCGACGCGGAATAGGCCGAGGCATTGGGATTGCCCTCTTTCCCGGCAATCGAGGCGATGTTGACGATGCGGCCGTAATCGTTCTGCTGCATGAAGGGCACCACGGCGCGATTGCAGTAGAACACGCCCTTCAAATTCACATCGATCACGCGATCCCATTCGGCGACCGGGTATTCCCAGGTCGGGTGGTTCGGTCCGGTGATGCCGGCCGACGTCACCAGGAGGTCGAGCCTGCCCAGCGCGCCGGCCGTGTCAGCCGCCGCGCGGTGCACAGCGTCCGGGTCGGTCACGTCCAGCGTAACCTTGTGCGCCGCTTCCACCTTGCCCAGCGCCGCCGCGTCGCGGTCCCACAGCGACAGGCGCGCGCCTTCTGCCGCAAGCCGTGCCGCAATGCCGGCGCCAATACCGGAGACGCCGCCGGTGACGACCGCAATGCGGCCCGCGAAGCGTGAGGCCATCGAAGACTCCTTGCCCGATCAGGATCGCTATCAAGGCGTCGGATGCGGCTTCCGGCAAGAGCGCGCGTGGCAGCGGCTGTGGCGTGGGGCGGGGGCAGCGTGACATTTCGCGGAACCCGATCGCAAAGTATTTGCATTGTCGGCAAGGCTGCGCTTTGCTGCATCGATACGAAAAACAGGGAGAAAGCCAATGGCCGATCTGACCGGTGGATGCCTGTGCGGCGCCGTCCGCTACACCATAACCGGCGAGGCGGCATTCGCCGGAATTTGCCACTGTCGCAACTGCCAGCGCTACACCGGATCGTCGTTCGAGCCGGTCATGGCGTTTCCGTCCGCGGCCATCAGCGTGCAAGGCGAGCTGAAGACCTATCAGGACACCGGCGATTCCGGACAGGCACAGTATCGGCGCTTCTGCCCGAACTGCGGTTCGGGCGTGTTGGCCGACGCCGCGGCGATGCCGGGCATGACGATGGTGCTGGCCGGCACGCTGGATGATACCTCCGGCTTCAATCCGGCGATGGAAATCTATTGCAGCAGCGCGCAACCCTGGACGCAGACCACCGGCGAACGGAAACGTTTCGACAAGATGCCGGGATAGGCGCACCGACCTTGGAGTGACGGCCACCGGTGGCAGAGCCACGCTTTGCTCCCGTTGGCCCGGCTCCGCTATTCTCCCCGCACCCGATCCGCAGGGAGGACCCAGCCATGGCATCCATCACCGTCCAGGCCAGCGACGGCTCCGGCAGCTTTTCCGCCTATCTCGCCGAGCCGAAAGCGAAACCGGCCGGCGTCGTCGTGCTCATCCAGGAAATCTTCGGCGTGAACCAGGCGATGCGCGACATCGCCGACTGGGTCGCCGACATGGGCTTCATCGCCGTCTGCTCGGACTTGTTCTGGCGCATCCAGCCGGGCATCGACATCACCGACAAGACCGATGCGGAATGGAAACAGGCGTTCGAATTGTTCGGCAAGTTCGACCAGGCGAAGGGCATCGAGGACCTCAAGGCCACGGTCGCTGTCGCGCGCAAATTGCCAGGTACCAACGGCAAGGTTGCCACGATGGGCTACTGTCTGGGCGGCCGGCTCGCGTTCATGATGGCCGAGCAATCCGATGCCGACGTCAACATTTCCTATTACGGCGTCGGGCTCGACAACCTCCTTGGCGACACTGCCAAGGTCACCAGGCCCCTGCTCGTGCACATCGCCGACAAGGATGAGTTCTTCCCGCCGGAAGGCCGCGCCAAAGTTGTTGAAGCGACCAAGGGCCACAAGTTCATCCGCTGCTACAATTATCCGAATGCCGACCACGCCTTCGCGCGGGTGAAGGGCGTGCACTGGGACGGCCGCTCTGCGACACTCGCCAATGGCCGCAGCGCGGAGGCGCTGGTCGCCGCGCTGGGGTGAGGCTGACCCTGGCATAACCGGCGCCGGGCAGAGTAAATGCCTCTCGAACGGTGCCGAGACAGACGCGGCCCGGATGGAGCATCTGTGTGATGGACGGATCGATCAATCCCACCGCAACCGGCAAGGGTCTGGCGCGCTCGCCCGGCGCGCTCGCCGGCATCAAGGTCATCGACCTGACCCGCGTGCTCGGCGGCCCCTATTGCACGATGATCCTGTCCGATCACGGCGCCGAGGTCATCAAGATTGAGCCGCCGCAGGGCGACGAAGTGCGCGACTGGGGCCCGCCCTTCCATGAGGGCGACGCCAGCTACTACATCGGCGTCAACCGCAACAAACGCGCCATCTCTCTCGACATCGGCAAGCCGGAGGGCAAGGCCGTCCTGCTGCGGCTGCTCGAAGGCGCCGACGTGCTGATCGAGAACTTCAAGCCTGGCTCGATGGAAAAATGGGACCTCGGCTATCAGGACGTGTTGTCGGAGCGGTTCCCCAGTTTGATCCACTGCCGCATTTCCGGCTTCGGCGGCGAAGGCCCGTTGGGCGGATTGCCCGGTTACGACGCGATCCTGCAGGCGATGACCGGGCTCATGAGCGTGAACGGCAACGCCGATACCGGGCCGATGCGGCTGGGAACCGCGATCGTCGATATGGGCACCGGCCTCTATTCCGCGATCGCCATCCTGATGGCGCTGCACGAACGCGGCGTGTCCGGCCACGGCCAGTATCTCGACATGACGCTGTACGATTGCGGTATGGCGCTGCTGCATCCGCAGGCGGCCAACTACTTCCTGAACGGCAAGCGCCCGGTCGGCACCGGCAATGTGCATCCGAACCTGGTACCGTACGACAAGTTCCCAACCAGGACCTGCGAGATCTTCATCGCCAGCGGCAATAACGGCCAGTTCCGCCGCATGTGCGAGCTGATCGGCCGCGCGGACCTCGCCGACGACCCGCGCTTCGCCGACAACGGCAAGCGCAACGTCAATCGCGATGCGCTGGGCGCCATTTTGGCGGCTGCATTCGCCGACCAGGACGGCAACGAGTTGGCCGACCGGCTGATCCGCAACGGCGTGCCCGCCGGTCCGGTGCTGCCGGTCGATCAATCGACCGCCGCGCCGCATACCGCGCATCGGGAGATGGTGACCGAGCTCGATTGGTACAAAGGCATCGGCACGCCCATCAAGATGTCTCGCACGCCCGGCGGTACCCGTCGTCCGCCGCCACGCTTCGGCCAGGACGGCACCGAGGTGTTGGCGAAACACGGCTATTCCGACGCGGAGATTGCCGCACTGGAACGAAACGGCGTGCTGCATACCAAGCGCCGGAGCTGAGCCTGACGCCAACAACACGTGCGAGCCTGATACGCGCAACTGCGTCCCTTGATGGATGACCATGCCATTCGATCGACCCGCCCGGGACGTGTTGAGGCTCGCTGGCCAGACGAACATCGCCTGGGCGGTGTTTGATCCCGCCTGGTATCTCAAAACTTATCCGCAGGTTCGCGAGCAACTGGCCAACGAACAGCCGGAAACGGTGCTGGCGTGGTATCTGGAGCATGGCCAGGGGTTCGGGCATTCGCCCAACATTTTCTTCGAT
The DNA here is from genome assembly GCA_036489395.1 of Acetobacteraceae bacterium. Lineage (GTDB taxonomy): Bacteria > Pseudomonadota > Alphaproteobacteria > Acetobacterales > Acetobacteraceae > JASHVB01. The sequence continues at coordinate 13,790 of DASXFW010000073.1, read as the reverse complement.
GAGCCATGGCATCGCGCCACCTACCGCGGCGTCGCGGATTTCGTAAACGCCGGCCACGCGGAATCGGCATTCGATTCCTACTGCCGCGGCGGTAATACGACACGCTCGCCGCATTGGTTGTTCGACGAGGCGTTTTACCGCCGGCGTCATGCCGATCTTGCGGATGACGTGCTGACGGAGGCCGGTCTGGTTAACGGCTATGACCATTTTCTTCGTCATGGTCAATTGGAAGGGCGCATCGGCCACTGGTTGTTCAACACCGTCTATTACTGCGACAACCTCGAGCCAGATGGGGCCGCGCGCGCGCGCGCGGAAGGCCCGTTTCGCCATTACCTGCGGCGGATCGAAACCCGCACGCCGGAGCCAAGCACAACGCCATTCTTCAATGCCTCTTGGTACCTGTCCCGCTATCCGCAGGTTGCCGACGCATTGGCGGCACAAAAGTGGTTCTGTACGTTGCATCACTATCTTTGCAACGATACGCCCACCGAATTCGATCCGCTGCCGGAGTTCTCCGAGCGCTATTATCTGACGCGCAATCCTGACATCGCCGCGGTGGTGGAGCGTGGCGAATTGCGTAACGGGTGTGCGCATTTTCTGATGTACGGCGTGTTCGAGCACCGCTCCCCCAGCGAGCCGATCGACTTGCGCTGGTACGCCGCGCAGGACGCCGTGCGCATCGACCTCGAACAAGGGCGGGTGGCGCACGCGTTCGAGCATTGGCTGCGGATCGGGCGGTTCCACGGCCTGCGCGCCGCGCCACCGCCGGAAGAGCAAGTCACCGAAGCCCAGGCGAAAACCTTGTTCCGGCGCAAGGCGCAGAACCTGGTGCCGTTGCTGGCTCGTTCGCCGTCGGACTTCACGGTGAACGGCAAGCCCGCCGTCAGTGTCATCATGGTGCTGCACGACCGTTTGCCGCTGACTCTGATGGCGATCGGCTCGCTGCGCGCCAGCTTCAGTGGCGAAATTGAACTGATCCTTGTCGATTCGGGATCCATCGATGAGACGCGGCACATTGCCCGTTATGTCCGCGGCGCACGTCATCTGCGCTTCGACACCAACATCGGCTTCGTGCACGGCTGCAACGCTGCACTGAACTGGGTGACCGCCGATGCGGTCCTGTACTTGAACAACGATGTGGAATTGGCGCCGGGTGCACTGCCCGCGGCCATGCGGCGGCTGGAATCGGATCAGAGCATCGGCGCGGTCGGCGGGAAGATCGTCCGGTCGCACGGCTTGCTCCAGGAAGCGGGCAACATCATCTGGCGCGATGGTACCACGCAGGGTTATCTGCGTGATCAGTCCCCATTGGCACCGGAAGCCAACTTCGTGCGCGACACCTGGTTTTGCTCCGGCGTTTTCCTGCTGGCGCGGACCGAACTGCTGCGCCAATTGGAAGGGTTCGATACGGCCTATGCGCCGGCGTATTATGAGGATGCAGATCTTTGCGTGCGCGTCGGGCAGGCCGGCTTCCGCGTGGTGTACGATCCGGCCGTGGTGATCCACCACCTCGAATACGGCAGCGCGACTTCCAACCGCGCATCGGAGGCGGAGATCGCACGGGCGAGACGCGTCTTCGTGGGTAAGCACAGCGACTGGCTGCAGCAATGTTACGAGGAGGAGCGAGGCAACCAGGTTTTCGCTCGTTCGCCCGATACCGGCCAGCATCGGGTACTGTTCATCGAGGACATGGTGCCGCTGCGTATGATCGGGTCGGGCTTCGTCCGGTCCAACGACCTGATCCAGGTGATGGCCTCGATGGGCTATGCGGTCACCGTCTATCCCGTGCTCGCCGGCCGCTTCGATATTGCCGAGATTTTTGCCGACATGCCGGATACCGTTGAAGTGATCCACGATCGCACCATCGCGGAACTGCCGGACTTCCTGGCGCGGCGCAAGGACTATTACGACACGGTATGGATCGCGCGCACGCACAACCTGGACCGCGTCGGGCCGATTCTGCAACGCAGCGGTGGCGACAGCGGCGCCGATCGGCCTCGCGTGGTGCTGGACTCCGAAGCGGTCGCGGCATTGCGTGAAGCCGGCCAGGCGGCGCTCACCGGCGAGACATTCGATGTGGATGCAGCGATCCAACGCGAATTCGCCAACGCGCATTCGTGCCAGAACATCATCGCGGTGAGCGAAGTGGAGGCGCAGAGGCTGCGCGACCTCGGCTTCAGCAATATCACCGTGATCGGCCATATGCGCGCGTTGCATCCCACGCCACGCCTGTTCGCTCGACGGGCCGGCATGTTGTTTGTCGGCGCAATCCACCGCATGGACAGCCCGAATTACGACAGTCTGTGCTGGATGGTGGATGAAGTGCTGCCACTGGTGGAAAAGGAGCTCGGCTGGGAGACGCGGCTAACCGTGGTTGGATACACCGCGCCCGACGTTTCGTTGGATCGGTTCCGCGACCATCCGCGGGTGACGTTGCGCGGCGCTCTCGCCGACACGGTCCAGGTCTATGATTCGCATCGTTTGTTTGTCGCGCCGACACGGGTTGCCGCAGGCACGCCGTATAAAGTGTATGAAGCGGCGTCGTTCGGGCTGCCCGTGGTAGCGACCGAATTGTTGCGCCGTCAACTTGGCTGGCACGACGGAGAGGACCTGCTGGTTGCGGCTGATTCCGATCCTGCGTTGTTCGCGCAGCAGATCGTGCGGCTGTATCGCGATGAAGGCCTGTGGGCCCGGCTGCGCGAAGCGGCGCTGGAGCGGCTGCGGCGCGAAAACAGCCGCGAGGATTATGCCGCGGCAATACAGTCGGTGCTTGGCCCAGCGCAGCGGTCGGCCGTGGATTGATCTGCAGCCTGACAGGAAACATGCCCCCTTGCTGTCATTGCGAGGCCGCTTGGCCGAAGCAATCTCCCGGGGGGATTGCTTCGGACAAGCGGCCTCGCAATGACAGGGGTATCGGCGTTTCATCCACGGCGTGTCGGCACTCCGGCCGATGGCAACTCGCAATGACAATGCATTCGGAGCTACTCGTGAAATTCGAGCGCCGCGCCGAACGCCGCGGCTGCCGGCACAATAATACGTTGTCCGTCGCGTTGCCTGCCGCTTATTGCCCCCGCATCCAGCGCCTGGCCGGCCGCCGCAAGTGAGCGCGTGCGCAGGCTCAGTGCCGCCATGAACTCGGTTCGTCCGCCGCCATCCGGTGTCGCGTCGCCAAACTGTGCGTGTAGAGATGCCGGCGTGACAACATCCATGCGCGACAACCCGACCGCCAGCGTACACCCGTCCGCGGTCGAACGCACCGCATCCGCGCCGAACATCCGTGCGAAGAGTGCGCCCAACACGGTGGGGTCCTGTGCGGCAATGACGGCCCGCGACACACCGATGGTGCCATTCGCGTGGTGTCGCCACTCATCGCGCCACACGAGATCGCGCGTCAGATGATGACAAAAATATAACCGTCCCGCCGCAACTGTTCCTGGCGTCAGGGTCACCGTCCGGAACGTCGCATCGCGCGCGCCGCCGGGTAGTTCAACAGGACGTGAAAATTGCCGGGCAGGATCAACAGGCACGCCGGCAGCGTGCAGCGTCGCATAAGTACGGTCGGAGTCGTCCGAGCCGAACACCAGTCCATTCAGCCCTATGGGTGAGGTAAGAATTTCCTGGCGACGCGTCTCACCGGTCGGAGCGGCGATCAGTTCAAGATACTCGGTGCCGAACATGGCGAGGTGGTTCATCGACCCCAGCGTGTGATAACCGCGTGGCGTTAGCGTAAATCCGAGCCGCCGAAACGTCTCCGCACCCTCATCGATGCGGTCGCGGACGTTGATCACAACGTGGTCAAGCGTCGGTACAGGCAGCGCGTCTGGCATGGCATCCCCCGGGTGCGTCGGGGATTCATGGACCAAAGCCGCACAAACAAAAAGGCGGTGCCCGAAGGCACCGCCAAGTTTGGGGGGGAAACGTCACGCAGCGGAACGGCACCAGCCGCCCGCCGCACCTTCCACATTGGAGCCCCAGGCCATAAGTCAAGCTCACAGTTACGCGCGTCGTTTCGGCTTGGGTGCGTCCACGATCACGGATTTGCCAGCTTGGCGCGACGGCGCGGCGGGTCGTTGCGCCGTCTTCCGCGCGAGATCGGGCAGTTGCTGCCGCAGCTTGGGAAACTCCGCCCAGGGGTCCGCTTGGAGCTGTGCCAGGCGGCCGGGGACACTGCGCATGGTGAACGCCGACGGATCGAGCTTTCGTGTCACCTCGTCCCAGCCGAGCGGGGTTGCTACCATCGCACCCGGCCGCGCGCGCGGACAGAACGACGCGACGGCCGTCGCCCCCAGGCCGTTGCGCAGCCAGTCCAGCAATATCCGGCCGCGCCGGTCTGCCTTCTTCACGGTTGAGAGAAACCGCTCCGGTTGTTCTTCACTGAGCGTCTCGGCAAAGGCGCGGCAAAACGGCTTCACGGTTTCCCAATCGGCCTTTGGGACAAGCGGGACCACCACGTGCAGACCCTTACCACCCGTGGTGCGGCAAAAAGATATGAGCTTGAGTTGTTGCAGCCGATCGCGCACATCGAGCGCGGCCTTGGCGACATCCGCAAAAGGCACGCCGTCACCCGGATCAAGATCGAACACGATCACATCAGGGTGATTTGGATCGGCTTCCGGCGCACCCCACGGATGCAGTTCGATCGCCGAGATTTGCGCCATGCCGATCAGGCCGTGCAGATCGTCAATCGCAAGATAGGGTGACGTCCCGACGCGGCCCTCGCGGATGCCGTCGGGCAGCGTGCCGTGGCCGTTCTTCTGAAAGAAGTGCTGCCCGTCGATGCCTTCGGGGCAGCGCACGATTGCGAGAGGACGCTTCGCAAGACCTGGCAGAGCGTGGTCGGCGACCGCTTCCCAATATTCGGCGAGGTCACGCTTGGTGATGCCCGGCCATAATTCGCGGTCCGGATGGGTCAGCGTGACACCTTCGAGCTCGACGGTGCGGGCCTTTGGCGCGCGCGCGGTGACAATCGCGGAACTGCGCGCGGCCGCGGCGGCTCGCCGCTTCGGTGGCACGGCGAATTTTGGGCCGCGCAGGGTGCCGGGCGTATCGTCGGCTGGGGCTTTGGGGTTCACGCCATGACGCTCCGCTTTCGGATCGGCAATGTCACGCACGACTTCGTCCGCCGACTTGTCCTCGCGCAATCCGAGATACACCGAGTGCCTGACGCGTCCGGCACCTGACCAGGCCACGAATTGTGTCTCCGCCACCAGCTTCGGGTGAACCCAGTGGATTGACTTGTCCAACGGATCGCCCGCGGCCAGCAGGCCGTGCGGCGGAGGCGCAGCCAGCTCGTCCAGCTTCTTTCGCAGCGTCGCGAGTTCGTCGTCGGAAAATCCCGTGCCGACGCCGCCAGCATAATACAGGTGGTGGTCCTTGTCGTAATAACCGAGATGCAACGCGCCGAGCCCGGTGCGGCTGCCGCGTGGCGGCGTCCAGCCGAGCACGATGAATTCCTCGCGGCCCTGGCATTTCACTTTCAGCCAGCCGTGGCCGCGGCCAGCCTGATAGGGTGCACCGGATTTCTTGCAGATGATGCCTTCCAGTTTCATGCGGCAGGCTTCACGTCGCATGGCAGCAGTATCACCAAGATGGTGGTCGCTGTAGCGCAGCATGCCGCGCCAGTCGTCAATGCCCTGCAACGCAGCCTTGCGGTCCAGCAGGCGGCACGACCGCAGATCCCAGCCGTTCAGGTGCAGGAGGTCGAATACATAAAAGCACAGCGCGTTGTCCTTGCCGGCGGAGAGGGCCGCTTGCAGGGCAGGAAAACTTGAGATGCCGTCTGCATCCAGCGCGACCATCTCGCCATCGAGCAGTGCGGTTTCGACGTCGAGTTTCGCGACTGCCTGTGCGACGGCCGGCAGACGGTCGGTCCAGTCATGGCCGTTGCGCGTGACCAGGCGCACCTTGCCATTATCGAGCCAGGCCAGCAGCCGATAGCCGTCGAACTTGATTTCGCTGATCCAGTCTTGGCCGTTCGGAGGATCCTCGGCGATCGCGCAGAGCTGCGGCGACTGGCTTGCCGGCAGCTTGCCGCGTTTCGCATCCGGCGCCGGCGGATCGTCGGACTTTGCCTTCCTGGCCGTCTTGCGCGGAGCCTTCGGCGCGTTGGTCTTCTGTTCGATGGTGGCAGCATCGCCGCCGGGGTGTTCCGCCTCGTCGTGGCCTTTGAACAGTAGCCAGTTGTCCTGGCGGTTGCGTGCGTTCGGCTTCGGACGCAGGTGGATCAGATGGAAGCGTCCGTTGAGGCGCTGACCATGCAGGTTGAAGGTCAGCTCGCCTTTGCGCATGCCTTCGTCGGGATCGTTCAGCGGTTCCCAGGTGCCACGGTCCCAGGTTTCCACCTTGCCGGCGCCGTATTGGCCTTCGGGAATCTCGCCGGCGAAATCGGCGTATTCGATCGGGTGGTCCTCGACGTGCACGGCGATGTGTTTGTCCTTGGGATCGAGCGACGGGCCTTTGCGCACCGCCCAGCTCCACAGTGCCCCATCATGTTCCAGACGAAAGTCGTAATGCAGTCCGGCGCGATGCGCCTGATGTTTCTGCACGACGAAAATCGGTGCGGCGGATGCGGCGCGTTTCTGGTCTGGCGCGGGCTCGCGCGTGATGTCGAAGTCGCGTTTGGCGCGATAGGCGCGAATCGACGTGTCGCGCGACGCCGGTTGTTTCGATCGGACGGTGCTGCGCGGCACGTTGCTAACTCGCTTCAGTGACCACCTTGAAATGTCGCGTGGGCGCCGGGATTGAAGCGGGCCGGCGGCGCACGAACGTGTGAGCCGCCGGCCGTTGCGTCAGCTTGCCGCGGCGATCGATTCGCCGACGATCTGGACGATACGGTCGAGCGTCGTTTCCGGCGTCATCAGCGGTGGTGCGAAGCACAGAGAATCGCCGCTGACCGGTGTGCCGCCGCCGCCGCGCTGGCGGATGATGAGGCCGCGCCTTGTGCACTCCGCCACCACGCGTCCGCCGAGGCCGATGGCCGGCTTGCGGCTGCCCTTGTCTTCCACCAGTTCGATCGCGGCCATCATGCCGAGGCCGCGCACCTCGCCGACGCAAGGCAGGCTGCGCAGCGTTTCCAGGCCTTCCAGGAACCGCTTGCCCTGCACCGCGGCGCGTTCGACCAGGCCTTCCTTCTCGATGATGTCGATGTTGGCGAGGCCGACGGCGCAGCACGTCGGGTGGCCGGAATAGGTCGCTGCGTGCATGAAACGTTCGTCGGCGGGTGCGTCCTCGATGACCTGGTGCACACGCTTCGACACGAGCACGCCGCCCAGCGGCAGGTAGCCCGACGTGACGCCCTTGGCGAACGACATGAGGTCTGGCTCCACGCCCCAATGGCCGAGCGCGAACCAGCGGCCGGTGCGGCCGAAGCCGGTGATGACCTCGTCGGCGATGAACAACACATCGTGGCGGTTGCAGATTTCGCGCAGCCGGGGGAAATACGTCGGGGGCGGAACGATCACGCCGCCGGCACCCATGACAGGCTCGGCGATCACCGCGGCGACGGTGTCGGCGCCTTGCGACAGGATCGCTTCCTCCACCGCATCCGCCGCGCCGATGCCGGCGTCGCCGTTGCCGGGCCAGCGATACGGGTACGGCGGCGCAACCTGCAGGAACTCCGGCACCAGTGGGCCGAACATCTTGTGATAGCCGGGCAGGGACGTGGCGCTCATCGCCGCGAGGGTGACGCCGTGGTAGCCATACTGACGCGAGATGATCTTCACCTTGTTCGGCTTGCCCATGCGCTTCCAGTAATAGCGGGCAAACTTGAAGGCGCTTTCATTGGATTCGGCGCCGCTGGTGGTGAAATAGGCCGCCGCCATGTTGTCGTAGGCGAGGTTGACGATGCGCTCGGCCAGGCGGATCGCCGGTTCGTTAGAAAAGCCGGTATAGGCGGAGGCGTAGGCCAGCTTGGCCATCTGCGCCTGCGCCGCGTCGGCGAGTTCCTTGCGGCCGTGGCCGATGTTGACGTTCCACAGGCAGGACAGGCCGTCGATGTATTCGCGTCCGTCGGAGGTGCGCAGCATGGCGCCGCGGCCCTCGGTGAAGATATGCGCGGCGGCGTGGTCCTTCGGGAAGTGCAACGGGTGGATCAGGTGGCGCTGGTCGGATTCCAGCAGCGTGGCGGTGGGGATTGGGCTGTCGTTCATGGCGGGCACCTTTCGATGGTGGCCGCGAGGGTAGGGCTGATTGGGGGGGAGGGGAAGAAAGCGGGAGTCTGATAACAGCATCGAGGACAGTCAGCCCTATTGAGAGATGTCCGGTCCATAGCCTCAAGTCACCGGGCCTGTTCCCACGACACCCATCATCCGAGCAACTCTGCGATCGAATCGACGAACTGCCGGGCGATGTCAGCAGCCTCCTTTGCTTGCTCAATCGAGATCATCCGCAGCGGGTCGGCCCCATAATCGGCTGCCGACTTCAATGTGTACGCCCGGGCGAGGAACCCAACGAACTTTGGATCAATCCGCACCTCGGGCCGTGCGAGACGCGCGAACTCGCTGCGCAGCCCCGAATGCGTCTTCGGCGGCTTCCCGGTCTTTTCAAGCACGAACGCCATGGCCGCATGATAGCCGGCCAGATAGGCCTCGCGTGCGGCAACAAAGGCGATTGGGAGATCGAGGCTTGCATCCGCCGCCGCAAGGTGCTGTCGGGCTATTTCGAGCGACTGCAACGCCTCCGGCGTCACAGATCGATACCTTCCCGCCTGATCTCGCCCATGAGTGCGGAAGGCTGCCGGTAGGCCTCGGCAGGAAACGGGATTGGCGTCACCACTGCCCCGGTGTCATACAGCAGCTCCGTCGCTGCATCGGCCAGCGGCCCGGATTCGTCCCAAAGACCGTGGTAGTCGCGCAGGAACACGGCCACATCGTAGTCCGAGTCAGGCTGCGCATCTCCACGCGCACGCGAGCCAAACAGCACCGCGCGTTCCAATCTGTCGCCGTACAACCCGGTCAGCATCGAATGGAATCGACGCAGAACAGGATCGCCTACAGGTGTTACCGGCATGACCACTCTACCACCAGTTGCCTACCGCCCCCCATAAACCGCCGCCTCGAACCGATCCAGCAACCCCAGCACCCCCGCATCCGCAAACGGCAGAATCTGCGCCATCAGCACCCCCGCCACCCGCTTGTTCAGATCCAGCCAGAAATACGTGTTGTTGATTCCCGCCCACGCGAGGCTCCCCGCGCTCCGCCCGTTCGGCGTATCCCGCGTGTTGATCATGAACGTCAGCCCCCACTTCTTATCCATCCCGGGGAAGAACTCCGCATCGTTGGAGAACGCCGGATTATGCGTCTTCAACGGCCCCACATTCAGCGTGCCCATGTGGTTCTGCGCCATCAGTCCGACAGTCTCCGGCTTCAACACCCCGCCGCCCCCAGCGAGCAGCGCCCGCAAGAACGTGATGTAATCCGGCGCGGTGGAGAACAACCCGCCGCCACCGGGATAGAACTCCCGCCCCACAGGCGGCGGCGCGGTCTCCATCGGCACCAGCGAGCCGTCCGCCTGCCGCGCATGCACCGTCACCGTGCGCGACGCCCATTCCGGCCGCGGATCGAAGCTGCTGTCGCGCATGCCCAGCGGGCCGAAGATCTCCCGCTGCATATACGCCTCCAGATTCGCGCCGCCGTTCACCGCCTCGACCATGCGGCCGGCCCAGTCGATGCCGATGCCGTATTCCCAACGCTCGCCCGGCTCGAAGCCCAGAGGCGCATGCAGCGCCGCCAGCTTGCCCGTGCGCGCCGCCGGCATGCCGGTCTCCCGCGCAAAGCGCGCCATGTTGGCGTTCCACGTATCATAGACAAACCCGCTCGTGTGCGTCAGCAGATTCCGCAGCGTCACCGCGCCGCGCGCCGGTCGCAGGCTCGGCTTACCGGCATCGTTGAAGCCCTCCAGCACCATCGGCGAGGCCAGCTCCGGCATCACCTCGCCCGCCGGCTGGTCCAGCGACAGCCGCCCGCGCTCTAACATCTGCATCGCCGCGGTACCGGTGATCGCCTTGGTCATCGACGCGATTCGGAACACCGTATCCAGCGTCATCGGCGCATCGGAGGCCAGGCTGCGGCGGCCGAACGCGCCCTGATAGATCACCCCGCTATCATCCGCGGCCACGGCCACCACGCCAGGCACCGTTCCACTGCTCACCGCCGCCTGCAGCACCTGATCGATCGCGCCCGTGTCCGCCATATCAGCCTCCCCCGTTGCCAATTGCCGTCGTCCGGCGGAAAGATGCGCCGCGTCCAGAGCATCACGCAAGAACCGGAGGGGTCGTATGTACGAGCAAGAAATCAGCGTCACCACGAAGCACGGGCGGATGCCGAGCTTCGTCGCGTGTCCCGACGGCGCCGGTCCGTTTCCGCCGATCATCTTCTACATGGACGCGCCCGGCATTCGCGAGGAGCTGCGCAACATGGTGCGCCGCATCGCGCGGCACGGCTATTTCTGCATCCTGCCCGACATGTATTACCGGCTCGGCACGGTGCGCTTCGACATTCCGCGGCGCGACGATGCGATGTCGGCGGTGATCCGTCCGTGCATGAACAGCGTAACGATTCCGTATGTGAATGATGATACGGCGGCGATGATTGCGTGGTTCGACGCGCAGGATCGGGCGAGGCCCGGGCTGCTCGGCTGCGTCGGGCATTGCATGAGCGGGCGCTATATCACGTCGGTCGCGGCGGCATTCCCGCATCGCATGGCGGCCGCCGCCTCGCTGTATGGCGTGGGCGTCGTCACCGACAAGGAGGATTCGCCGCATCTGTCGCTGAACAAGATCAAGGGCGAGCTGTACTATGCGTTCGCCGAGCACGATCAGTCCGTGCCGGCGAACGTGGTGCCGGACCTCACCGCCGCACTGCGCCAAACCGATGTGAAGCACACGATCGAAACTTTCCCCGGCACGCATCACGGTTTCTGCTTCCCGGAGCGGGCAGTTTACAACACCGATGCGTCGGAAACCACGTGGGCGAAGATCTTCGCCATGTGGGACCGGCATCTGAAATAGGCGCACCGTCATGGAAATCCCCGGCACGATCGTTTTCACCGGCGAGCAATCGAGCCGGGGCTACCGCCTGAACCGCATGGCGATGTCGCTGACGGATGCAGCGAACCGTCAACGGTTTGTCGCGGACAACGAAATCTACGCGCGGCAGATGGGCCTGGACGACGGCGAGACCGGCATGGTCCGCCGCCGCGACTGGCGCGCCATGCTGGAACATGGTGCCAGCATCTACCTGATCATCAAGGTCGCCGGTGCGCTGGGCGTAAGTCTGCCGCAGGTCGGCGCGCAAACCGCGGGGAGGTCGTAAATGGCACGTATCGTCGGCGGCATCGGCAGTTCGCACGCGCCCTCCATGGGCCGCGCGTGGGACAGCGGCTTGCAGAAGGACCCGCAATGGGCGCCGGTGTTCGACGGTTACGAACCGGCCCAGCACTGGCTGGAAGCGCAGCGTCCCGACCTGCTGGTGATCTTCTACAACGACCACATGAACCGCTTCTTCTTCGACGCCTATCCCACGTTTGCACTGGGCGTGGGCCAAGTGCATCCGCAGGCTGATGAAGGCTGGGGCAAGCGCAAGCTGCCCGATCTGCGCGGCCATCCGGACTTCGCCTGGCACCTCGCGCGCTCGCTGACCGAGGACGAGTTCGATCCGACGATCTGCCAGGAAATGAGTGTGGATCACGGGATTCTGTCGGTGCTGCCGGTGCTCGGCGCGTCGGCGCTCGCCACACCGGTGGTGCCGATCGCTATCAACGTGATCCAGCATCCGTTGCCGACCGCGCGGCGCTTGTTCCGTCTGGGCGCCGCGGTGCGCCGCGCGATCGAGAGTTACCAACAAGACCTGCGCGTCATGGTGTTCGGTACCGGCGGCCTGTCGCACCAACTGCACGGCGAGCGCTTCGGCATGGTGAACGAAGCGTGGGACAACGAATTCATGGACCTGCTGGAACATGACCCGGAAACGTTAGCGGCGCTACCGCACCAGGACTGGATGCTGCGCGGCGGCACCGAGGGCGTGGAGATGATCATCTGGCTGGCGATGCGTTCCGCGCTCGGTCACAACGTTCGTCGCGTCCACCGCAACTACGCAACGCCCACCCGCACTGGCTACGGGCTGCTCGCTCTGGCGCCCGCGTAGGGCTTATATTTGTCTCGGCGCGGGTCGCAGCACCGCCCCGCGCTTCGCTCCTCCCGAACACCGAGGACACCGCCGCATGGGCATCCGCACCGGTCGGGCATATCTGGATTCCCTCCGCGACGATCGGCAGATATGGATCGACGGCGAACGCATCGCCGATGTCACGCGCGACCCTCGCTTCGCCGCCGCGGCGCAGACGATCGCCGAACTTTACGACATGCAACACGATCCCGCGCTGCACTCTCGCATGACGTTCCCATCGCCGCGAGATGGCGCGCCGCTCGGCATGTCGTATCTCCAGGCCCGTTCCGTTGATGACCTGATCCGCCGTCGCGAGATGGTGAAAATCTGGGCGGACGCAACCTGCGGCATGATGGGCCGCAGCCCGGACTTCATGAACGTCATGCTGACCGGCTTCGCCTCTGCCGCGGCCGCGTTCGGCGAACGTGACAAGCGGTTCGGCGACAATGTGCGGGCGTATTATGAACACGTGCGCGACAACGATCTGTGCCTGACACATACGTTGGTCAATCCGCAGGTGGATCGCTCGCGTCCGGTGGACAAGCAGGAAAAAGACCTGGCGGCACGCACGGTGAAGGAGACCGACACCGGCGTGGTCATCACCGGCGCACGCATGGTGTCCACCCTGTGCGCGTTCTCCAACGAGCTGCTGGTGATGCCGTCCACCTATCTTACCAATACGCCGGAAGCCGCCCCCTATGCGTTCGGCTTCGCAATCCCCGTCGCGGCGAAGGGCCTGCGCTTCATCTGCCGCCCGTCCGTCACGCACCGAGAAGCGGCGTCGCCGATGGACTTTCCCCTCTCGTCGCGCATGGACGAAACCGATGCCCTGGTGATCTTCGACGAGGTGCTGGTGCCGTGGGAGCGCATGTTCATCTACCGCGACGTGGAGATGTGCAACGGTCTGCACAATCGCACCGGCGTGCAGCCGCACACGATGCACCAGTTCAGCACGAAGAACCTGGCCAAGGCAGAATTCATGATGGGCCTCGGCTTCGCCCTGGCCAAGGCCACTAACATCGACCAGCATCTGCACGTGCAGAACATGCTGGCGGAGCTGATCCAGTTCACCGAAGTCACCCGAGCGTGCCTGCGCGCATCGGAAGCCGACGCCGCACCGAACCCGTACGGCGTGATGACCCCGGCGGCGATGCCGCTGTGGAACGTGCGGATGATGTTCCCGAAGATGTTTGTCCGCGCCTGCGAGATCATCCAGACCCTCGGCGCCGGAGGCCTCGTCGCGGTTCCCTCCTACGCGGAAACCGCGAGCCCCGTCTGGCCCGACGTGGAACGCTATTTTCAGGCCGCGAACCTGGATTCGCGCGCCCGCGTCAAATTGTTCCGCCTCGCGTTCGATGCGTCGGTATCATCCTTCTCCGGCCGGCAGCAATTATACGAACGCTACTACTCCGGCGATCCGGTGCGGCTGGCCGGCATGCTGTATCAGCTCTACGACCGTGACGCACCGATGCAAAGGATCTGGTCCATGCTAGTACCCCGAGTCGCTCATAATGACGGGTAAAGCCGCTTGAGCTTGATCCTGGCATCGGCGGCGGTGAACTGCCAATCCGCTGTCGCGTGATCGTTGTTGCGGCTGCGCTCCCAGGCGGCGACTTCGTCGATCAGGAT
>DASXFW010000206.1:0-28158 GCA_036489395.1 Acetobacteraceae bacterium | reverse complement strand
CCCCAACCCCTCCCTCAAGGGGAGGGGGGAACCTTGTTACCTTGTTACTTGTTAGCGACGCGAACCAATGACAGTCTGGGGCGCGCTCACCGCAAGTCCGGAGCGTGCGCATGGAAACCGTGGACCTTGCCCTGGTGCTGGCGGTGGATGGTTCCGCCAGCGTCACCTACGACGAGTTCAACCTGATCGCCGGCGGCATGGCGACCGCACTGCGCGACAAGGTCGTGATCGCCGGCCTGACCGGCGGACCCGCCAAGGCCAGCTACGCCTGCCTGCTGCTGTGGTCCGGCACCGGCGCGCAGGACGTGATCGTGCCGTGGACGCGCATCGCGAGCCCGACAGACGCGCTCGCCTTCGCCGATGATGTCGATAACATGTCGCGCAACGTCCGCGCCGGCGAAACGGCCATCGGCGAGGCCCTGCTGCGCGCATTGACCCTGCTTGCCAGTGTTCCCGCCAATCCCAAACGCAGCGTGGTGGATGTGATCGGCGACGGCCGTTCCAACAACGGCATTCCGCCCGGACCGGTCCGCGATCGCATGACCGACGCCGGCATCACCATCAACGGGCTCTGCATTCTACATGAGGAATCCGATCTGCTGCGGTCCTATACCGAAGAGGTGATCGGCGGACCGGGCGCGTTCGCCGTAACCTGCAAGGACTATGCGGATTTTATCAGTGCGATGAAGCAGAAGCTGACGCGAGAGACCAATGCGCCGATTGCCTAGCCGATGACCGAGGAAGCCGCCGACCGGATCGCCGGGATGATCGACGACGATGCCGTGTCGCTCGACTCCGGGCCGGGCGTGACCGCGCGCGAGGAGCGCGAGGACATGCCGCTGCCGACCGATCCGCACACCATCTTCCTCGGCGGATTGTTCGTAATGGCGCTGCTGACGCTACTTTATGTCGCGTCCGAAATCGTGCTGCCCGTGGTGCTGGCAATCGTGCTGAAGCTGCTGCTGCAACCGCTGGTGCGCGCGCTGGACCGGCTTGGCGTGCCGCGTCCGCTCGGTGCGCTGGTCGCGTTGCTGCTGTTGATGGCGATGGTGACCGCCCTGCTGAGCGCGCTGACCGGTCCCGCCGCCGACTGGGCCGGCAAGCTGCCCGACGCGCTGCCGCGCGTGCAGCACAAGCTGGAGTTCCTGCATCGGCCGATCGACGCGATCCACGGTGCATTCAACGATCTTATGAGCTTCACCAACGGCGGCACGACGCCGTTTCCGCAGGCGCCGGCGTCGCGTTCGCCCAACATCCTGGGCGCGCTCGTAACGGGAACAGCGACGGTTGCGGCGGGATTGTTTACGACGCTGGTGGTGTTGTTCTATTTGTTGGTGGCCGGCGAAACGTTCCTGCGCCGCGTGGTGGAAATCCTGCCGCGGTTCGCAGAGAAGCGCCAGGCGGTGGAGATATCGCTGCACATCGAACGCAACATCTCGATGTACCTGATCACCGTGACGGCGATCAACGCGGTGGTGGGCCTGCTGACGACTCTGATCATGTGGGGATGCGGCGTCGCCAATCCGTTGCTGTGGGGCACGATTGCGTTCGTCCTGAACTACGTGCCGATCCTGGGCGCCATGGTCGGCATGGTGATCTTCCTGGCGGCGAGCGTGCTGTCGCTCGGCGTCACCTGGTGGGCCCTGCTGCCCGTCGGACTGTATTTCGCCGTGCACGTCATCGAGGGCGAGATCGCCACGCCCATGCTGATGGCGCGACGATTCACCATCAATCCGGTGGCGATCATTCTGGCGCTGGTGTTCTGGTACTGGATGTGGGGCGTGCCGGGCGCGATCCTTGCGGTGCCGATGCTGGCGATCACCAAGATCGTCTGCGACGATCTGCGTCCGCTCCGTGCGTTCGGGCATTTCCTGGAGGGGTGAGCTCGGGCGCGCGGGGCGCATGACCCGCGCGTTGGTTCCCGGTTCCGCCCTGACCGCCGACTGCCTCATGTGAGCCCTGCCACAGTGGTTTTGCCGGATTGCCCGGCGCCGCCCGGTTGTCGCCGCGCCGCGCGTCCCGCACACTGCGTCCACCAACGAAAAGGGAGAGAGACCATGGAAGTCCGTCTCGACGGCCGCACGGCCATCATTACGGGGGCCAGCGCCGGCCTCGGCCTGGCCATGGCGAAGGAGTTCGCAGCGTCCGGCGCCAACGTCGCCATGCTGGCGCGCCGGCCGGACGTGCTGGAGCACGCCGTCGCAGAGGTCAACGCCGGCGCCAAGGGCGGCAAGGCGGCCGGTTTCGCGTGCGACGTGGCCAAGGCCGACGACATCAAGGCGGCGGTCGCCGGCGCCATGACGAGCTTCGGCAAGGTCGATATCCTGATCAACAACGCCGGCACGTCGCGCGCCATGCCGTCCACCGACATCACCGACGAAATGTGGTACGAAGACCTCGAGCTCAAGCTGTTCGGCGCCATCCGCCTGACGCGCCTGGTATGGCCCGGCATGAAGGAGCGTCACTGGGGCCGCATCATCAACGTGCTCAATCTGGGTGCGAAAGCGCCGCGCGCGAACGGCGCACCCACCGCGGTGTCGCGCGCCGCCGGCATGGCGCTGATGAAGGTGCTGTCGCAGGAAGGTGCGAAGGACGGCATCCTGGTGAACGGCATGCTGGTGGGGCTGATCGATTCCGACCAGCACGTACGGCGGCACGCGCGCGAAGGCTCGAACGTTTCGTACGAGGACTTCCGCGGCAAGATGGGCGCCAACGTGCCGATCGGGCGCATCGGCAAGGCCGAGGAATTCGCGGCGATGGCGTGCTTCCTGTGTTCCGACCTCGCGGGCTTCACCACCGGGGCCGCGATCAACATGGACGGCGGCGCCAGTCCGGTGGTGTGAGGCGACTTCCCTCTCCCCTTGTGGGAGAGGGTCAGGGTGAGGGGGATAGCGGTGAGTAAGACCCTCACCCTACCCTCTCCCACAAGGGGAGAGGGGAAGGACAGGAGCATGCCCAAGATCATTCCGGTTCCCGTGTTCGACTGCGTGGTGTTCGGCGCCACCGGCGACCTGACGCTGCGCAAGCTGCTGCCTGCGCTGTACTACCGCTTTCGCGACGGACAGATGCCGCAGGAAGCGCGCATCATCGGTGCGGCGCGCTCCGCCCTGGATGACGACGCGTTCCGCCAGCGCGCGGTGAAGGCGTTGAAGTCGCACGTCGCGGCGGCCGATCTCGACGACGGCGTGGTGGATCGCTTCAGCACCTGTCTGCACTATGTCCGGATCGATGCGACGAAGCGCGACGCGGATTGGGATGCGCTGAAACAGGTGCTGCGTCCGGAGTGCGTGCGGGTCTTCTATCTGGCCACCTCGCCGGATCTGTACGGCCCGGTGTGCGGCAACCTGCGAGCCGTCGGTCTGGTGACGGAAGAGTCGCGCGTGGTGCTGGAGAAACCGATCGGCCACGACCTGGCGTCGGCGCGCGAGATCAACGACGAAGTCGGCGCGGTGTTCTCCGAGGCGCAGACCTTCCGCATCGACCACTACCTCGGCAAGGAGACCGTGCAGAACCTGCTCGCACTGCGCTTTGCCAACACGATCTTCGAGCGGCTGTGGACCGCCGACGTGATCGACCACGTGCAGATCACGGTTTCCGAGACGGTCGGCCTGGAAGGCCGCGGCGGCTATTTCGACAAGGCCGGCGTGCTGCGCGACATGGTGCAGAACCACATGTTGCAGCTTCTGTGCCTGATCGCGATGGAGCCGCCGGTGTCGCTGGATGCCGACCGGGTGCGCGACGAGAAGCTGAAGGTGCTGCGCGCGCTGCGTCCGATGGAGCCGCACGAGGTGCCGGTACTGACCGTGCGCGGCCAGTACGCTCAGGGTGCGATCGACGGCAAGCCGGTGCCTGGTTATCTCGCCGATCTCGGCAGCGACGAACCGAGCACGACCGAGACCTTCGTCGCGCTGAAGGCGGAAGTGCGCACCTGGCGCTGGGCGAACGTGCCGTTCTATTTGCGCACCGGCAAGCGGCTGCCGAAGAAGGTGTCCGAGATCGTGGTGCAGTTCCGCGCGCTGCCGTTCTCGATCTTTCCGGCCGACGCGGCGGACTGGCAGCCCAACCGGCTGATCATCCGGCTGCAGCCGGAGGAGGGCATGCGGTTAGGCATGATGACGAAGGACCCCGGTCCCGGCGGCCTTCGTTTGTCACCGACCGCGCTGGATATCCGTTTCGATACGGCCTTCAACACGCGCTTCCCCGACGCCTACGAACGCCTGCTGATGGATTGCGTGCGCGGCAATCCCACCCTGTTCATGCGTCGCGACGAAGTGGAAGCGGCATGGACCTGGGTGGAACCGATCCTGGAGGCGTGGTCGAGCCGTCCCGATCATCCGCGGCCGTATCCGGCGGGAAGCTGGGGTCCGACGGCCGCGATCGCGCTGATCGAGCGCGAAGGGCGGACGTGGTACGAGGAGATCGAATGATGCCATGCGACGGAGCTACGCGAGCAGCTCGGGCGTTCAGCCCTCGACAATGCTGGCAACGCGGGCAAGGACCTGTGCAACCAGCTCCGCTGGCGCCTTGCCGAGAAGCCGCGCGTGGCGTGCAACGAAGTCCACGCTACGGGTCTGATCGGACAGCACGAGGCCGGCGACGCGCTGTCCCGGGCCGATCGGTACTTCGAACGGCCAATCCCGCACGGTACGGGTTATCGGTGCGACCAACGCGTAGCGCGTGGCGAGATTGAATTCCCGCGTGCTCAGGACGAGCACGGGGCGCTCGCCGCCTTGTTCGCGCCCGGTCAACGGGTCGAGGACCATGCGCGCGAAATCCCCGCGCTCGGGAACATAGCCGTCAGTCACGGACGATTTCGCGGCCGACGTCCGGTCCCCAGTCGATCGGCTCCGGCCGGTGCTCCGGTCTGCACCGGGCGAGCAAGTCCGCGAGCTTCAACCGCTTGGGCCGGATAACCAGGTGATCGCCCTCGATCAGCACGTCAACCTGCGCACCTTCGGTCAGGCCCAACTGCGCCAGCATCGGCTTGGGCAATCGCACGCCCACGCTGTTACCCCATTTCTGCAACGTCACGGACATGCTGACCTCGTGGTATGGTCATGAATATACATAGTATATCTTCAACTAACCTGCAAGCGACATGCGCGGGTAGCATCATCCCCGCCCCTCATCCGGCCGGACGCTTGGGCCCGACCGCTGCGATCACGCTGATCGAGCGCGACGGGCGGACGTGGTACGAAGAGATCGAGTAGGCTGACTTTCACCGGCCGACCGACGCGAGCAACCGCTCATCCCATTGCACGGATTGCTCTGCGCTGACGGCCACACGATCGAAATCCCGGTGCAGCGGATTGACCATCGCGTTGGTGTCGAGTCCGTGTGTCACCACCGATGGCACCAGCAGCACGAGCCCATCGCGCCGGCGCAGCCAGGCATCGCCGAAGTTGCACGAGGCGTGCGGCGGCGTCGCATCCCACCCTCGCACCGTCGCGGCATCGACATGTTCTGTCGGCGCGTCGTCCGGCACGTCGATCGCCACGTAACGGAAGCCGCGCGGCACGCGGCCGATGTTGCCGTGCACCAGCACTTCCAGCACCGCCAGCGCGTAGGATGAGGCGGCGTAGATCGCGGGGCTGCCGCGGTGGTTCCATCGCCCGCCTTTCAGCCTGGCGCCGTCGGCGCTCCAGACCGGATACAACGCGCTGGTAATCCGCCACAGCCGCATTCAGACGGGCAGGCCGTACGCCAGTGCGTCCAGGATGCGCTCCACCGCGCGGCCGCCGAGCTCGGTGAGCGCGGCTTCCACCGGGCGGCGGCCGTCCAGCTCCGGATGCGGGCGTTGCATGAAGGCGCGGGCGTCCTCGACATCGCCCAGCACATGCTGGGCATATGCAAACAACCGCGCGAGGCGTTCGGTTTGCTCACCCTGCGCCGGGGTCAGGTTGCCGCGGCGGGTCAGGCTGGTTTTCGGCACCACGGTGTGCACCAGCCTGGTCGCCGCGGCCGGATCGGGCGAGATGGCGCGCGCCACGCGCTGCAATGCATCACGCGGCAGCCCGCGGGCGATCGCTTGTTCGACCGGCCAGGACGCCTGGAGTTCGGAAAATCCGAGCAGACCGGCGTAATCGGCTATCGGATATTCGGGATGGGATGGTTCCATTCGGACCTCCTGCGTAGCCCATATGGGACGCAACTACCCCGATGTCAAGCGCGGACCTGGCTCGACAGGCCTCGACGATCCACACCTCTGTCCATCTCCGGCACTGCCTGGGCGCGCCGAAGCCGATGCAACCGATGCCGGCGACGACCGCGATCAGCCGCGGATCGATGCCGATCGATCCGAGATGCAGCACGCCTTGCGGAATATGCAGTCCGTCCACCGCACGCGCGAGCCATTCCTCCGGTGCGAACCCGCTTTCTCGGCTGCCTGCTGGCAATGATAGGCTGCCGTTCCGAGCGAGGGCGGGGTGATTGTCATGCAGACGCGCGCCACGCGTAAATCCTCGGCAGCGTGGTGCAGCCAACTGCGACTTACGCGGAGGCGGTCGCGGGCGAGTTCGGGATCATCGCCGCTCATAGACAACGACACCCTCGGTCCTCGCCGCGTATGGCAGCGTACCGACGATCCGGCTCAACCGCCGGAACGTGTCCGCTCGGCAGGGCACGACGTCCACTGGTTCATCATATCCGCGGCGTGCCGCCATGCCGGCTTTGTAGCTGACCATGGAAGCCGGTGCGTCATCGTCCAGCACGACCAGCAGATCGAGGTCGCTGTCCGGACCGGCCTCCCCACGGGCGGCCGATCCGAACACGATGACCCGCCGGGGCCGGAAATAGGCCACGACGGAATCGAGCAACGCGGACGGGACGAGATGACTGGCCATGTTCCTGCGTTGTATTGGCCGGGCGATGTTAGCACGAATGCGGCGATGATCGACCATGGCCGCGCGGGCGCTGGATCGGCCACCGTGGCCGAGGGGGGCGCGATGGTGGCGGATGCCGCCGGTCTTCCGGGTGCGGCTCATCCCTGCCACCCGGCCTTGTGCTGGCCTTCCCGCGTATGCTCGTGGTCCTCGGGCCGCCCCTGATCAGGAGCTCAATTCCGTTGCGATGAGCATGCGGGCGCCTCTCGCGAGCAGGGACGAACGACTCAGGCCGGTCCGCTTCGATACGTCGCCGATACGTGCCAGTAAGCCTTCAGCGAGACTGACATTGACCCGCAGCGCGCGGCGGGAATTCCCAGCCGGCTTGGGCGCCTATCGCGCGCAGCGTGCCGGTGGGGACGTCCGCTGCGTGGTTGGACACGACAACCCGATGGCCGGCTTTCCTGAAGATGACGTGGGCACCTTTGCCTGGCCGGTTCGTTGCCCCGCGCGGGGTCATGTTCCACGATCTCATTATGTAAATATTCACAATCGCGCCGCACATCAAGTAGGAGCCGTGACACGCTCGGGCCGTTCCTGTCCGCTCGGGGTTGCCGTAAAACACCGGCAAGCTACGGAGGAAACCGTCATGTCGAACACAGCATCCCGCTGGGATTCACCGTTCCCGATCCGCTATCCGGACCCCGACATCGTCGTGCTGGACAAGCGTTTCGAGCACCTGATGCTCGGCCATGCGGCCATCGAGCGCGTCGCCGGCGGCTGCCGCTTCACCGAGGGCCCGGTCTGGCTCGGCGACACGCGGCAACTGTTGTTCTCCGACATTCCCAACGAACGCATCATGCGCTGGGATGAGGAGACCGGTGCGGTCAGCGTGTTCCGTCGCCCGTCGCATTATGCCAACGGCAACACGCGCGATCGGCAGGGGCGGCTGATCACCTGCGAGATGGGCAGCCGGCGGCTGACACGCACGGAATATGACGGCACCATCACCGTGCTGGCGGAGGGGTTCGAGGGCACGCGGCTGACCGGGCCGAACGACGTTGTGGTGAAGTCGGACGGCTCGATCTGGTTCAGCGACAATGGTGCCGGCATTCGTGGTAACTATCTCGGCCACAAGGCACCGCAGGAGCTGCCGTTCCGGGTGTATCGGATCGACGGCGCGACTGGCGCAACGACCATCGCGGTGGGTGACATGCAGCGGCCGAACGGGCTGTGTTTCTCGCCGGACGAGCAGCGGTTGTATGTGGTGGATACGCCGGCGGGGACGAAGACGGTGCATGTCTATGACATCGTCGATGGCGCGAAGGCAGTGAACGGCCGGGTGTTCTACGACGCGATGCCCGGCTACGCGGACGGCATCCGCTGCGACACCGAGGGCAACGTGTGGAGCGGCTTCTCTGGCGGCGAAGGCGAGGACGGTGTTGCGGTGTTCGCGCCCGACGGAACGCTGATCGGCCGCATCCTGCTGCCGGAACGTTGCGCCAACGTCTGCTTCGGCGGCGTGAAGCGCAACCGGTTGTTCATGGCGGCGAGCCAATCGATTTACGCGCTGTATGTGGAGGCACAGGGCGCGATTGGGGGATGACCCTTATGTCATTGCGAGTTGGCCACCGGCCTGGATGAAACGGCGTCGGCGGCTTGATACGTACACAGGTCGCGGACGATCTCCGCCACCACCGGGTCCCAATCGCCCGGCCCGGGCTGTTGATAGATCCGCATCGTCGGATACCACGGGCTGTCGCGCCGCCCGACCAGCCAGCGCCAGCACGGATCGAAGCAGTTCAGCAGCCAGACCGGCTTGCCCAGCGCCGCGGCGAGGTGCGCCACCGACGTATCCACCGACAGGATCAGGTCGAGGTTGGCGATCAGCGCCGCGGTGTCGGCAAAGTCCTGGACCTCCGCCATGCGATCGACCAGCCGGAACGCCGCGGGCGGCGGGGCACCGTCCTTCTGCAGGCTGACGAAGCACGGCCCGGGCAGTTGCAACACCGGCGCCAGGCGTTCGGGCGCGATCGAACGGACCCGGCCGATGGCGGCGGCATCGAGCAACTGCGCGCGCGGGTTGCCGGCCCATGCCACGCCGACGCGCGGCGTTGGCGTGGCGGCGAGCCGCATCGCCCAGTGTGCCGTCAGCGCCGGATCGGCGTGCAGGTACGGCACGTCGTGCGGGATGGTCGCCGGCGTGGTTTGCAGCGCCAGCGGCAGGCTCAGCATCGGGCAGTGCAGGTCGAATTGCGGCAGCGCGTCGCCGTCGGTCAGCAATCGATCGACACCGGCCAGATCGCACAGCAGCCGGGATAGCGGCTTCGGCACTTGCAGGATGACGCGCAGACCCCGCGCCGCCGCCAGCGGAACGTAACGGCAGAATTGCAGCGTGTCGCCGAAGCCTTGCTCCGCATGCACCAGCAGCGAGCGCCCTTCGGCCGCCTCGCCGCGCCATTGCGGCTGCGCGAAGTGCCGGTGCCCGCCGCTGAACTGCCGCGTTGCCCAGCGCCATTCATGCTCTTGCCAGCCCGCGGGCAACTCGCCCTGTGCCAGCAGCGCCATCGCCAGGTTGTAGTGCGTCTCGGCATTGTCCGGCGCGGCGGCGAGCGCGCGGCGATAGAAGCCGATCGCCTACGGCAATTTCTTCCGCGCCTTCAGCGCATTCGCCAGATTGTTCAGCGCCTCGGGGAACGCCGGTTGCAACGCGATGGCGCGGCGGTAGCTGGCAATCGCCGCATCCAGCCGGCCCTGCTGCTGCAGGACGTTGCCCAGGCTGGAGTGTGCCGTCGCGTCGCGCGGATTGCTCGCGATTGCCATGCCGATGAGTTCGACGGCGTCCGCTGCGTGTCCCGCCTGGGCGGCGACCACGCCGAGCAAATGCAGCGCCACGGCACGCCGCGGGTCGAGCGCCAGCACGCGGCGCAGCAGGTGCTCGGCTTCGCGCAGATTGCCGGCCTGGAAGCGCTGCACCGCCGCGGTCAGGAGCTGTGAAACGCCGGGCGGCGGCGTGCGCTGCATGGCGCGTTCAGGCTCCAAGCTGGGGTTGCACGGCGACGATGACGGCGCGGCGCTTTGCCTCGGCCGCGGGCAGGTTGGGATCGACCGCGATGTAGCGCGCCGGCGGCGGATTGTCGGGTTCGCGCTGGAACGCGGCGGCATGCGCCAGCACCGCGCGGTCTTCGGTGGACAGGCGGGCGGCCTCGCGCAGGTGATCGGTCCAGTTCTCCATCGACCACATTTCCATCCAGCCGTCGGGATGCGCCACGTCCTCGTAAAGCTGCCAGAACCGCGCGCCGGCGCGGCCGCGCACCTGGCGGACCTCGCGCATCGCCTCGAGGAACGCCGCGCGCCTGGTGACCGGCACGTGGTAGTGCATCGTCTCCATGACCTGGCCGCGGGCATGGCGCAGCAGCGGCACGAGCTCGGGCGCAGTGGCCTCCGGCACCGACAGCGGGGTGGGTTCCGGGATCGTGTTGGCGGGGCCCGCGCGGCGTTCGTCGATGCTGAAGCCGCGGACCGCGACGGCCAGCGCCACGCCGAGGGCGGCGGCGAGCAACAGCGCCTCCCGCAGGCCGACGATGCCGCCCAGCGCGCCCCAGGCGAAGGAGCCGACGGTCAGTGCGCCGTTCTGCGCCAGTTGGTAGATCGCCAGCGAACGCGCCCGCACCCAGGACGGGCACACAAGCTGCGCCGCGGCCTGCATGGTGGCGTAGGCCGAGGTCCAGCCGATGCCGAACAGCAGCATGCCGCCGGCCGCCATCAGCCAGTGGTGCGCGCTGCCGACCAGGGCGATGCCGGCGCAGGAGAACAAGGTGCAGATGACGACGACGGTGCCGCGGCTGACTTTGCCGCGCGCCAGCGGCAGCAGCATGCCCGACGTGACGCCGCCGATGCCCATCATGCCCAGGATCAGGCCGTACATGCCGGCGCCGAGGCCAAGCTGCTGGCGCACGATCAGCGGCAGCAGCGCCCAGGGGGCGGCGCAGGGCAGCGAATAGGCGATGGTGCGCAGCATGGCGTTGCGGATCGCCGGGGTGTGGCGGACGAAGCGCACGCCGGCGCGCATGGCGGACAGCAGGTGCTCGCGCGGCAGGCCGGTGAAGCGGCGGCTGCGGCGCCAGGCGACCAGGGCGGCGATGACCGCGAGGATCGACGCGGCATACAGGCTGAACGCCAGCGCGGTGCCGCCGAGCAGGATGAGGAAGCCGGCGAGGGCGGGGCCGATGGCTCGGGTGAGGTTGTAGCCGATGCCGTTCATGGCGATCGCCTGGACCAGGTCCTCGCGGGGGACGAGCTCGGGGACGATGGCGCTCCAGGCCGGGGCGGTGAGGGCGGAGCCGATGCCGATGAGGAAGGTCAGGCCGAGCAACAGCGGCGCGGTCATTTCGTGGGCGATGGTGAGGCCGGCGAGGGTGATGGCGGCGAGGATGGTCCAGATCTGCGTGCCGATGAGGAAGACGCGGCGATCGACGATGTCGGCGAGCGCGCCGCCGGGCAGGGCGAGCAGGAAGACGGGCATGATGGTGGCCGCCTGCACCATGGCGACGATGAGCGGCTGCGGGGCGAGGGTGGTCATCAGCCAGCCGGCGCCGGTGTTCTGCAGCCAGGTGCCGAGCCAGGCGATGATGCTGGCGAACCAGAGGGTGCGGAAGGTGGCGTTGCGGAGGGGGACTAGGGCTGGGGGGAGGCGGAGCATGCTGTCCGGTGGTTCGGGGGGTGGTTCGTGGGGTGGGGATGACGCTGGTTCGGGGCGTTTCGATGGCAGGATAGCATGGATGTGGGGCTCGTTGCTGGTGGCGCTTCCGATTCTGATGCTGCGCCCTGTTCGGGGCATGCCGATCATTCGGCCAATCGCGCTCGCGCCCGGGCGCGCGCAAGCGATGCGATTTTGCCGCGGACGACGCGGCGCCAGCGCTACTGGGCGTGATGCATGGTCGCGGGTTCGAAATCGGATTTCGGTTCCGATCCGCTGAACTCTGCTTCGGCTTCCTCGGGGAACGCGCGGAAGCGCAGGCCGTCGGCCGAGAAGTCCACGCGGTTCGGCCATTCGAGGCCGAGCCGGTCCGCCGCAACGCGCATCTTTTCCACAAACCAGGCGGCGTCCGCCATGGGCGCGAAGACGTTTCCTTTGGCGATTACTGGAGAGAGGTCAACATCGGCGGTAACCCCATCGGACCACGTGACCGTCACGGTGTGGTTGGGGTGCGCGATGGCGTTGACGATCCGATACAGCAAGTTCAGTCCTCGATGTCCTGCAAAGGTCTGCCCTCACGGGCACGCTGCCAATTTTCATACAGCTTCTGTCCCCATCCGCAAATCGCGATGTTCTGCGATCTGACGAGCGATGGTTTGTTCCAAACAGGTGCCGATGGTAAGGGGATCGGCGGACGTATCGTGGTCGGCGATCTTAGTCTGCTGGTGTTGCACCCTGTTCAGGCATGCCGATCTTTGGAAACGTCGCGCCGGGCCATGGACGACCGATGCGATTGGCGTAGCAAGTGTGCCGGGTTCAGTCTCGGTGAGTTGGGCTGCTTCTGCGGTCTCACCAAACTTCCTGTAGGACCTCATTGAGCGTTGGCATGGCGAATCCTCACGTGCCGCACTGGATTGCGCAGCGTAGCATCACACACCAGTCTTACTGCGCATGCTTCGCTTGACGTTCCAGGTTCGCAGCAGTTCTTTCAGGTCGATGCCCATTCCCCATAAAGTTGGCTTCAATATTACTGCATCTGAGTATCTGCCTCGGCTCCGCTCACGCTGTACCTGTTTGCCAACGGAGAATTCGGAGAGCGGCTTTTTTGCTGCGATGTCAGCAAAAATTCTCTCGATCAACGCGACGACCTCGGTGCCAGTCTTGCACAGTGCGCGCAATGGGATAAGGACGATCCTGTCATCCGCAGTTCCCGGCGCGATGTCAGAAAATTGGTACCCCGGCTGCGTCTCTTTGAATCTCGCCGGCTGTATTGTCGTTATCATAATAGCCGGAAGAACCTCTCCGCCGTCCTCTCCATTAACGCGTTGATACGAGAATTGAGGGTCATCCACGTGAACCGAAAGCACCTGATCAACAAATTTGGGTGGATCGGTGCCTGCAATCACAACCGCTTTGTTACGCGCTGCCAGATCTGCCATACGATGAAAGTTTTGCCGCAGCGCGGCACCAAGCGGTTCCTCCCAGCCATAGTCCAGTACGTACACGTAATAGTCTCGCTCCAACTCCGCGGGCAGACGTTCAAGGCTATGCACATACAGTCCCACACCGGCCTCCTTGCTGCGGCGATAGCCCCGAATTCGTCACCGGCCCGACATTGTATCTCTTGGCGAGTTCCGCAAGTGTCGTACCCGCGGCCCGCCGCCGTGCCTCGTTCTGCTTCAGCGGCGCCAGCTTCGGAGGACGTCCCCCTGCGCCTTCGCCCGGCTGGTCCGTCCGTCGTGCGGGTGCTGCGGATAAGGCCACGCTCCACGTGCGCCGGCCCCTGATGAGCACGGCGATCATGAGCCGCTCGGTGCCAGTGTTGCTCCACGGCTCAGCCAGCGTACGCGACTGCGTCCGGGCGTCCACGATCTGCTTGACGATAGTGAACAGGTCAGACGTCGAGCGCGCCAGCAGGTCGATCCGCGTGACCGTCACCACGTCGCCCGCCTCAAACTGGTCGCGCAATCGGCGAATCTGAGTATGGCCGGTCTTCGCCGTACTCGCCACATCGTGGAGCACGCACTTGCATCCGGCTTTGGGCAACCGGCGCGCCTGAGTGTCAGTACCCGCCTGATCGTCCATGCAATGCGCAGCCGACCTCAACCTCATGGATGCGCCAAAGCCGCTAGCTCCTGCTCCACCACGATGTGCAGCGATGGCAGGTGATCCTGCAGCACGACCCACACGAAGGATGCGGCCACGTCCTCGTAGTCATGGCGATAAATGTTGCCAGCCCCGGCCATCTTCTTCCAGGCGATCGTCGGATGACGCTCCTTCAATTCGTCCGGCAGCCGGCGTGACGCTTCCGAGATGATTTCAAGGCAGCGGGTCACCGCATAAGTGGTCCGCAGATCGTCGCTAAATTCCTCATAGCTCATTCCATCCACGAAGGTCCGGGCCACGGCGATGTGATGCCGGATGTCGTTGAGCCAGCGGCGCAGGGTGTCGCGATCAGAAGGCATAGATCGCATCAGCCGTGGCGGCGGGCTTTACATAGGGCTTGAGTCCATCGCGGTTCACGACGTCAACCGGCCCGTCGAACAGGCTGGCGATGTATTCCTTCAGCCCGACATATTCGTACACGCCAATCCGAGCCGCGGGGTCGATCTCGATCATGATGTCGGTATCGCTGTCAGGCCGAGCATCGCCTCGCGCGCGCGACCCGAACAATGCCGCGTGCGTCACGCCGCGCGCTTTCAGCGCCGCTTCGTTCTCCCGCAACCGGGCTATAATGTCCTGCCGATCCATAGTCTCCTTGTAGCACAACAGCGCTGCCGGTGCAGCCGCCATTGCGCACGGCATTTACGTACCGAAAAGGATCAACATTTTCAAGACTCTGGACCTTATGAATAAGCCTTGAACTGCAATCGGCCCGGCCGGAGTGGCATGCGGTGGGCGGAGGTCCAGGCGATCGCGGGTTCGAGCGTCAGCGGTCCTGCCGTCCGTCCAGATTCGCGCACACCGGCAGACCACCGCGTCACGCTATGGCATCGAGCCCCTTGACGCGTGCCAGCACGAGCAGTTTCAGCGACGGCCCGCTCGGGCGCTTCACGCCGCGTTCCCAATCGCTGACCAGCTTGGTGCCGACATTGAGGTGCCGTGCGAGAACAGCCTGGCTGACGCCCTCACGCTTGCGCAGTTTCTGGATGTCATCGCCGCTGATGACACCAACAGGAGTCAGGCAGAACGCATCGAGGTCGCGCATCGTCGCCTTGTCGAGCGCGCCGACGCGATGCAATGCCGCGCCGGTCTTGTGCAGCACCTCCAGCCGCCGGGTTCGATAAGTCGCCTTAGCCATCGTCCACCTCCACGATCTCGCGCATCGCCGTCATCGTCTGCCACTGCGCGGCGTCCATCTCCAGAAAGCCACGTGCCACACGCCGCCAGAAATCAAGCTCGTCCGACCCAATGTTGTCGCGCTCGCTTTTGGCGAAGCCGTAGAGAAAAACCGTCTGCCGTCCCGCGCGGAACGCCATCAGGGTGCGATATCCGCCACGGCGGCCCTCGCCCAGCCGGGCCACGCGCTGCTTGATGAGGCCGCCGCCAAGGTCGGCATCCACGAGGCCGCGTTGCGCACGCTCGGCAGCTTCGCGAAGCCTTGCATCGCGGATGCCCTCGCGCCGCGCAAAGCGCGCGAATTCCTTGGTTTTGAAAACCCGCAAGCCGTGCCTCTTTGCGGGCACGCTATCCTACATAGTGTGACAGATCAACGGCAGCCTTGGCTCATGCCGAACACCCCGACCCAAGTGCCCGGCCGGGCGATGGTCGATCCAGCCGGACGCCGCCGCGCATCGCTGACGGCAGGTGCTCGCGCGACAGGCCGGTCAAGCGGCGGTTGCGACGGCACGACAACGGAAATGTCAAGCTATCCCTCATTCATTTGCGCTATCAAAGAATCAATGGTAATGTCATATTCCAAGAGGGCCATCCATGTCCAACGTGATCCGCCTGCCGCTCCCGCGCTTGAAGCGGCCCCGCCCCGCGCGGCTGGGATTCTTCGTCCGGGTGGGGCGCAACGACCCATGTCGAGCAGTTGCATCCGATCCGTGCGCGGAAGGATGGGCGAGTCATGAACGAAGGGAGACGATCATGCGCAAGCGGAGATTACGGCCATGACAGGCGCGGTCGCCAGGAAGCTGGATTCGTTGCGCGCCAAGGGCGCGATGAAAAACATCGAGGTAGCCAATCTGCTCGGTACGCGGCCTGAAACCGTCTCTCGGTGGAATCAGGGCCGAGCCTATCCGCATGCCACCACGGAAAAGACGCTGCTGGAGCTCGAATACATCATCGATCAGCTCGCAGATTTCTACGAACCGAACGAAGCGCGGCAATGGATTTTCGCCCCGCAAAAGCTGCTGGCAGGTGAGTCGCCCGCCAATCTGATCCGCACTGGACGTATTGATGAAGTGATGCGGCTGGTGGGTCAACTTCGCGACGCGGTTCATTTCTAGACAGCGGGCGGGGCATGATTCACGATCAAGACCTCCTCGATCAGCTTAGTGCGCTTGCCGTCGACCGATTCGATGGAGAAGTTTTTCGGGCGACGGGCGTCAGCGCCGATCCATTGGCTTTTTCGTTCAACGGAGGCCGGTGGTCGCCACCAGCGTGGGATGGCGCCGAGGTGCCTGTTCTCTATACCAGTATGGAGCGGAACGGCGCTCTTGCAGAGGTGGTGTCCTATCTGACGCTGCTCACGCCCTTGCCATCCAGGCCACTCAAAGTTTCGCAGCTTGGCGTCCCCACTACGAAGACGCTACGCCTTGCACGTGCCGATCTCGGTGGGTTTGGCGTCGATATAGCGCGCTACGGTGAACGCGATTACAGCCAGACACAACGCATTGGCGCCGCCCTGGCGTTCCTGGGGCTTGATGGCCTGATTGCCCCATCCGCGCGCTGGCGTTGCGACAATCTCATGATTTACCAGACTAACCACCTTCTGAACGAGCGGTTGGAGGTGATCGAGGAAGCGCAGATCGATTGGCGAGCGTGGGCACGCGCGAATGGTTTCCTCGGAACAATGTGAACTGGAACGATCGATCAGACGCATCAGCCGCTGTCTCGAAGCAAGGGGTCGATTTGGGATGTCATCTCTACCGTTCTTTTACCGATCCAAATACGGTGAATATAAAGGACGATATGTTGCGCTATCGGTGCTGCAGTAAATCGCTGCGTCACGCTATGGCATCGAGGCCCTTCACGCGTGCCAGCACCAGCAGCTTGAGCGACGGCCCGCTCGGGCGCTTCACGCCGCGTTCCCAATCGCCGACCAGCCTGGTGCCGACATTGAGGTGCCGCGCGAGAACAGCCTGGCTGACACCCTCACGCTTGCGCAGTTTCTGGATGTCATCGCCGCTGATGACACCAACAGGAGTCAGGCAGAACGCGTCAAGGTCGCGCATCGTCGCCTTGTCGAGCGCCCCGACGCGATGCAGCGCTGCTCCGGTCTTGCACCTCCAGACGCGGGTTCGATAAGTCGCCTTAGTACTGCGATTCGTAAATTCGGCGACGCATTTTTGCCGACCTGAGTTGGGTCCTGGCGTGCTCGCTGCAGGTAAATATTAGAACCGCAAATAACGCAAAGAACGCAAAAGGGTTCCAGTGCATCCATTTGCGTTGTTTGCGGTTCCAATTCCTCGCTTCTTGCCTTTCGCACAAAGCCGCGGTTCTGGAACACGTCACCGAATTTACGAAACATGGTACTTGACCAACGTCCACCTGCATGATCTCGCGAACCGCCGGCGTCGCCTGAAGCTGCGGCTGAATGCCGACGGTTCTTCAAATCCGCAAGGTTGATTTTGGCAACACGATCGCCTGGGGTGGCCCGGGCTATGCACTGAACGCCGACGGCTCCGGGGCTCCGGACTACAATTATACGATCGCCGCTGCCTCCGGCATCGATTACAGCCACGCCTTCGACGCCCCGGAACCGGCGACGTGGTTCGTGCTGGCAACCGGCATCGCCGCACTCGGGATGATCCGCGGTTCCCGCCGTCTGGCGAAGCGACCGGCGTAATCCTGGCATCGCGCGCGTCGCAATTCCACGCGGTGCCATCGCCAGCGAGCCAGCCTCCGAGCCTTCCCCCCCGTCGTCCAGTCCGATTTCTTCGCCGGCGGCACCGACATGGCGCGGCTCGTCCGCGTGAAGGACTGGCCGCAAACTCCGCACGGACCCATCGACACCTGGCCGCGCCCCCCTGGCCGCGCCTCTGTCTCGCGTCCAACTTCCCGATCAAGATCGTCTGGGGCCGCCCAGGCGCAAGGTCCGGTACACCACTGGCCATACCCGTAATGCGGTGGTTCACAGCGGCGTGCCCGATCGCGGCGTGGAGCGGATCGGCGAGCCCTTCACCATCGAAGAACTCGCAGCCAGGGTGCGCAATCTATTGGACGCGCCGAATGCTCCGCCGTCCGGCCAGGCGTTCGGCACGCGCGTTCGTCATGGGCCCGCGTGCTTGGGACGCCGACCGTCTGCGGGACCTCCACCTTCGGCCCGTGGTGCGCGAAATCCGACCGTTGCCAGGGCGTTGAGGCAAAATGAGAAGTGCGGCCGTCTGACGATCCTGCTTGCGCCGCCGCGCCGGGCGCCCCAGATTTGCGGCATGGCCAAGACTCCAGACAAACCCGCTGCTGAGCCGACCGAGATCGCACCAGAGAAGCCTCAGGCGCTGACCGGCGTGCGGCCGGGCATGCGCCGTGGCCGGGGCAAGGGCGCCGGCCTGCCGGCGGACGGGTTCTTCACCGGGCAGTTGCTCATCGCGATGCCGGCCATGAGCGATCCGCGTTTCATGCAGAGCGTGATCTATGTCTGCGCCCACACCCCGGATGGCGCGATGGGGCTGGTGGTGAACCGTCCGATCGTCAAGCCAAGCTTCGACGAGCTGCTGAAGCAGCTCGACGTGGCGCCGGCGCCGCCGGCACGCCGCATCCGCCTGTGCGCCGGCGGGCCGATGGACAACGCGCGCGGCTTCGTGCTGCACACCTCGGACTGGACCGGCGACGGCAGCCTGAAGGTGAACGACGCGCTTGCGCTGACCGCCAGCCTGGACGTGCTGAAGGCGATCGCCGAGGGCGGCGGTCCGCGCGAGGGATTGCTCGCGTTGGGGTATGCCGGCTGGGGGCCGGGCCAGCTCGACAACGAGATCCAGCAGAACGCCTGGCTGTCCGTGCCGGCGGACGAGACGCTGGTGTTCGACGACGGCCACGACACGAAGTGGCGGCGCGCGCTGGGCAAGCTGCACATCGATCCGCTGCTGCTGTCCGAGGCCGCCGGGCACGCGTAGCGCGCGCTGTCATTACGAGTTCGACACGGGCCGGCAGCCGACCGGCCTGGACGAAACGCTCGGCGCTGCCCCCACGTCATGCCGACGCAGGTCGGCATCCACGACTGGCTCGGCTGCCTGCAACAAAGTCGTGGATGCCGACCTGCGTCGGCATGACGTGGGAGGCGACCGTACGAACAGAAATGCTTCGTCGTTTCGCTTCTCGCAATGACGGCGACGAGGGGCTACCCGCCAGCGACGCCCTGCGTGTTCACATACAGCGCATACAGGCTGTGACTGGCGGCCATGAACAAGCGGTTGCGCCAGCGTCCACCGAAACAGACATTGGCACTGCGTTCCGGTAACGAAATGTGGCCGATGGGCTGGCCGGACGAATTGAAGATGCGCACGCCGTCGAGTTCGTCGCTGCCGGTGCCCCAGCCGCACCACAGATTGCCGTGGATATCGACGCGGAAGCCATCGGGCGAGCCGCCGGGACCGGCGTCGATGAACACCTTGCCATTTGCCAGTTTGGTGCCGCCGACCACGTCGTACACCATGATCTTACGGTTCGGCTGCGCGCGCGACGCAACGATGTAGAGCTTCGATTCGTCGGGCGAGAACGCCAGGCCGTTCGGGCCTTCCACTTCGTCGGTCACCATGGTCGCTTCGCCGGTCTGCCCGTCGATGCGATAGACGGAAGGCTTCAATTGCGGATCGTCCTTTTCGCCCTCGTAATATCCGAGGATGCCGAAGATCGGATCGGTGAACCATACGGACCCATCCGACTTCACCACCACGTCGTTCGGCGAATTCAGCCGCTTGCCCTGGAAGCTGTCCATCATGGTGGTCAGCGTGCCGTCATACTCGGTGCGGCAGATGCGGCGGCCGCGGTGCTCGCAGGTGACCAGGCGGCCCTGGCGATCCCGCGTGTTGCCGTTGGCGTTGTAGGAGGTCTTGCGAAAGACGCTGACCGCGCCGGTTTCCTCTTCCCATTTCAGGATGCGGTCGTTGGGGATGTCGCTCCACAGCAGGTAGCGGCCGTCGCCGCACCAGACGGGACCTTCCGACCAGCGGCATCCGGTGTACAGCCGTTCGACGGAGGCCAGCGGCAGGCGGTACTGGTTGAAGCTGTCGTCCAGCACGCGCACGGCCGGATCCGGATAGCGTTCGCTCGGTTGCCACATGGTGCGTTCCCTCGTGTCGTTGGGGCCGGATGCTAGCTCCACTATCGCTGAAGCGTAAGACGCGTGCAGGCCCTGGGCTGTGATTGCGACCCCCTGTCATTGCGAGGCCCCTTGGCCGAAGCAATCTCCTGGGAGATTGCTTCGGCCAAGGGGCCTCGCAATGACAGGGGGTCGGCGTTTCATCCAGGGCGGGTCGGACGCCGCCGGCCGGTGGGAATTCGCAACGACAGTAAGAGGTTCGTCACAACCTTCCCCCATCGACCACCCACAATTGCGCGGTGCACATGCGGCTGTCGTCCGATGCCAGCCACAACACCATGCGCGCCACGTCATCCGGCACGCATTTCTGCTTCAGGCACTGCATGCGCAGCAGGTTCTCCTCCGCTTCCGGAGTCAGCCACAGCGTGACCTGCCGTTCGGTCATGATCCAGCCGGGAATCACCGTGTTGACCCGGATGCCATCGGGCCCGAGATCGCGTGCCATGCCCTTGCTCAGCCCCTCGACCGCGGCCTTCGCGGTGGTGTAGGCCGGCATGCCGCCCTGGTTGCTGTGCCAGCTTATCGAACCGAAATTGACGATCGAGCCGCCGCCCGCCGCGCGCATCATTGGCGCCACCGCCTGGATCGCGAAGAACTGGTGACGCAGATTGGTCGCCATCCGCTCGTCCCAGAATTCCGGTGTCACGTCCTGCCAGTTATGCCGCTGATCGTTCGCCGCGTTGTTGACCAGCACGGTGATGTTGCCAAGCCGGCGCCCCACATCGGCGATCGCCGCGCGTAGCGCCTCGATGTCCTTCAGGTCGCAGTGTTGGTAATACGGCGCCGGGTGGCCGCCATCGCGCAACATCGCCACCAGCTTTTCCGCCGCCGCATCGGCGATATCGACGAACGCCACGCGTGCGCCCTGTTGCGCGAAATGCGTTACCTCCGACGCGCCGATGCCGCTGGCGCCGCCGGTCACGAACACCACGCGGTCGCGCAGGCTTGGATACGTTGCGTCGTTGCTCATGTCGCATGCTCCCTTTCATCGAGCTGGCGTTCCAGTTCATCGACGATCGCCTCGGGTCGAGGCTCGATGGACAGCACGATCGGATGTTCGTCCGCGCCCGGTTCCTCCAGCGTGGCGAACTGGCTGTCGAGCAGCGACGCCGGCATGAAGTGGCCCTTGCGCGCCTTCATCCGCTCGGCAATGAGCTGTTGCGAACCTTGCAAGTACGCCAGCACCACGTCGGGCCGATCGCCGACCAGGATGTCGCGATACGCACGCTTCAACGCCGAGGACGCAACCACCGACGATTCGCCGCGCGCCCGCCGCGCGTCGATCTCCGCCGCGATCGCACGCAGCCAGGGCCAGCGATCTTCGTCGGTCAGCGGATGGCCGGCGGCCATCTTTTCCACGTTGGAGCGCGGATGGAAGCTGTCGCCCTCGATGACCGACCAGCCGCGGCGCTTTGCCAGCATCTCCGCGACGGTGGTCTTGCCGCAGCCGGACACGCCCATGACCACGACGACGGTCATGTCTTCGGCGCCGTCTCCACATGGCCGCCGAAGCCGAAGCGCATGGCGGACAGTATCTTCTCCGCGAAGGTGTGATCCTGGCGCGAACGGAAGCGCACGAACAACGACGCGGCGAGGACATCGGCGGGCACGGCTTCCTCGATGGCGGCTTCGATGGTCCAGCGGCCCTCGCCGGAATCATCGACGTTGCCGGAGAATTTTTCCAACTTTTCGTCGGTTGCCAACGCCGATGCGGTCAGATCGAGCAGCCAGGATGAAACGACGGAGCCACGGCGCCAGACTTCGGCGATGTCGCCCATATCGAGATCGAACCGTTCATCCGCCGGCAGCTTGTCGGAGGCGCGGTTGCGCAGGATGTCGAAGCCTTCGGCGAAGGCCTGCATCATGCCGTATTCGATGCCGTTGTGCACCATTTTCACGAAATGCCCGGCGCCGACCGGACCGGCGTGGATGTAGCCATGTTCTGCGCGCGGATCGCGGGCCTCGCGGCCATGCGTGCGTTCGATTGTACCGATGCCAGGCGCCAGCGCCGAAAAGATCGGATCGAGGTGCTCCACCGCTGCCTTGTCGCCGCCGATCATCAGGCAGTAGCCGCGCTCCAACCCCCATACGCCGCCTGACGTGCCGCAATCGACGTAACGGATGCCCTTCGCCGCCAGCGCCTTGCCGCGGCGAACGTCGTCCTTCCAGAACGAGTTGCCGCCGTCGATGATGATGTCGCCTGAGCCCAGCAGCGTTCCGAGGTGTTCTATTGTTTGTTCGGTGATCTTGCCCGAGGGCAGCATCACCCAGACCGCGCGCGGCTTGCCGGTGAGCGCCTGCACCAGTTGCTCCAGGCCGCTGCTGGATTGCGCGCCTTCCTTGCCGAGTTCCTGCACGGTCGTCGCATTCGCATCCCACACCACGCAGGAGTGCCCGGCGCGCATCAGCCGCCGCGAGATGTTGGCCCCCATCCGGCCAAGCCCGACCACACCGATCTGCATCGCAAGCCCTCCTCAACACTCATCAGTCATCGATTGGCAGTTGGCAGTGAGCAGCTTCCCGTCATGGCCGGGCTTGAACCGGCCATCTGCGCGAGGACCGTGCGAGCAGCGAGAGTCGCTGCACGCGGGATCGTGCGCAGATGGCCGGGGCAAGCCCGGCCATGACGGGAGACGCCGACCCGCTGCGGCTCGGCTGCCTCGCGTCTCGGCTATGAGTCGGTGCGCGCCGGGCCGGGTCAAGCCCACGGTGGCGTGAAACCTCGCCAATCAGGCCCGGTGCGGCCACTATGCGGCCTATGAGAGCCCCCGTCCGAAGCAAGGCCGAGCCGACGCGCGCGGCGCTGTTGTCGCTGTATCGCGAGCTGGCGCGGCGCGGCATGAACGCCGGCAGCTCCGGCAACGTCAGCGCGCGCACGCGAGCGGGGATGCTGATCACGCCGTCGGGGTGCTCTGCGGAAACGCTGTCTGCGACTGGACTTGTGGCGATGGCGCTGGACGGTGGGGTGCGCGGCAAGGCGACGCCGTCATCCGAATGGTCGATGCACGCGGCGATCTATGCAGCGTTTCCCGACGCATCCTGGATCGTGCACACGCACGCCGACGCCTGCACTGCGCTCGCGTGTCTGAACGAGGGTCTGCCAGGGTTTCATTACATGGTCACGCGCTTCGGCGGGGATGACGTGCGGTGCGCGCCGTACGTGACGTTCGGTACGCCGGAGCTTGCCGCGCTCGCAGTGCAGGCGATGCAGGGGCGCACGGCGTGCTTGCTCGGCAATCACGGGATGATCGTGCAGGGGCGCAGCATGCAGGAGGCGCTGACCGGCGCGGTGCTGCTGGAGACGCTGTGCCGGCAGTATCTGATGGCGCGTGCGGCAGGTGCGGTGCGGGTGCTGACGGCGGAGGAAATGCGGGCCGCGCAGGAGCGGTTCAGGACGTATGGGCCGGCAGCGGAGCGGCGACCGTTGGCCTCCTGACCTGGTCGCAGGAGGTTCGTGGCGAACGGAACCGACGT
This sequence comes from Acetobacteraceae bacterium, assembly GCA_036489395.1. Lineage (GTDB taxonomy): Bacteria > Pseudomonadota > Alphaproteobacteria > Acetobacterales > Acetobacteraceae > JASHVB01. The sequence goes on along the minus strand of DASXFW010000206.1, from coordinate 4,676 downwards.
CCTGTAGAGTCTGCCCATGGTCGCTTTACGCAAACCCTCGCTCGACATGACAGTCGCCGAATTCCTTGAGTGGGATTCCGGCGATGACACCGGTGCGCTGTGGCAACTGCGCGACGGCAAACCGGAGATGATGGTGCCTGCATCCGATCCGCATGCCATGATCCAGAGTGAGCTCGGGCGCCTGATCGGCAACCATCTTGCTGACAGCAACAGCCCCTGTCGCGTGGGTGTTGCGCCCGGCGTGGTGCCGCGCGTCGGCGCCGCCCGGAACCTGCTGATCCCGGACCTCGGTGTAACCTGCACGCCACCGGAGGGTGGCCGGACCATGGCGAACCCTGTCGTTTTGATCGAGATTTTGTCGCCATCCAACATGCGTCAGACCCGCGCCAATGTCTGGGCTTACACAAGCATTCCCTCGGTCGCCGAAATTGTGCTGATCCGCTCCCGGTCCATCGCTGCCGAGGTGTTGCGGCGTCAGAATGACGGATCGTGGCCGGATGAGCCGGAGTACCTTGGCCCGGACCACGATCTGCTGCTGGAGTCGATCGGGTTCCGCACCGGGCTGCGTGCCGTTTACCGAACGAGCGGCATAGCGGCGTGAACTCCCGGCGGCGTATATCCGACAGGCGATGGCACACGGCGACTGTGTGAACGCGAAGGTGTAGGGTTGGCGCATCAAAGCGGATCCAACCTATGGCGCTTCTCTCAGACCTCACCAACCGCATAGCCCTGGTGACCGGCGGCTCGCGCGGCATCGGCCGGGCCATCGCGGTCGCGCTGGCCGAAGCCGGCGCCGATGTCGCGGTGAATTACCGTGAGCGCGCCGATGATGCTCACGCCGTCGCCGACTCAATCCGCGCCACAGGACGCCGCGCCATCGCCGTTGCCGCCGACGTGTCCGACAGCACCGCCGTCGCACGCATGATGCAGCAGATCGCCGCGCAGCTTGGCCCGGTGGACGTGCTGGTCAACAACGCCGGCATCGCGCTGATCCGCACTGTGGACGAGCTAACCGAGGCCGACTTCGACACCACGATCGCCACCAACCTGAAATCCGCGTTCCTCTGCACCCGGGCCGTCCTGCCGCATATGCGCGCGCAGCGCTGGGGGCGGATCGTCAACATCTCCTCTGGCGCGGCGCGCGGCGCGGGCGGGATCGGCGTGCACTACAACGCCTCGAAAGCCGGCATGGAGGGACTGACGCGCGGTTACGCCGCCCGCCTGGTGACCGAGGGCATCACCGTCAACGCCGTCGCCCCGTCGCTGATCGACACCGATATGATGGCGGCGCGTCGCGACGACTACGCGAAGCGCATCCCGCTCGGCCGCATGGGCACGCCGGAGGAAGTGGCACAGGCGGTGCTGCTGGTGCTCGGCAACCCGTACATGACCGGCCAGACGGTGCAGTTGAACGGCGGCACCAACTTTATCTGAGCGAGGCTCCTGACGCCGCTTCGACATTCCTTGCCGAAACCCATATAGTGCAACCGCTCCAAGAGGATACCGACATGGCCGCAGCGCGACGCAAACCGACCAAGGACCGAACCTCGGAGATGAGAAAGCAGCCTGCACAGACGCGACCCGGCGCAATCGTCGATACCAACGCGCTTCTCCAGTGGTTCGACGCCTTCGACGCCCGCATGGCGGCACTGACTGCGCGGCAGGATGCGTTGCTTCGGGACCTCGGTGTGGAGCCGGTGCGGCAGACGATCGTCCCGGAATCTCTGCGCCAAGCCCGCTGATAAATGGCATTGCGCGACATAGCGCTGCTATGGCAACTCGCCCGTCGCATCGAGCGCGTGTTCGAGAGCGCGGAAAACGCCACTCGCGGGCTTGAGAAAGTCAGGGACGAATTGCGCGACATGGAGAAGCGGATCGCAAAACTCGAGGGCAACGAGGAACTGCTGATCGAAAAGGCCCGCGCGTCATCGGCCGTGGCGGCTTCGACAGCGGTCACACACCACCTGGTGGATATGTCGCGTCGGATAGGCGCGCTCGAGGAACGCAGCAGCGGCCAGCATCGGCTGAAATAGGTCCGCGTAGGGTGCAATCCCCGCCCATTCGCCCTAGAATGCACCCAACCAACCGACGGAGGACGCGATGGACGGCACCATAGTGCAACCCGGCCGCGGCATCTCGCAGCATGCCTGGCCGCCGGGCGTCACCCGCGTGCCCTACTGGGTCTATCAGGAACAGGACGTGGCGCGCGCCGAGCAAGCGCGCATCTTCCAAGGCCCGGTCTGGAACTTTCTGTGCCTCGATGTGGACATTCCCAACCAGGGCGACTTCCGCACCACCTTCGTCGGCGAGATGCCGATCGTCGTCGCCCGCGGCGAGAACGGCGCGGTGCACGCGTTCGAGAACCGCTGCGCCCACCGCGGCGCGCTGATCGTGCTGGAGGACAGTGGCTCGGCCAAGGACTTCGGCTGCGTCTATCACGCCTGGCGCTACGATCTGTGCGGCAACCTGGCGTCCGTCGCGTTCCGCAACGGCGTCAACGGCCAGGGCGGCATGCCGAAGGACTTCGACATGCGCTCGGTCGGTCCGCGCAAGTTCCGCACCACCAACTTCTGCGGCCTGGTATTCGGCACGCTGTCGGAAGCCACGCCGCCAATCGAACAATTCCTGGGCGAGGCCATCACCGCGCGCATCCGCCGCGTACTCACAAAGCCGGTCGAGGTCATCGGCCGCTTCACGCAACCCCTGCCCAACAACTGGAAACTCTACGCCGAGAACGTCAAGGACACCTACCACGCCAGTCTCCTTCACCTGTTCTTTGCCACCTTCCGCATCACCAGACTCAGCCAGGGCGGCGGCATCCTGATCAGCGAGAGCGGCGCGCACCACGCCTCCACCACGCTGGCACCGGCACAGACTCCCGACACGACCTATCGCGACGCTGGCCTGCGTTCCGACAAGGAAGATTTCCGCCTCGCAGATCCGGGCCTGCTGGAAGTCCGCAACGAATTCGGCGACAACATTCAATTGCAGATCCTCAGCGTGTTCCCCGGCTTCGTGCTGCAGCAGATTCACAACTGCCTGGCAGTGCGGCAGATCGTACCGCGCGGCCCCGACGCGATGGATCTTCACTGGACCTATCTCGGTTTCGCCGACGACACGCCGGACATGCGCGCGCTGCGGCTGAAGCAGTGCAACCTGGTCGGCCCCGCCGGCTTCGTCTCGATGGAGGACGGCTGCGTCGGCGGCTTCGTGCAGCGCGGCACCGCCACTGCCGAGGACGAAGAATCAGTCGTCGAAATGGGCGGCAGCGGCACCGAAAGCCAATCCACCCGCGCCACCGAATCCGCCGTGCGCGGCTTCTGGAAGAACTGGCGCGAGCTCATGGAGGTCTAGCCATGTCGGACGCCGACACCCTATTCCGACTGTCATCGCTGAACACCGCCTATGCGTCGTGCATCGACGCCGACAAGCTGGAGGAATGGCCGAGCTTCTTCGTGGAGAACTGCCTCTACAAGGTCACCACGGCGGACAATTACAAGCGCGGCTATGCGGCCGGCGTGGTGTACGCGGATTCGCGCGCGATGCTGCAGGATCGCGTCTCCGCCCTGCGCAACGCCAACATCTACGAACGCCACACCTACCGTCACATCGTCGGCATGCCGTTGCTGCTGAGTACAGGGGACGAGATCAAGGCGGAGACTCCCTTCCTGGTCATCCGCACCATGCGCGACGGCCGCATGGACGTGTTCTCTGCCGGCGTCTATCTCGACCGCGTGCGCGAGGAAGACGGCAAGCTGCGTTTCGTCGAACGCCTGGTGATCTGCGACAGCCAGCGCTTCGACACCCTGCTGGCGATCCCGCTATGAGCGATCCCGAGCGCCTGACCATCTACGGCAGCTTCACGTCGAGCTCGACCTACAAGCCGATGCTGTATCTTGCGTTGGCGCGCCTGCCGTTCAGCTTCCGCACCGTTAACCTGAAGTTCGGCGTGCAGAAGCAGCCGGAATACCTGGCGGTGAATCGCTACGGCCAGGTGCCCACGCTGCGCCATCGCGGCCTGACCATCGTGCAGTCCAACGTCATCCTGGACTACCTCGCGCGCACCACCGGCCACTTTGCCGGCGCAACGGAGCAAGACCGCTGGACCGCGCGCGAGTGGCTGTCCTGGGAAGCCGACAACATCACCAACGTCGCGAAGGTGCGGCACTATAGCCGCTTCCGCGCCGTCGATCCCGCGGTGATGGACTATTTCCGCCCGCTCGCCGATGCCGCCGTCGGCTTCGTGGACAAATCGCTGCAAGGCCGCGACTGGCTGGTCGGCGATTCCCTTACCATCGCGGATATCGGCTGCTGGGGCCGCATGGTGTTCATGGCGGAAGGCGGCATGGACATCACGCGCTGGCCCAACGTGCACGCCTGGTCGCAACGCCTCGCCGCGCTGCCGGGCTTCGCGCTGCCTTATGATCTGACGCCCAAGAAGGATCGCGAGATCGATCCCGTCTGACACAGGAGCCGCCTGACAGGCCGACCGGGATTGCGTCAGCTCCGCGAACCTGGCGAGAAAATGCAATGGGTCTTTCTGTCATCGCGAGTTGACCACCGCCTCGCGGCCGACCCGCCCTGGATGAAACGCCGCTCTTCTGTCATTGCGAGGCCGCTTGGCCGAAGCAATCCCCCGCGGGGGATTGCTTCGGCCAAGCGGCCTCGCAATGACA